>NZ_JASPCQ010000014.1:0-49229 GCF_030230305.1 Actinotignum sanguinis
ATGGTTTAAAAAGAAAGTGGTCGGAAACATTATCAAATGCTTCCGACCACTTCCCACGAGACTACTGATACAGCCCCCAGTTGTTTCCAAGCCAAGCTCGAAAACAAAGTGCGCGGGAGAACACCGTTTCAGAGCGATTTCGTGTTCCTTACGCGCACTTGACAGGAGTCAATGTCCAAGACTCGCACTTTGAGGAGGAGAGAGACCAGGCCGGCTAACAAAATGTACATGGGTGACAGTTTTTCCGCGATTTAATGTCCGTGGCGTACACTCTGCGGCCCTAACAGTCCAAAATGCACCTTTTACAGCCTTGACGCTTGAGAATGACCCACTCCGCCTACCCCGCCCCGGCAGGAGACGGGGTGTTTTTCCGAGCTGTACTTCGCATGTACGACATCTGCACTACAGCTCGGAAAACACCTACCACCCTCGCCGGGACGCGTATGACTATTGAGGCTCCGGAGACTTGTGTGACTTATGGGATTCCCGCGATCAGCTCCCACGCCGGCCCGAAAAACGTAGTGCAAATTGGCGCACGGTTTTGGAGGTTTTTCTGTCGCCAGGTTGCACTACGAGGCCGGCACAGTCCAGGATTTACACTTGACGGCCCTCGCGGTCCGGGAAATTGCCTTACGCGCCCTCAGCTCAGCGCTCCACGCCCTCAGCTCAGCGCTCCACGCCCTCAGCTCAGCGCTCCACGCCCTCGGCTCAGCGAGCCGAGCCTGCCACATGCACCAGCGGGAGAAACTCGGAGAGGTTCGCGCGGGTTCCCGATGCGTCCACCCGCCCGGAAGCCACGGCATCATCCCAGCTCAGGGTACCCACGCACAGTCCCAGGAACGTAGCAGCATCGCATTCGACCACATTGGGCGGGGTACCGCGCCGGTGGCGCACCCCGGCAACCGCCTGCACCGCCCCAACATAGGGAACCCGGATTTCTACCGCGTGCCCGGGATGCCGGGCGGCAAGCTCCTCAAGAAGGAACCGCACAGCTGTGCGTGATTCGCCCGCACTCAGCTCCTCACCTGCACGAAAACGGGCGAGGAGGGGCAGCGCGTCCGCGCTATCGATTTTTCGTGTCACGTCTCTACTGTACGACGCCCGGGAGGACGACGATGCAAGGTACGACGGCGCCACCGCGAGCGCGCCGGACATGCGCCGGGCAGATGCTGCGAGCGCGCCGAACTGCGCGCAGGCCGCCCCGCCACACGCCACAACCGGCATCCCGCCACCGCGAGCGCACTGCGCTACGCACGGCGCTCTTAGATCACACCTTGCGCGATCATCGCCTCCGCGACCATCTCGAAGCCCGCGGCATTGGCACCTACCACGTAGTCACCTTCGTGGCCGTAGCGGGCGGCGGCATCCAGGGCGGTGTCGTGGATATCGCGCATGATGTCGTGCAGTTTGGCATCCACTTTCTCGAAGCCCCAGCTTTGCCGTGCGGAATTCTGCTGCATTTCCAGGGCGGAGGTGGCTACCCCGCCGGCGTTCGCGGCCTTGCCGGGGGCGAAGAGCACGCCGTTCTCCTGGAGGAGGTGGGTGGCTTCCAGGGTGGTCGGCATATTCGCGCCTTCCACTACCGCACGCACTCCCCCGTTGAGGAGCTGGCGCGCATCAACCTCATTGAGCTCGTTCTGGGTGGCACACGGGAAAGCAATATCCGCGTGAATCCCCAGCTCAGCCAGGTTCCACACCTTCGCCCCGGCCTGGTACCGGGCCCCGGGGCGCTGCGCCGCGTAATCAGAGACCCGCCCGCGCAGATCTTCCTTAATATGGCGGAGAAGCTCAACGTCGATGCCGGCGTCGTCGTACACCATCCCGGAGGAATCCGAGGCGGTGACCACACGCGCGCCCAGCTGCTGCGCCTTCGCGATCGCGTACAGCGCGACGTTCCCGGAACCGGATACCACCGCGGTGCGCCCGTCCAAGCTTTCCCCGCGCGCGGCGAGCATGGCGTCGGCGAAATAGACGGCGCCGTAACCGGTGGCTTCGGTGCGCGCGAGCGATCCGCCGAAGCCGAGCCCTTTGCCGGTGAGCACGCCGGCGTCGAAGCTATCGCGGATGCGACGGTACTGGCCGAAAAGATAGCCGATTTCGCGCCCGCCCACGCCGATGTCGCCCGCGGGAACATCGACATCCGGGCCGATGTGGCGCTGCAGCTCGGTCATGAAGGACTGGCAGAAACGCATGACTTCGTTATCGCTTTTGCCCTTGGGGTCGAAGTTCGCGCCGCCTTTGGCGCCGCCAATGTGCTGGCGGGTCAGCGCGTTCTTGAAGATCTGCTCGAAGCCCAGGAATTTGAGCATGCCCAGGTAGACGGTGGGATGGAAGCGCAAGCCGCCCTTGTAGGGCCCGAGCGCGGAGTTGAATTGCACCCGGTAGCCTTTATTGACGCGAATTTTGCCGGCGTCATCCACCCACGGCACCCGGAAGGCGATAATGCGTTCGGGTTCGACCAGCCGTTCCAGGATGGCCTGGTCGGCGTACTCGGGGTGAGCATCGAGAACCGGCGCAATGGAATCGAAAACTTCGCGTACGGCCTGATGGAATTCGGGTTCGCCCGGGTTCGCGGCGACGACCTGATCGTAAACTTTATTCGCGTAATGCATATCAAAATGGTAAAACGTCCGGGCGCTTTCGCGGTATGATTTCGAACCGCGAACACTACTCCGCGGTGCACGTCACATTTAGGTGCGGTGTGCGTGTGGTTCGTGAAGCACGACGACGCCGCTCCCGGGCAGCCGGAACCCTGGCGAGCGCAGCGAACGCGGGGTGCGCCCCGCGCGCGGCAGCCGCACCTAGCGCCCGGGCCAGCGCTCCCCGGTGAGCATTTCACAAACACGCAGGTAGCGGTCGCGGATATCAGCCACAACGCCGGCGGGGAGAGCCGGCGGCTGGGTGCCCTGCTCCGCATTCCACCCGGATTGCGGAGACATGAGCCAGACCTGGGCCGCGTCCTTATCGAAGGAACGCAGCGCTTCCGGGGTGGGCAGTACCTCCCCGGATTTCACCGCGCGGTATTCGGTGGACAGCCAGTAGTGGGCGGTATCCGGCGTGAAGGCTTCGTCGGCCAGGATGAGCCGACTGGAGCCGGCATCCATATCCGTACCGAATTCCAGCTTGGCATCGGCAAGCACCAGCCCGCGGGCCAGCGCGATGGCGTGGGCGTGTCGGTAAAGGTTGAGAGCCAGAACGCGCACCCGCTCCGCGGTGCCCTCCCCCACGCGCCGCATAAATTCCTCCCACGGAATGGGGATATCCGGGCAGCCCGGCCGGCGCTTTTCCGCAATTCCGACCCACGGTAGTTCCAGTTTGGCGCCCACTTCGATGGCGCCGTCGTACGGCATGGCATCGAGCGTGCCGAGGGTCCCGAGCGAGCGCACCGCGCCCGCGGTCAAATAGCCGCGCACCATCACTTCGTAGGGGAGCATGCGCAGGGCCCGCACCAGGATCCCGCGCGCGGCGATATCCCGCGGGACGCCGCCGGGTAGGTAGTGGCTTTCTGCGATGTCCCCGGTGCGGTCGAACCACCAGCGGGCAATCCGGGTGAGGATTTCGCCCTTGTCTGGAATGAATGTGGGAACAACGTGGTCGAAAGCAGCGATACGATCCGAGGCCACAATGAGATAGGTATCCATCCCGGCCATCGCACCCCCGGGCACGGGCCGGTATAAATCGTGCACCTTCCCGGAATAGGTGCGTTGCCATCCCCGAATGGGGACAAGGCTACCTGTGGTGTATGTAGACATTCCCGCCCCTCAATCTCTTCACGCGGGAGGCTCCTTCGCGTTCCCGCTCCGGTGCTGTATGAGAGGCCACCGCGGGCTCCGCGTAGCACATCGCAGCCCGACGGTGATCCTCCCCACACAACGTTCTTTCCTTATAGTAAAGGAATCTTTACCACCTGTCCTGGGAGCTAAGTCACCTATAGCACATTTACGCAGGTCAAACCGGGTAAAGTACGACGGCGCTAAGCTCAGCCAAGCTCAGCCAAGCTCAACGAAGCTCAGCCAAGCAGATCGTGGAGCACGATCGTCTGTTCGCGATCCGGCCCCACTCCGATGAGCGAGAAGCGGCAGCCGGCCATCTCCTCCAGCCAGCGCACGTAGCTTTGCGCATTGGCGGGCAGGTCCGCGAATTCGCGCACCGTGGAGATGTCCTCGGTCCAGCCGGGGTGGTACTCGTAAACAGGCTTAGCGTTAGCGAAATCCCAGGTGTCGATGGGGAATTCGTGGACGCGCTGGCCGTCAATCTCATAACCCACGCACACCGGGATCTGTTCCACCCCGGTGAGCACATCCAGCTTGGTGAGAACCAGATCCGTCAGGCCATTGACCCGCACCGCGTAGCGGGTTACCGGGGCGTCATACCAGCCGCAGCGGCGCGGGCGCCCGGTAGTCACGCCGTATTCGCCGCCCGCTTCGCGCAGCCAATCGCCGGTATCTCCGTGCAGCTCGGTGGGGAACGGCCCTTCGCCCACGCGGGTGGCATAGGCCTTGACGATGCCCACCACCCGGTCAATGCGAGTCGGGCCCACCCCGCTGCCGGTGACCGCCCCGCCGGCCGTAGCATTCGAGGAGGTCACGTAAGGATAGTTGCCGTGGTCAATATCCAGGAGGGTGGATTGCCCACCTTCAAAAACGACCGTCTTGCCGTCATCAAGGGCCTGGTTGAGTTCACGCGAGGCGCTAATCATCATGGGCGCGAGGCGTTCCCCGTAGGCGAGGAGCTCGGTGAGCACGTCGTCGACATTAATCTCCTCACGCCCCAGGGCCCGCAACACCAGGTTTTTCTGCGCCACCGCGGTCTCTACCTGCCCGCGCAAACGCCGCGGGTGCACGAGGTCCACGATGCGAATCCCCACCCGGTTCGCCTTATCCGCGTAGGTGGGGCCGATACCGCGCCCGGTGGTGCCGATTTTGCCGTCGCCGAGGACTTCCTCGTTGAGGCGGTCAAACATTTTCGTGTACGAGGTGATGACGTGCGCATTTCCGGCGATGCGGAGGTTTTTCGTGGAGACGCCGCGCGATTCCAGCTCCGCCATTTCCGCGAAAAGAGCTTCGGGATCAACGACGACGCCGTTGCCAATCACCGAGATGCAATTCGAATTGAGAATGCCGGACGGGAGGAGGTGGAGAGCGAATTTCTGGCCATCCACGCTGACCGTGTGGCCGGCATTATTACCCCCGTTAAATTTCACAACATAATCGGCACGCTGGCCGAGCTGGTCAGTTGCCTTGCCTTTTCCTTCGTCGCCCCACTGGACGCCGAGAATAATGACCGCGGGCATAGTATCTAATCTCCTCGTTATATCAAACAGGTGTAAAGAGCTCCGCCACCCGTGCCATCGTGCGGCTACCGTGCCGCCACCGTTGGCACCCAGGCCCCAGACCCTCGGGCGAACGTCCCGCTTTACTACACAATAATAACCGCCACAGCCCAACCTGGGCATCTGTTCACATTTTCGCAAGGTTTCTCGGCTAAGGTAGAGAAGGCACGTGCCCGAATATTTCGAGGAGCAAAATGTCTGAACTGACTCAACCACTCGGGGCTTTTACCCGTTCGGTATCCGGTGTCTCGACCTCCGGATCCTCCCTACGCGATTACTGGGAGGGGCTGTCCGAGCTCACCATGAGCCGGCTGGCCGATAACTGGGAAGCCACCACCAAGAAATACCGGGAGGGTCAGCGCGCCAGCTACTTCTCCGCGGAATTCCTCATGGGGCGCGCACTTCTCAATAATCTCGTCAATCTTGGCCTGGTGGAAGATGCCCGTAAGGCCCTGGAAGATTACGGTCTCAACCTCACCGATGTGCTCGATGAAGAACCCGATGCCGCGCTCGGTAACGGTGGGCTGGGGCGCTTGGCCGCCTGTTTCATGGATTCGTGCGCTACCCTCAATTTCCCCGTGGTCGGCTACGGGATTCTCTACCGCTACGGCCTGTTCAAGCAGAGCTTCGTGGATGGTTTCCAGAAAGAAGAGCCGGATCCGTGGATGGAAAACGGTTCTCCGTTCGTGGTGCGCCGGGAGGCGGAAGCCAAGCACGTGAAGTTCGCGGATATGGATGTGCGCGCGGTTCCTTACGATATGCCGATCACCGGCTACGGCACCGAGAATGTCAATACCCTGCGCCTGTGGAAGGCGGAGCCCCTCGAAGAATTCGATTACGATGCCTTCAACTCCCAGCGTTTCACCGATGCGATTGTGGAACGCGAGCGCGTGAATGACCTGTGCCGGGTGCTCTACCCGAATGACACCACCTACGAAGGCAAGGTGCTGCGGGTGCGCCAGCAGTACTTCTTCTGCTCGGCTTCCCTCCAGTGCCTGATCGCGGAGCATAAGGAAGCCCACGGGGATATCCGGTCCTTCGGGGAATACAACTCTATCCAGCTCAATGACACCCACCCGGTGCTCGCCATTCCGGAGCTCATGCGTCTGCTCATGGATGAGGAAGGCCTGGGCTGGGAGGATGCCTGGAAGATTGTTTCCCAGACGTTTGCCTACACCAACCACACGGTGCTGGCCGAAGCGCTGGAGACGTGGGAAACCTCGATTTTCACCAAGCTTTTCCCGCGTATTTACGACATCGTGGCGGAAATGGATCGCCGTTTCCGCGCGGAGCTGGCGGAGGCCGGTTTCCACCCGGGCAAGATCGAGTACATGGCTCCGCTTTCCGGCGGACTGGTTCATATGGCCTGGATCGCGTGCTACGCGTCGTTCTCTATTAACGGGGTGGCCGCGATCCACAGTGAGATCCTCAAGCGCGATACTCTCCACGACTGGTACGACATCTGGCCCGAACGTTTCAATAACAAGACGAATGGGGTGACTCCGCGCCGCTGGCTGCATAATTGCAATCCGCGCCTGGCCGCGCTGCTCACCGAAGTGCTCGGGGATGATTCCTGGGTGACGGATCTGGATAAGCTGGCCACCATTGAGGAACGCGGGAATGCTGATATTTACCGCCGTCTCATGGAGATCAAGGCGGAAAATAAGCGTGATTTCGCGCGTTGGATTAAGCGCCGCGACGGCATCGACATTCCCACCGACGCCATTTACGACACGATTATTAAGCGCCTGCACGAATACAAGCGCCAGCTTATGAACGCGCTGTACATCCTCGATCTGTACTTCCGGATTAAGGACAATCCCAGCATGGAAGTCCCGCCGCGGGTCTTCATTTTCGGGGCGAAGGCCGCGCCGGGGTACAAGCGCGCCAAGGCGATTATCAAGTTCATCAACGAAGTGGCGAAGCTCGTGAATAACGACGCCGATACGCGCGGGAAGATCACCGTGCTCTTCGTGGAGAACTACAATGTTTCGCCGGCCGAGCATATTATTCCGGCCACCGATATTTCCGAGCAGATTTCCCTGGCCGGGAAGGAAGCTTCGGGTACCGGCAATATGAAGTTCATGATGAACGGCGCGCTGACGCTGGGCACCATGGACGGAGCCACGGTGGAAATTGTGGACGCCGTGGGTGAAGAAAACGCCTATATTTTCGGGGCTCGCGAAGAGGAGCTGCCGGAATTGCGGGCGCGCTACAACCCGCGTGAACAGTACGAAACCGTGCCCGGCCTCAAGCGGGTGCTTGACGCCCTGGTGGACGGCACCGTGAGCGACGGCGGGACCGGCGAATTCCACGACCTCCTCGGGTCTTTGCTGGACGGTTCTTCGTGGGAGACTCCGGACGTGTACTACGTCCTTGGCGATTTCGCTGATTACCGAGCCACGCGTGATCGGATGGCCGCGGATTACGCCAACCAGGAAGAGTGGGGCCGCAAGGCGTGGATCAATATCTGCCGCTCGGGCCGCTTCTCCTCCGACCGCACCATCGCGGATTACGGCCGCGATATCTGGGACGTGGAGGCGACGCCGATTAAGTAGCGCGGGCGCTGCGTGAGCTGCGGCGCGGTTACGTGAGCTGCACGTGAATCGCACGGCTGCGTGGACTGTACGCAAGCGCTGCGCGAACCGCGAATGGCTACGCAACCCATACGGGCGGCGGGTGTGCTGATTCTGGCACACCCGCCGCCCGCATGTGTATACGCACCTATGTAGGTACTTATCTACTTCGGGCACATCAGGATGCCCGCTATCAATGTTCATACGCGGGAGACTTCTTATGTTTAAGAACGACGACGCCGTGCCTCTTTCCCGCCCCTAGGGTGCATAGTGCAAGCCCAGAACAGAAAAACCGCCGCAACCGTGCCTCAACTTGCACTACGTGATGATGGGTGGCACGCTGCCGGCTCGCGAGGCTCCCCAGACCTCACGGACCTCACAAATTTCAATAGCCGCATGAAACTCGACATTCACACGAGCCCCCGCCGGGGCAGTATGTGTTTTCAGAGCTGTACTGCATCTGTCATACATGCGAAGTACACCCCAGAAAAAGTACCCTCTACCCCCTACCCCCTGCCCCTCCCCACCGGAGCTGCGAGTAAGGCTCAGCAGGTGGGCATCGGAGTGGTACCGGAGAGCTGCGAGCGGCGTTCACGTGTATGAACTGCGCAGAGTGGTATCGGGGAACCCCGGCCCACACAAAGTGGTACTGGAGAACACCAGGCTGCGTAAAGTGGTACTGGAGAACACCAGGCTGCGTAAAGTGGTACTGGAGAACACCAGGCTGCGCAAAGTGGTACCACACAACAGGAAAGCGGGTATTGATTGTAGCTCCAGTACCACTTTGTGAGCTGGCCCGGCGTGATGATGGGCGGCTGCCTGAGGCTTTCGCTTTGGATTAGCCTTCGGCTTCGGTGAGGAGACCATCGAGTACCGGGCGTTGCAGCCAGGCCGTGAGGTAGAGCGGCACACTCAGCCCGGCCAGCGCCAATGCCCAGAAGATGGCCAGGCGCGAAACCGGCGCATAAAGCCAGGCCAGCGGGAGCGCCACCGCGGCCGCTACGCACGCGGCCGTGCGTAGCGGCCGGGTGATGGCGAGGAGCACCGCGTTACCTAGGTGCTCCAGGAAGGCGTTGGAGAAGAATGCCTGGAGCGTCACCAGCCAGACCAGCACGGCAAGCACGAGCAGCAGCGCCACGATAATGAGGCCGGAGAGGATGCCGGCCAAGCGCGGATCCGCGGCGAGAGTCGGGCCGGCCAAGCCAGAGAGCCAGCGGTTTTCCCACCAAGCCAACCCGAATAGGCCGAGCGTGGGCAGCCACCAGGCCAGCGACGGCAGGAAAGCCGCGCGCACGTGCTGCCACCAGAGGCGCCACGGGCGGGGTGCCTCGCCGCGGAGCAGCTGGGCGCTCACTCGCGCGGAGGCCACCAGGCTGGCTCCCCCGCTCACCACCGGGAGCAACCCGAGCAGTGTCATGATATTAAGCTCCACCAGGATGACGGCATCGGAAAGTCCGCGCTGGAAGGGCGAATCAGGATCGAATATCCGGCGCATGCATCTCCTTCGGTTGGTGGCACATCAGCTGGCATAAAGAGTGCCGGGCGAATCGGCCAAGGCGGATCGGTGCGACGTGCGTGGAATACGCACTCGGCGCCCGGCGCGAACCGCGTGGAATACGCACTCGGCGCCCGGCACGAACCGCGTGGAGCCCACACCCGGCACTCCGTGGCCAAAGCACCACGTGGCTGATTTACGGCGCCGCGCTCCCGGTATCGGGTGCGCGGCGCCGCGTCGTCGTCGTACTTCATGGTGCCCCGCACGAACGGCGGACACCTACCCCTTGACGGAACCTGCCGCAACGCCTTCCACAATATAGCGCTGCGCAAAGAGGTAGAAAATAATGATGGGGATAATGGCGAGCACCAGCACCGCCATCTGGGCCCCCAAATCCTTATTTCCGTTCGAGCCCACCAGGAATTGGATCACCACCGGGACAGTCCGATAGGCCTCCTCGCGCCCGATCACGAGGTTTGGTAGCAGGAAGTCGTTCCAGATCCACATGGTGTTGAGGATCGCGACCGTGACCGCCGTGGGCTTGAGCATGGGCATGACCACCTGGAAGTAGGTCTTGAACGGCCCGGCGCCGTCAATGGACGCCGCCTCTTCAATTTCGCCGGGAATCGACCGCACGAAGCCCGCGAAAATAAATACCGAGAGCCCCGCCCCAAAACCGAGGTACAGCACGATCAGGCCCCACGGCGAGGACAGCCCCAGCTTGTCCGCGATTTTCACGGTCGGGAACATAACCATCTGGAATGGCGCCACCATGGAGAACACCAGCAGGTAGTACAGCAGCGACGTCCACCAGCTCCGCACCCGCGCCAGGTAGTAGGCCGTCATCGCGCAGAAGAACACAATAACGAGCACCGAGGCGACCGTCACGAAGAAGGACCAACCCAGGGCCCGCATAAAGCCCGAAAGGTTCAGCGCGGTCTGGTAATTATCTATCCCCGCGAAGGTTTCACCGGCCGGGAGGCTAAAGGGTGCGTCCGAGATGAAGAAACGCCCCTTGAAAGAATTGACGAGGATGAAGAGCAGCGGCACCACGTAAATAAGGGAAAGAATCCCGAGGAATCCCACCGCCGCCCAGCGCCCGGGCGTCATGCGTACCCGGTGGCGCGGGGCCTTGAGCTTCGGTTTCGCCACGGGATCGGCGCCGCGTACGTCCGTGCGTGTTTCCGTGCGCGTATCCGCGGGAACGACGGCGCGCTTGGACTCAGCGGCGACGGCGCGCTTGCCAGTTTCGGTACTCACAGGTCCACCTCCTTCGTGCGGGTGGCGCGCAGCTGGATAAGCGCAATCGAGGACACAATGAGGAAGAAAATCACGGCTTTGGCCTGCGATACTCCTTGCTGCCCGACCTGCTCATACATGCTCTTGACGATATTGAGCGCCGCCATTTCGGTTTCCCGCATGGGGGCGCCGTTCGTGAGCGCCAAGTTTTGGTCGTAAATCTTGAAGGTATTCGCCAGAGTCAAGAAAAGGCAGATCGTAATCGAGGGCATCATCATGGGGATGGTGACCGAGCGGAGGGTGCGCCACCGCCCGGCGCCGTCGATCTGCGCGGCTTCGTTAAGCTCGGCGGGCACATTCTGGAATCCGGCGATATAGATGATCATCATGTAGCCGATCATCTGCCAGTTGACCAGCAAGATGAGGCCGATGAATCCGTATTTCGCGTCGTTGACCAGCGTGGTTCCGTAATTGGAGAGGACCGCGTTGAGGAGGGACTGCCAGGTGTAGCCCAGTACGATCCCGCCGATGAGATTCGGCATGAAGAAGATCGTGCGGTAGAAATTCGTGGCGGGTAGCTTCTGCGTGAGCAGATACGCCAAGAAGAACGCGATGATATTAACGCTGATAATAGACACAATCGCCACCGAGGCGGTGAAGATCAAAGCCCCGACGTAGTTTTGTTGCTCTGTGAAGGCATTGACGTAATTTTGCACGCCCACCCAGGTGGCATCATCAAGCGTGGTGAAATTCGTAAACGAAAGATAAATACCAATAAAGAACGGGGCGAGGAAAGCTATCCCGAACGCCACGTACGTGGGCCCCACGAAGGCAAGCCCGTGTTTTTTCAATGTTCTCATGAGAAACCCCCTGTGACACGCGGGGCCCACCGCGATGGTGAGCCCCGCGCCTCACCTCAGGCAAGGCAGGTGTGGTAGCAGTAGGCGCGGGCGCTGCGTGGCGCTGCGTGGCGCTGCGTGGCGCTGCGTGGCGCTGCGCGGCACGCGCTGCGTGGCACGCGCAGCACAGCTAATAAGCGCCCGCGGCGGCCTAGCTACTTCACCCCGGCAGCTGCCTTCTCAGTATTCCACTGGGTGACGAAGTAGTCCTTCACCTGATCCCAACTTTCCTTACCGACTGCATACTGGCTGAGGTGCTGCCCCAGCCCGTTCTTGAAGTCCATGGAAGGAGCCACCTGGAAGTCCCATGCCACGTTGTAGTGTTCGGTATCCTTCATGTACTTGATGACTTCCTTACCGAGCGGGTCGGTGGGCGAGAGGCTCGCGTATTCCTTGAAGGGGGCAATGAAGCCGAGGTCCTCCGCGCAGAGCTTGGCGCCGGTCGGATCGTTGAGCATCCAGTTGAGGAAGTCCATCGAGGCCTTCTTATCGGCATCCGAGGCCTTGTTATTGATGGTCAGGTAGGCTTCGGTCCCCACCGAGATGCCGGCCTTTTCTTCACCCTTAACGCCCATGTAAATAGGCAGGAAGTGAATATCTTCCGACTTGACGGTATTGCCATCCACGCCATCAATCTGGGACCAGGCCCAGTTACCGTTCTGCACGAAAGCCACCTGGCCCAGCGCGAACTCCGCCATGGAATCGGTAACCGCCTTCGCGGTGGTTTGCGACGGTTCCACCGTGGAATCAGTGAGGTAAAGATCGAAGATCTTCTTCATATTATCCAGGTAGGCACCTTCGATGCTCCCGGTGTCCTGCACGCCCTTATCCCGCAGCTCGTAGAAGAGCGGCCAGTTCATAAGGTGGGTCTGCCAGCGCCAGTCCTCATTCGGGGATAGCGAGGTGACCGCGAAGGCGCCCTTGATGCCAAGTTCATCCTTCTTGGCCTGCATATCGTCCGCGACTTCCTTGAGCTTGTCAAAGTTCTTGATCTCATCCACGGACTTAGCCTTGGCACCCGGCAGCGCAAAGTACTTCTGCAAAATAGCATCGTTGTAGATGATGCCGAAGCCTTCCACCGCGTGGGGGACGCCGTAAATCTTGCCGTCTTCACCCTTGAGGGCCATGTCCTTATCCGTCATGGCTTCAATGAAGGGAGCATCGGAAATATCGCTGGCGTACTGCTTCCATTTGGCCAGGCCGATGGGGCCATCCACGCGGAAAATGGTGGGGCCATCCGCGCGGCCGAGCTCATTGGCGAGGGTGGGTTCATACGAGCCACCGGTCGCGGATACGATCTTGATATCCACCCCGGTTTGCTCATGGTATTTCTTGGCCAATTCTTGGAAGGCCTGGTCAGATTCGGGCTTGTAGTTGAGGTAGTAGACCTTGCCGGCCCCACCGTCACTACCGCCACTATCGGAATTGGATACACAGCCACCCAATCCCGCGATGGCCACCAACCCAGCTGCGGCGAGAGCAGCGATTTTCTTCACTGAATGCATCGTTACGTCTCCTATGATCGTCAATGCCAGCAAGAAAGCCGTAACCGCGACAGCACCGTAGCGCCCGGCTCCCTTGCCTGTGTGGTGGTACTAGTTTACACCACAGTGTGACTTATCTCGCGTCCTACAGGACTAATTTATTATCACCTTCTTGCATGCTTCCGGCGTTGCGGCGTCATCACCCGCTTCGGCGACGACGCCGCCCGTTCCGGTGCGCGCCCATGTCGGTGGGCACGCCCCGTTTCAGCGACGACGCCGCCAACCGCGCTATCAGCACCCCTCCTCGGTATCCGTGCTGAAAGGCACCAGGTAGACCGTGGTATCCGGCGGGAGCACACCTTCCTCTTCCAGGGGTGCGGAGCTGAGAAGCACCGCCCAACCTTCGGGCAAGGGTAGGGGCTCGGCAAAAGCCGTCATGACCAAGAGGTCCCCACGGGAGCTGGCGGCGGCGTCGCCCGCAAAATTGATGAGCGCGACGCCGCTGCCGGCATACTCGGGAGCGCGGCGCAATCCGCCCAAGCCCAGGTCGTAACGGGCCCGCAGGTGCAGCAGCTTCGTGTAATAGGCGAGCGCAGATTCCGGATCCGCCTCCTGGGTGTCGACCGCGAAACGGCCCCAGTCCGCCGGTTGGGGCAGCCAGCTTTCCCCATCGGGGGAGAATCCGAAGGCCGGGGCGTCCGCGCGCCACGGGATGGGTACCCGGCAGCCGTCGCGCCCCAATTCCTCACCTCCGGTGCGCGCAAAGGTGGGATCTTCGCGCGATTCGGGCGGCAACTGGGTAGCTTCGGGCAGTTCGAGCTCTTCGCCCTGGTAGAGGTAGTAGGAGCCGGGCAGCGCCGCGGTGAGGGTGTGCCAGGCCCGCGCCCGGCGCGCCCCCACTGCCGCATCGGGCTGCGGGTCATCCGGGCCGATGCCGCTCGGGCCGTTCCCGCACCAACCGGTGGTTACGCCCGCCAGGCCCAGGCGCGAGGTGGCCCGCAGGGTGTCGTGATTGGAAAGTACCCAGGTGGTAGGGGCACCCACGGCGTCGGTGGCGCGCAGCGAGGATTCGATCAGCGCATTAATACGATCCGCGCGCCACGGCGCGGAGAGGTACTCAAAGTTGAAAGCCTGCTGCATTTCATCGCTGCGCACGTAACGAGCCAGGTCTTCCTCGGTGTCTACCCAGGCTTCAGCCACCATCATGCGGTCGCGCCCGTATTCATCCAGAATTCCGCGCCATTCGCGGTAAATATCATGGACAGCAGGCTGGTTGGCCATGGGCGCGGGCGGCACGCTCACGTCCGGGTTGTAGCGCATCTCCTCCACTTTGTAGGGCCAGTCCGGGAGAGCTGGGTCTTTGGTCAGGCCGTGGGCCACATCCACCCGCAGCCCGTCCACGCCACGATCCATCCAGAAACGAATAGTATGGGCAAACTCATGATGAATAGCCGGGCTTTCCCAGTTCACATCGGGCTGGGAACGATCAAATAAATGCAGGTACCAGGTTTCTTCCGTTTCCTGCGGGGTGCCTTTCACCCAGGGGATGTCCTTGACCTGGGACCAGGCCGGGCCACCGAAGGAGGAAAGCCAATCCGTGGGTGGCTCGCTCCCGCCTTCCCCGCGCCCGGGCCGGAACCAGAAATTATCGCGCTGCGGGGCACCCGCGCCAGCCAGCACCGCTTCCCGAAAGAGTTTGTGATCCCAGGAGGTATGATTCGGGACGATATCCACAATCACTTTCATGCCGTGCGCGTGGGCGGTCTCGATGAGCCGCTCGGCATCCGCGAGAGTGCCGAAGCGCGGATCGACGTCGCGATAATCGGCCACGTCGTAGCCGGCGTCGAATTGCGGAGAAACATAAAAAGGCGAAAGCCACACCGCGTCCACCCCGAGCTTCTCCAAATAGTCGAATTTTTCGGTAATGCCGGGCAGGGTGCCGAGCGGCCCGCCGCTCGACGCGTAGGAACGCGGATAAATCTGGTAAATAACGGCATCGCGCCACCACTGGTCGCGCTGCTGGGGCGGGTGGATAACAGTGCCGGGGTGTTGTGCTGTCACGATCAACCTCTTCGTTGCCGGGAACGGAGCGGGTGCCGGTTGGCACCGCACTTCCAAGCTTACGTGATAGGTACGACGACGCCGACAGCTACAGCTACCCGAGCGCTCCGCCGGCGGCGCTGAGTTTGCGGCGGAATTCTTCCAGGTCCCGAGCCGGGCCGGCCGGGAGTTCACCGCCGTCTGCCGCGGCGGCTTCAAGCGCCGCGATACCAGCCTGCCAGGCGGTGCGCGCAGCTGTCATATCCCGAGCTTCGGCATGGAGATCACCGAGCAAGCCGCGGCAGTGGGCAGCGGAAAGTTGCTCACCCAAGCCCGCGTAGATAGCGGCAGCTTTCTCCATAGCGGGCACTCCCTGCGCGGGCGCGCCGTTTTTCGCCTGGGCCACCGCAACGTGATGCCAGGACATAGCGGCGACTTCCCAGGCGGCCCGCTCCCCGCCAGCCGCATCTGCGCCAGGCTGCTGCGCGCCGGTAACTTCCCCGCCGGTAACTTCCCCGCTGGCTACTTCCCCGCCGGTAACTTCCCCGCCGGCCAGCTCCGCAGCGCGCGCCGCCACCTGCGCGAAATGCTCCGCGGCGACCGGGTAGTCCCCGCTACTAAGCACCGCGCGAGCCCGCCCGAAAGCACAATCAATCGCATTAAATTCCTGGCCGGGGAGCGCTGCGAAGGCCGTTTCCGCCGCGGCGTAATCACGCGCCGCCGCCGCGAACTGCCCGGCATCGAGCCGCGCCGCGGCGAGGGTAGCTCGGATGGCCACCCGCCCCAGATCCACCTCCGGCAGCGCCCCCGCGGGCAGTAGCGCAGCTTCCAAGGCCGCGATAGCAGCGGCTACATCGCCGGCCTCCGCATAAGAAATTCCAGCGTTATACAGCGCATTAGCCTGCTGAGCATCGTGCCCGCCCAGGGCTGCGTACACGCCGGCCGCCTCCCGCATGGCCTGAGCGGCTGCGGCGTCGTGCGCGCCGTCGTGCAAAAAATATCCGTAGGTTTCCCAGGCGCGCGCGGCCCGCAAGGACGGCGGCGCAGCGCGATACGCCTCCACGGCACGGCGCGCGAGTTCCAGCGGGTTCTCCCCCAGCTGGCCGGTGGCCAGCGCCGCGAAATACAGGGCATCCGCGTCCGTGACCCGGGAGAAAAGTTCCTCCGCAGCCCCGCCCGCGGCGCGACGCTCGGTTTCCCGCGCCTCCACGAAACGGGCGCGGGCTTCGCTTTCATTGTGGCGCTCAAGGGCAGCGAGCCCGGCGCGCAGCAGCTCGGTAACGGTGGCGTGCATGGAAGTGATACGGCTGAAATCGCTTAGATGGAACGGAGTTTTTGGAGGACTTCGATCTGGAGCTCCTGGGTATTCGGCGCGGTGCGGTAGGCCGAATACGCCTGGTTGTAAGAGATGCGGGCGGCGTCGAAATCGCCGGCCTCCTCGTTGATCTCCCCGATATGCCAGAAGCAATTACCCATGCTCACCGCGGCGTCCCCATTTTCCGGGAACTGCTGGAAGAGCGCGATCGCGCGGCCGAGCCGGTCCGCGGCCTCATCCATCTCGCCGATGGCCTTGAGGGAAATCCCGAGCTGGCCGTTGGCGACAGCGCGCTCCAAGTAAAGCTCCGGGTCACGCTCGAAAGTATCCGCGGCCTTCCGGTAGAGCTCCGCGGCTTGCTTAATATTGCCGGCGCTGAACGCCTGCTGGGCGTCATGGAAATAGGCGAGGCCCGCACGCTTGCCCTCATGCGGATCGCGGGCGGCAGGCTCCGGATGCGCGGGAGTGACTGGTGATTGCGTCATGTGCGGGCTTCTTTCTTACTTGTTCGGTTACGTGAGAGCGGCCGCCGGCACGAGGCCGTGGCCTGGACCACTGACATTCTATTACTTGTGAGCGGAAACACAAACTCGGGCGCCGCCGCGACGCGCGGGCAGGCACGCGAAAGGCGGGAGGCCGGGCGCTTATCGCGCTCAGCACTCCCGCCCCGTCGCTACCTTTCGTTATTGATCGCTACCCGTCGTTATCTGTCGCAACGTAGCAGCGGATCCACCGCGGTGGATTATTCTCCACGACGGCGCAGCGCCAGCACCCCGCCAGCCAGCAGGGCAAGGACCGCTCCCGCAGCTCCCAGCACACCGGCACCGGTGCGCGGCAGGCGCGGGCCGGGGCCAGCCGGTGCGGGCGACGCCGGAGTCTCGCTCGGATTGCCGCTCGCGCTCAGCGTCGGGTTCGCACTCGGGGTCGACGACGCCGCCGGCCCGTCCGTGCTCGCGCTGGGCTGGGGCGCGGGCACCGTGGTGCTCGCCGTGGGTACCGGGGTGCTCGGAGCCGGAGATGTCGGCGCGGGCGTGGTAGGCGCGGGAACCGTCGGTTCCGGAGTTGTGGGCGCAGGCGCCGTCGGCTCGGGTGCCGGCACGGTTGTCGTCGCGGTCGGCTCCGGCGTTGTCGGCTCCGGTTGCGGTGCGGGTGCCGTGGTTGTGGGCCTCGGATCCGGAGTCCGCGAAGGTTCCGGTGCTACCCGATCCCCCGTCGGCTGCGGCGCGGGCGTTGTGGGCGCCGGGGTTGTGGGTTCAGGCACCGTGGGCTCTGGTGCCGGCGGGACCGGCGGCTCCGGCGGAACCGGCGGCTGCGGCGGCACGGGCGGGACCGGCGCCACGTAGTGGAAGCCGAAATCGGCATCCAGCACATCCGCGGTGCTCAGGGTGATCTCCCCGGAGCTGGCCTTCTCCTTATCGCCCGATCCTTCCCGAACATGGGTAGTTTCCCAGGTTCCCTCGCGCTTCGGGAGGGTAGCCCGGTCAACCACAACCGAGTACGTGCCAGGTTCCAGACCGCGCACAAGGTACTTACCGCTGGCGTCCGTCGTCGTCGTAATAAATGGTTCCGTATCACCGGGGCGGAACACCTTCACGGTGACGCCCGCCAGGCCCGGTTCGCCCGGATCGTCCACGCCGTTGTTATTGGTGTCCTCCCAGATGCGATCACCCAGATCCACACCCACGGTCAGGCACGCATTCGCCTGCGCACCCGCGAACTTCGCGCCCTTCGAATCGAGGCGATCCGCGGCCGGGGTGAGGGCCTCATTGCACACCTGCTGGGAACGCGCGGTCTCATCGACCACCGCGAACAGGTGCAGCACCTCTTCGCTGCCCGGGGCGATCCCGCGTTCGTGCGTGAAGCGCAGGTAGGCATCATCGGTGGCGTTCGGGTCCGCACCCTCCACCGGGTCACCGGTGCTCGGGTCGATCACGTCGGTCACCGTGTCATTTACGCGCCACGTGCCGGTAGCGGCATCATACACGCCGTTCGTGCTCCAGTAGCCCACGTACGTGACGCCCTTGGGGAGCATATCCGTGATTTCCACGCCGGTCGCGAAGCCGGGACCGGCATTCTTGGCGCGCACCACATACTCCACCACGGAGCCGGTGGCCCAGCGGTCAGTTTCGTTCTTCTTCTCAAGATCAGCCAGCGCCACGCCCTCGGCCAGGCCGGCGTGCGTGGGATCAGCGGTGGCCTTCTCGCTCAGTACGCTGAGATCAGCCGATTTCGCGTGGATATTCTCCTTGGTGAGGTCCAGGTCGAAAGGCATGGTCAGCCCGACCTTCGCCGGCTCGGTCGGCATGACCGGTGCGCCGGTTTCGGCATTCTTGCCGGTCACCGCGTAGCTATTCCAGGCGATGCCGCGGGCGGCCGCCGGGGCCGTCACGTTAGCGCTAATCGTCCAGGTATCCGCACGGGTCAGCTTAGAATCCTCCGGGAATTCCACCCGGAAAGCACGCACCTGGGAGAAGTCCCCACCCAGCTGTTCGGCGGTCTTCCACGTACCGGTCTCGCAATTCTGCGGGCCGGACTTCGGCGCACCGCCCAGGGTGATAACCTCACCGCGGCACGGATTCACGGAGGTGGAGTAGAGCACCGAGGTGGGCTGCGGGGTGCCTTCCCCGAAGGTCAGCGGCCCGTTCAGGCGCGGGCGCCAGGTGGATTCGCGTTTATTCTCAGGGGTATTCGCCCCGCTCACGCCGTGGTCACCCGGGTAGGGCAGCACATCGTACACCACCACGCCAGAAACCCCAGTATTACCGTTATTGACGAGGTCCAGCTTGAGTTCGGCCGCGGAGGAAGGCGAAACCGTCCCGTAATTCGGATTGGCTTGGAACTCGGTGTCGACGTCGCCCTTCACGTAATTCTTGCCCGCGAGCGCCGGCAAGCCCGCCACGTTGAACTTCGTGGAGGTGGTGCAGCCGCGCGCTTCGGGGCGGTTGAGTCCGTCAAGGTTATCGGTGAGTTTGCGGCTATCCGTGCGCGCCCACCAGTTGCGGATGCACTGGTTCGGGGCGGTGGCGGTGCCCAGGTTGGGGCGCTTGGCATCCGCGAGGATCATGTCATTGGTATTTTCGCCGGGCTCGGTGGCCGCGGTGATCTTCGCGCCGAAGTAGAGCACCATCTCCGAGGAGTTGGAGCTGCTCTGGTCCCCGGTGCTGGGCGGGGCGAAGTAGTCGCCCGTGCCGTCTTCCGGCCAGGTGAAGCGCACCAGCTGGCGCTGTTTGCCGTCCACCGTTTTCATCTCGGTTTCCACCCGCATTTTGTCCAGCGGGAGGGAGGCCGGCCAGTTCGCGGAGGTGGTGACCTGCTGCTTGGGATCGTATTCCATGCCGGGGGCGAGCAGATCCATAATCACCGGGTAGAACTTGGCGCCCTTACCGGTGTAGAAGCCCAGCCCGAAGGTGTAGGTCTGGCCGGTTTGGAAGAGCTCACCGGGTTTGGTGTCGAGGTTGCCGACCATCTGGCCGCCCAGGTGCGAGGTTTTCGACACCCCGTAGGTGGGGTAGCCGTCCACGATAGCGACCTGCGCCACGGATTCCCGCGTGGTGATATTCGCGGGCAGCTCCGGGGTGGGGTTGCCGGCGAAGTCGAGGGATTGCGCGGTCACGACGGCGCGATTTTCCAGCGTGGGAACCTCGTAGCGCGGGGTGTAGCTGTAGGTGGCGCCATCGGGTGCGGTGGTGCCGTTATGCACATCGGCTGGGAAATCATCCGCCACGGTGCCGCGGATGGCCAGCGTGATATCGCTACGTTCACCGTTCATCACGTCCGCGTCCAGGGCGATGGAGGTGATTTCCTCTCCCGCGGGAACGGTGAGCGGGAAATCGCGGGTGGTGGTGGGGTCGACGGCGACGCTGAGCTCCTTCCCACTCGTGGTGGTGTAGGTGACCTTGGCGGGTACCTTCTTGAGGAGCGGGCGCACCAGACCGGCCGTGACATTACGCAGGGCCGGGGTGGCGCAAGCACCGGGAGCCTCCGGGGAAATATAGCGGCAGGGTAGGTTATCGGCCACGTGCATACGCAGCGGCACGTTCCCGGTATTGGACCAAGAAATATTCCAAACGGCTTCTCCGCCGCGTTGGGTCACGGCCTTATTGGCCGTTTTGCGGAAATTACCTTCGGCACGCAGGTTTTGGAGCTGGCGGGTCACGGAATCAGTGGCGGTGACGGGAGCGAGCTTGGGATCGAGCGGGGTGCCGGTGGCGTTGACGGTGTTGGTGGCGCTGGCACCCTCCGCGAAAGTACCGGTGGGGAAAACAACCGTCACGCGGTAATCAGCAACGGCATGCACAATAGGCGAACCGGGAACCACCCAGGTGACGGTGCGGGTGGCCGGATCGTAGGTGCCGCCATCGGTGGCGCGCACAAATTCCGCGCCTTCGGGAAGGGTATCAACCAGGCGAATTTCCGTTAGGCCCATGAGGCCGGGAACGCCGGTGCCCGGGTCCTTGAATTTATTTTCGTTGGTATTGAAGGCGCCTTCGTAACCGGCGGTGATGGTGTAGGTGTACTGACCACCGATAGCCGGGCGGGATTCGGGAGCGAATTTACGCACCGCAATGCTGGGCTTGGCGTGCACCGGGGTGGCAAGTTCCACCGGATCGGCCACCTGGCCGTTGGTTTCCCCGGCCACCTTCGGGCGGATTGCTTCACCTTCGGGCCAGCGCAGATTCTCCGGGCGCACCTGCACCCGCATGGCGCCGGTGGTCCCCACCGGCACGGTTCCCAGATTCCAGGTGTAGGTATCACCCTCCCGCACCGGGAGCGCGGCCTGATCATGGGAAGAATTAGTGGCAGTCACGTGGGTGAGCGGGAGCTTATCGGCATCCGAAACGGAATCGACCAAGCCCGGAATCGTAACGCTGAGAGTGGTGTTCTCGCATTGGCCCTGCACGCCGGCGCAGGACCATTGCACGTCATAGCTGGCCAGGGCACCGGATTGGACTCCGGCGGCTTTCTGATCTGCCGGTTCGGCCACCGCGACTTCCAGGCGTGCCGACGAGGCCGCATCCGCGGCCCGGTCGGCGGTTTCGCCGGCCGCGTTGGTGTCGGTTCCGTTGGCAGCCGTGCTGCTGGTAGCCGTGCTGCTGGTAGCCTCGCCGTTCGCGGTCGTTCCATTGGCAGCATCCGTTGCGACTCGCACGCTCGCGGCCATGGCCGGCGCGGTTAGCGGAATCGCTCCACCCACCGCGACGACGGCGGCAATAAGAGCCGCCACCGCACCCGTGATCAACCGGTGCGCCGCGACTCGTGAGCGCGTCGCTCCCGTTCGTAATTTTTGCATTCTTCGATCCCTTATTAGTTACCCGTTTTTACCGGATTCCACGCCCGGCAGCGCGGTGAGACGCCCCAAACACGTGGCTCAGCTGCGGAAACACCTTAATTTCTCGAGGCACTCCCGGCGCCCCGTGATTGTAAACCATTTGGAAGGTGTTCATGCACGACTTAAATAACTATGTGGTAAATCTTATCTTTCGTGGCAACTGTCTCAAAATATGGCCACTGGTGTGGAGGGCGTGCATCGTGCAAGTCCAGAATAGAAAAACCGCCACAACCGCGCCCCAGCTTGCACTACGTTTTTGGGGCTGGCGCGGAAGCCGGCGGTGGGAATCCCACGAACCTCACAAACCTCACTAGTTACACAAGCCCCTGCGGGGCGGGTATGTGTTGTCAGAGCTGTACTGCATTTGTTGTACACGCGAAGTACACCTCAGAAAAACACTCCTGCCCCCTGAGCCCCCCTGCCCCCTCCTGTTCCCCCTGAGCCCAGTCCCCCTGACCCCAGCCTGCGGATCGACCAAAGCGCACATCCTGAACCGTTGGGGTCGCGCGTTTGGCCGGTGTAGTGGTACTGGAGAACATCGGGCGTGACAGAGTGGTACTGCACGACAGAAAACCGGGTGCTGACTGTAGCTCCAGTACCACTTTGTGATCCGGCATGCTGATGGGCGGCCCTCATCGCCGCCAGCCCCGCAAAAAGCAACACCCTGCTGCGGCGGTCAACAGAAAGCAACCCCCTGAGCCATTGACTCACAGAAAGCAACACCAGCGCACGATTTGGCAAAGTTAATGTAGTTGCCGTTGCATTTTGAGGGCTCGGCAGCTTGAACGCGTTGAACGCACGGGAGCTGCACCGGACCGACGCCCACTCGACGCAAGGAATGCGTATTCGCTCAACACCCGTCCCGCGCACACTCCGCATACTCCACATACTCCGCACACTCCGGACACTCCGCGCGCCACGGACGCCCCGCGCGCGCCGGGCAACAGGGAAGCAGGGCAGCAGGGCAGCACGAAGGGCCGGCAGCCCATAATGAGCTACCGGCCCTTGTTACCGCTGTTACGGTTCATGCGCGGCGCCGCGAACGACTCCACGCCCGCGAATGGCTCGCGCACCCGCGAAAGCTAAGCGCGGCGCGCCCGCTTCACGGGCAACGCCCTACTTCACGCAGCGGCGCGCCCGCTTCACGGGCACCACCCTTACTTCATGCGAGTACCGGTGGAGCCGAGGCGCTCGCACGCTTCGACAACGCGGGCGGCCATGCCAGCTTCGGCGGCCTTGCCCCACGAACGCGGGTCGTACTGCTTCTTGTTGCCCACTTCGCCGTCGATCTTGAGAACGCCGGAGTAGTTGGTAAGCATCCAGTCGGCCACCGGGCGGGTGTAGGCGTACTGGGTGTCCGTATCCACGTTCATCTTGATGACGCCGTTTTCCACCGCGGTGCGGATTTCTTCGGCGGTGGAGCCGGAGCCACCGTGCATGACCAGGTCGAAGGGCGATTCCTTGCCAACCTTGGCGCCGACTTCCTTCTGGATCTCACCGAGGATTTCGGGGCGCAGCTTGACGTGGCCGGGCTTGTACACGCCGTGCACGTTGCCGAAGGTCAGCGCGGTGATGTAGCGACCGTTTTCGCCCAGGCCCAGCGCTTCAACCGTCTTGAGGCCGTCCTCAGCGGTGGTGTACAGCTTCTCGTTAATTTCACCGACGACGCCGTCTTCTTCGCCACCCACAACACCGATCTCAATTTCGAGAATGGTGTTGGCCTTCTGGGAGAGCGCCAGCAGTTCCTTGGCGATTTCCAGGTTCTCATCCAGCGGCACGGCCGAGCCGTCCCACATGTGGGAGTTGAAGTAGGTCTGCTTGCCAGCCTTGTGCTGCTCAGCTTCGAGCTCCATAAGCGGGCGAATCCAGGAATCGATGTTCTGCTTGGCGCAGTGATCCGTGTGCAGGGCGATGGTCACATCGTAGTTCTTGGCGACGGCGCGCACGTACTCCACCAGGGCGATGGAACCGGCCACGCGATCCTTGATGGTGGAGCCGGAGAGGTATTCGGCGCCGCCCACGGACACCTGGATGATGCCGTCCGATTCGGCTTCCGCGAAACCGCGCAGGGCAGCGGTGGCCGTCTGGGACGAGGTGACATTGATGGCCGGGTAGGCGAACTTATTCGCCTTGGCGCGGTTGAGCATTTCGTCGTACTGTTCGCGGGTTGCAACAGCCACTGAGATCTCCTTATATTCGGCGTTCCTCGAACCATCTGTCCGAGAGGTTTTCTGTGTGAGCACGCGAACCACCGCGGTGTGGCGAAGGCTCCGTGCGAGTGCCGCGAGCGGCGCTCTTTGAGGGTTCCTCAAACAGGTTTTATTATCCCACGTTTGGCCCCGCCGTGGCCGGACCTTTGCCCTGAGGGGAAAGATTCACCCCACCGCGCATTCGGGTTACGATGAGCGAGGAAGGTGCGCACCGGCGCCGCGCCGGTACCGCTCGCACGATCAAGACCGCAAGCCGCGCCGCCCACACGCCAGCATGAGGGAGTCACCATGATCACCAGCGACACCACCGAGGCCGCTCGCGCCCTAGCCGAGCTCATGGAGGGGCGCACCACCGTGGTTATTGCGGGGGCGGGCGTCTCCACCGCTTCGGGCATTCCCGATTACCGCGGCACCGGCTCCTCCGATGTCCCCTCCATTGATTACGATGCTTTCGTTTCGGACCCGGTGTGGCAGCGCTGGGTGTGGCAACGTAATCAGGAAACGTGGCGCGCGCTGGACGGCGTCGTCGCCAATAATGCCCACACGGCACTGGCGCGTTTCGAAAAAGCGGGGCTCATTAACGGCGTCGCTACTCAAAATGTGGATAATCTCCACCAGAAAGCCGGTTCTACCAGGCTCGCGGAACTGCACGGGAATTTTTTGCGGGTCGTGTGCGTGGAGTGCGGGGCGGAGTTCCCGCGCGCGCAGATTGCGGCGCAGCTGGACCGGCTCAACCCGGGGTGGCCGGAGGATCCCGATCCGGCGCACGTAGCGATTTTGGCGTCCGCGGACCGCGCCGGTGCGGAGGCTTCCACGTTCCGGGTGGCGCCGTGCCCGCACTGCGGCGGCCTTCTCAAACCCGCGGTGGTGTTTTTCGGTGAGGCGCTGCCGCGCGCGGCGATGGAGCAGTCTTTCACGTGGGCGCGGGAGGCGGATCTTGCGCTGGTGGTCGGCACCTCGCTCGCGGTCCTCACCGGTTCGTGGGTGCTCGGCGAGGCGCTCCAGCACGGCGCTGCCTGCGCGATTGTCAATATTGGCCCCACTACCGCGGATCGTTACGCCGATCTGCGCGTGGAGGGGGACGTGGGGACGGTGCTCGCGGGCGCCGCGGATCTTTTAGGAGCGTGAGTCCATGCGTGGTTCAGCTTTTAGTGACGACGACGGCGCACGCGGCTGGTTCAAACGCCGCCGCCAACGTAAACGCGCCCAGGACCTAGCCGAGTGGCAGACCCGCACGCACCGCTCGGCGTTTTCGGAAAGCCAGCCGCGCGCCAGTGCGGGGTCGGCTTTCGGGGAGCCGAAAAACGAGCGACACCCGGGGGCGGCGCGGGCGCATGCTGGTTCGCGCGCGAAGCCGCATCCGCGTGATGAGCGGGCGATGCGGGCAGAGTATGAGAAACGCAGAAAACGCGACCGGCGCCGGCAAGCCCAGGAACGCGCGCACGCGGAGGAACGCGCGCGCGTCCAACGGGAAGCCGGCCGGGGTTACGCGAGTTCGGCGCAGCTGTTCCCAACCGTCCCGCCGCTCCCTTATCCCGCGAGCGCGAATGCGCAGCAGCCCGCCGGTGCAACGCGGGTCAATACGGCACCGCCGCCTGAAGCGCCCAAGAAAAAGAAGGATCACGCTCTTTTCTGGTGGATTCTTATTGTTTTTGTGTGTTTCCCAGCCGGGTTCTTCCTCTCGGATATGGACGATGAGGTCAGTGATCCGCCGCCGGCCGAGGTGGAGAGCGCGCAGGGCGCGGAGTCCGACAGCCGGCCTGATAGCAGCGCCGCGGCCGTGGCTCCGGAATCCGGCGCGCAGCCGCTTGCCGCTTACGCACCCGTTCCGCAGAATTTAGCTGACGCGCAGGCGGTGCGCACGGAAGGCGCTATGCCCCCAACCGCTAGTTCGACTTTTGCTATCCCGGCGGGGCACGTCTTCGGGACCTACGATGCGGAGGCGGATTCCACCGGTTTTTATGACACGGAAACCGGGCAGCTGCGCTACACCCTGCCCGGTGCGATTATGTGTTCCCCGGCGGGGGATACCGCGAATATGTGGTGCGCGCCGAATACGTGGACGACCCCCTACGCCAGCTCGTATATTTCAGAGGTGCCCGCCACCCTGCGCGCGGCTGCGGATGGCAGCGTGATCTGGGAAAGCGGTGCGGAGGCGCAGAGCTTCGCGCCGGGGGTGCTGCTCTCCGAGGCTGATGGCCGTGAGGAACGTTTCTCCTGGCTTTCCCCCACGGATGGCGCGGTGCTCACGGAGGTAACCCTTCCGGCGAGTTACGGAGAATTCCACGTCACCCCGAACGGGGAAGTTCTCTATCTTGCGCGCAACGACAAAAATATTGAGTGGACGGTTTTCGACGCCGCGGGTCGTACGCGCGGTTCCGGGGTTGCGACGGATACCCGGCTCAGTTTCACCCCTGTTATCACAGCGACGGACGGCTGGTTCTTCCCGGAAGTTGATGCGGCATTCACCCTGGATGGGAAGATGAACTCCTGGTCTGCCTTGCCCTCGAACGTGCGGGTGCGGGCAGCTCATTGCGCGGCTCCGCAGGCGAGCACCGCGCAGCTACGTGAGGTTCTGGAAACGCTGCTGGGCCAGAGCGCGGAGATGACCTCCGGGAACTATCACGTGGAGATGTCGGCCTGCACCCCGGGTGGTCTGGGGTATCTATCCGCGACGTCCGGGACTACCACGGCGCTTGTGGCTGGCGGGCAGGCGCGTGAGCTGCCGGTGGCGAGCACCAGTTTAAATTTCCTTCCGCTGGGCAACGGCATCGTGGTGTCCGGCTACCGGGCGGACTCGCGTGATGTTACTTTCGCTTTCGACTTGAACCAGGGCGAGGAGCCAGTCTGGTCGGTTCGTGCCACCCTCATCGACGCCGTGCCCGGCTATGGATTCATCGGTATCGACTTCGCCACCCCTGATTCGGAGCCGGTCTATTACGCGTTGCGGGTGAAGTAGTATCCAGAGCTCTTGCGCTTTTGCGCTCATGAACTTTGGCCGCAGCATTGAGCCTTTGCCGCGGTATTGCTAGAGTTTATTCACCAGTACCGGCCCGCCCACCCGTCTCGCGGAGTGGGTCAGGGCCGGTCTTCACATATCGAGGTTCAGCGAGGGCGCGTGACCGAAACAAAGTGGCCAGTCCCAAGCCATCTCAACGTCGAAACTTTCGTGCTGCGCGAAACCACCATCGTGGATCCGCGCGAATTAGCCGACCAGCCGGATTCCTACGTGGTCTCCCTCGCGCGCGAACCGCGCGCAGCCGCCCAATGTTGGCGCCGCCAGCACGAAGCGTGCAAGTTCGCCGGGGAAGGCTGGATTTCCGTGGTGCTCAACGGCCAACAGCTCATGCCGCGCGAAGCCTGGACGCATATCGCGCTGTTCTGGCAGAGCATGCTGGATGCGGTGGAGAGCTGTCTCGATACCGGCGCGGGGCGCGGTGATTTCAGCGAGGAAACCGCGGATTTTTCCCTCTCCCGCAGCGGGCAGCTGCTCATCTTCGAGCTGCGCGGCCAACGCTACCCGGCCGAGCCGTTCTCTTTCCTGCACGGCCTCCTGCGCGGGGCCGATCAGTTTTATCAGTGGGCCCACGAATATTTGGGGACTGTTCCCGCCGCTAGCCTGGAACGCCTCGCACATCTGCAGGCGCGTATTACCGAGCTCGCCGCGGCCCGCAAAGCGCGCTAGGCGAGCGCTAAGCCTCCGGGGCGGGTTGCGCGGCCGGATGCCGTTTGTCGATATACGCGGTGCACCCCATGGAGGTCACCAGCATCCACACCACCAGCAGGAACGACGGCCACCGAATCGACTCGTACGCGTATTGAAACACCAGGAAGGACAGCCCGGCGATGATTCCGTAGCCGGCGTCGAGGAAGTACCCGAGGCGCCGCGGCGTTTGCCCCACCGCGCGCGTCATCCAATAACTGGCGATGCTAAAAAGAATAAGTACGACGACGAAGCTCCATAGCGGGAAGGAATGCCGGCCAGCAACGCTAACCACCACAAGCGCAAGCCCGAGGCCCACCACGAGGATGATCGCCCAGCTAGTGATCTTGCCGGCGAGAACTCTTTTATCCAGCTGCCTGTGCTGTGGTGCGTCTGCCATAGAGCGTTCCCCTCGCCGTTGAATATCGGTCATAATTATCCTATGAACGAGGACGCCACACAAGAATCTGGGCAGGTACCCGCAGATCCCACGCAATCGCCAGCCGATTCTGCGCAAGCAACCGCAGGCTTCGCACACGCATCCAAGAACCGTGCGAAATCCGCCGAGAGGGCGTACCGCTATCGCAAGGGCGCCACGCTACTCATCGTGATCGTCTCCGGGCTGGCCGCGGCGATGCTGCTGTTCTGGGCCACTGGCAATCCAGAGGTGGAGATGTGGATGTTCTGGACTTCCACCCTCGTTTACTTTGCGGTGAGCGTGCTCCTCACCAAGGCTGCGGCAGCGCTGCGCCGGGCGCGTGGCGTGCGGAGCCCGTGGGGTTATGCCTTGGATGCCGTCTACGGTGCGTTCTTCGGCCTCTCGTTCATCATCGCGACCGAGTTGCCCCGTATCAGGCTCTTCGGCGGCCTCAACTGGTACTCCGCCCTAGCCTGGCTCTGGCTCCTCGCCTTCGCGGTCTTCTTCAGCACCTACTTAGCTCAGCGGCATCCGACTAGTAAGAGTACCTAACTATTACACAAAGTTTTCCTCCTAGACGAGCAACAGCCTAGGACTGATACTTCTTCAACCTCTTCAACCAATCTGCCATCACGTCAATCTCGGCACTCAACTCGTCAACAGTTGGTGCAACATAGTTTAATTCTGGATGCGGGTCGTGGCGCGACGCCCATTTAGAGATGCGACTATAGGAATTATCATAATTTTCCACATCCGCCTCCGTTATTCTGCCGACAAGTCTCAGATTTCTAACCCGAACTTCTAAAGACCTGTAGTCCACCAAAGGCTCAGCTATGACTTGGCTAATAATTCGCTCCCACGTCTGAGACATATGCCCGGCGATGCTCTCGACTTCACGCAAATACTCGCTTTGTTGCATACCCTCCTCAATTTCACGTAAGCGAGCGATCTCCTGTCGCAACGTATTTATGCGTTGACCCGCGTTTTTTGCAGACCAAGGATGGTGGTCCGTCGTATACCCCGGCCCCATTTTCCGTCGCCGTTCGACACCTCGCGTACCAAACGGAACCTTTAATTCACCAGCAGCTTTATAAAGACACGCGGTGAATGCGATGTCATGAGTAAACACAATCACTTGTCGGTCTCTAGCCAACTCAACAATTGCCTCGGCAACCAACTCACGATTCATGTGATCGAGAGAAGAAACGGGATCGTCGAAGACTAATGCCGATTTACTTATGTCAAAGTGTGCCTCAGTGAGGAAACCCGCGAAACCCAGCGCCGTCTGTTCCCCTTCGGAGAGAACGTTCTCTAGCTTCGAATCTTTGCGAGCGTTCACAAAAACCGGTTTATGGAGCAGAACGCCTTCATGCCCCCTGGTCGTGAAAGCCACTTGTTCAATGCCGAACCTAGCAGCCTCCCTAACGAAGCACTCACTTACTTCTTTAGTCACATACGCGCGAGTTAATTGAGCTACCTTATCGGTGATCGACCGAGTGCTAGTCTCCGGATACTTCTTCTCGAGGGCAGCAGCTCTCCTCAGCCTCGCAACTTCCTGCTCAATGAGATCACGCCCATCACGCATCGCTATCTGATCACGCAAACGTTGTTCCTCGGCCTCCGCCTCGCCCAGTAGTTTTTTAAAACCCTCAACATCAAGGTTGTCAGCTCGTTGACGACGCAGCTCAGCCTTTTCACGCAAAGAGGTAACCGTGGTCATAACATCGACGGATTCTGATTTTTCCCCTTTAAACAACGCAGATTTTCGTTCTTTTAATGCCTCCAAAATCATACTGAATGACCCCTGATCAAACTCTTTATCCTGCTTCAGCGTCACAATAGCCCTGGACACGTCAGGAGGTTCGAAATTCACTTCCTCAAGACACTCGTAAAAGCTATTAATTTGCCGCTGCGACTCGTCCAGTTTTAGTGCCGCCGCATCAATAACAAACCTTTGGAATCTTTCGAACCGATCAGTAGCGTCAACACCAAGTGGCTGCTGACATAAAACACAAACTGCCCCCTCGCCAGTATGCGGGAATTCATGATCAGGATAGACGAGCTTCGAGTAAGATTCCGCAGCTCGCCATAGTGCTTTCCATACATCAGAGCCAACTTCAGGCAATGGTTCATCGGCGAAAGTTCCACAAGACGCAAGATCGGAAGCTTTCTGCGCAGTCGTAAGTTGCTCTACTAGCTTCTCTAGCTCCGTTTGAGCTTTTTCACCAACTTGCTGATTGAGCATGTCCAAATGATCAGAGAGTATTTTGAAAGCATCAGCCTCTTCACTTAGGCGACGTTTCTCCGAGCCGGGATTACTCGCACGTATCTGGACAACGTTGTCCGCTTGTTTCTCAAGCTGCTCGGTAATATCAGCCGGGCACAAAGTCACTGTTTTGATTTCATCAATACCCGTATCGGCCGAAAGCTCATTGAGGAACTTTGCTCCAGCGCTTTGTGCATTCACTTGAGGCAGCAAGCCCGGGCTCCTTACTTCTCGCCTCCATTTGTCAATAACCCGGCGTACACCCGAACAAACAGATGCGAGTTCTTCCAATAGTTGCACCGCCCTAGGGCGGTACGAAATTTTAGCTTCAGAAGTCAAATAGGTATCTCCACAGCGCGCATCGTAAAAAGCTACACGGGCAAGGTCACGGTCAGGTTGTTGGCCGAGCTGTGCCTCACGCTCGGCCGTGCCGACCATGAATACCACCTGGCCTGACTGCGGCCCCGAGTCCTCGTCAAACACATTCGGCAAAATCTCAGTGCGGTATCGTGCTCGAACCATTGACCGAATCACTCGAGCATAACCAGACTTCCCACTACCATTATTTCCAAATATGACCGTAAGACCGTCCGGCTCAAATGTGAGCTCTTGGTTAGGGGCGAGACGGTTAACGTTTTTGAGATATCGCACTGCGACTAAGCGGACCGACTCATCGATTATCTCTTTTCGACCTGCGTACTCCGGTAACCACCCGTTACTCTGTGACGGATCAAACTCTTCATCACTCTGCGACGGATCAAACTCTTCATCAACCAACTCCCGCGCAATTTCCTCATAATCACGCTCATCAAGCACCTCTCCGGCATCAATCCGAGCTAAAATCCTCTGTTGCCACCACGGTATCTCCGATGCCCAATCCACCACGTCCTCATAGGCCGTCATGCGAGCCCCTCTCGTGTCGCCACAAATATAGTTGAACGGTTCAAGTCGGTCTTGTACCAACTGCGTGCTCTCTATATCTCTTACAATATCAATGTTTCACATACCCAACACCGTTAGAGACCGCTACGGCACCATGTTCTCTATCCTGGAATGCCCCATCTGCATCGAGATCATCAACCGAGCCTTTGACCAACACCACGCCTGGACACACCCGAGCCGCTGTTAGAGGAGATTGAGCGTAGTCCAACCGAGAAGAATTGGAGGTTCCCAGCCCCGTGATTTACGCCTGCACGGCCCTGTATTGGCCCGCTAGGTACAGGACAGCGCCGGCAGATCTGTGGCGCGCTTTGAGTGGTGGTCACGGTAGAGACGCTTGGGTGCCGAGCGAGATTGCCTGTTCGGTGAGGGTGTGCAGTTTTGGTTGTGCCGGGTGTGCATTTTTCCTTGCGTTAGGAGTGCGATTCGTATTGCGCTAAGCATGCAGATTTAACTTGCGCTTGACAGCTGGCGTCTCGTCCCTTGATCAAGCATATGTGGGCCGAGAAAACCACACTTACCTCCTGACAACACATAGAAGCATCAATCTGCGTAAGTCTCCGCAGTCGGAGCAGCGAATGAAACTGCGGTAAATTTGACTGACGTGCGCGAACATCTATGAAGGACATTCTGCATGAGTTCTTTCATTTTTTCCTTCATCTCCTATAGAATGACTCCTATGAACTCGGTAGAACCCTCAAACTCGTACATAAGCCTTTTCAGTTCTGGCGGTATCGGCGACTTAGGATTCCACGACGAGGGTTTTTTCTGTGTTGCATCAGCCGAACTCATCTCCCGACGAATTGAAGTTCAACGCATAAACGATATTGCAGAACCGCATCGTCTCATCTGCGGTGATTTACTTCTCCCAGGCCCTTTTAACTCAGTCCTAAAACTAGCAGAAGACTACGAAAAGGAACACCGGCAGCCAATCACCGTAATCATGGCCACCCCCCCCTGCCAGGGCATGTCGGTGGCTAATCACAAAAAGGGCGATGAACTCAGGCGCAATTCGCTCGTTGTACGTTCCATAGAAATGATCAGACGGGTCCGTCCGCTCGTTTTTCTATTTGAAAACGTTCCAGCTTTCATGAAAACCACATGCACCGGCTTAGACGGCCACAATCGGCCCATTGGGGAAGAGATAAATAAAGAGCTCGGGGCGAACTACGAATACTACTCACGAGTGCTACAGTTGAGTGATTTCGGCTCACCCTCCAGCAGGAAACGCTCACTCACAATCGGCGTAAGAAACGATGTAACCTGGGTTACTCCTTTGGACCTATTTCCAGATAAGAAAACAGCAATACCTCTGCGTGACTTAATCGGGGACCTACAGCCCTTAAACGTAATGGGAGAATGCTCAAGCTCCGACATCCTGCACTCTTTTCGCCCTTACGAAAAGCGTATGCGAAACTGGATCCGCGACCTCAAAGAAGGGGAATCTGCGTTTGATAACATCGACCCGATGAAACGGCCTCACCGTTTGGTCGACGGCAAAATCGTTCCAAATGTAAGAAAAAATGGAGATAAATACAGGCGGGTACCGTGGAGCTCGGTTCCTCCGTGCGTCCACACGCGAAACGATATTCTCGCCAGCCAAAACACCATCCACCCGGTAGATGATCGCGTATTTAGCATTAGGGAACTCATGCGCATGATGGGTGTACGAGACGACTTTATTTGGTATGAAGATCAAGAAAAAGATTCGAAACTCCGTGACAATTCTCGTTTACGAACACATGCGGTAAACATCAGGCAATGCCTTGGCGAAGCCGTCCCCGTACCGGTTACACAGTCAGTCGCCCAACATGTGCGCATTCACTTAACTCAACACTTGCGATTCTCCGCGGCGAGACCATGCCGCTCAAATTCTTCAGACTGGACTACAGAAAGTCAGAAAAGAGCGTATTACAATGTTCCATTATCTCGCAAAAAAACTTATGCGGCGTATTACACCGAGCCCCTAGTGGCTTTCGCAATCACGAAACGTGCACTAGAACAAGTAAATCTTAATCCCAAAGACACATTTCACGTTCTGGAACCTTCAGCTGGGAGCGGTGTATTTATAGCGGTATTAAATTCTTTTGCCGCGTTTAATAAAATATCGGTCACGGCTATCGAGATCGAGAAAGAAATGGCCGATTACCTCCGAGACACATTAACCGGTCACTCAAACCTCCAAAAGATAGATGTAAAACATGTGAATTACCTTTCATACTCCACGAAAGAGCGTTACCATCTCATACTTGGCAACCCTCCTTTTGGACGACGTCCAAAAGATACGAATAATAACTGGAATAAAGATAGCGAACTATCGGTTCGCTTCCTTAAAAAAGGGATGAGCGAAGCGTCTTTGGTCGCGTTCGTAATGCCAAAGGCGCTTCTCCATGCTGCATATTATAGCGACGTACGATCATCGATCATGCGCGTTGCAACCATCAACAACCTTCTAGATTTTGGAGAGCATACATTCCCTGATGTAAAAGTAGAGACCATTGGAATCATAGTCAACGACAATCGAAGCAATTCCCCCACTAATGATGTAACCGAAGTTAAGTCATGGCCCCTAAAGCAAGTTCATTTCGTGGATTCTAATTATATCTTCGACGACACTTTTCCGACTTGGGTAATATACCGCACTGAAGAATTCGACGCACAACTTTCCCGTGTCAATGTAGGAAAACTGAAAGTGTGGCGGGATCGAAAAGTGAGCCGCAAAATGGCCTCACCGGAAGGAGTGCGCGTTATCCGCGGTCGAAATCTCAAGTCAAACGGGACAATTGTCACAGATGCACGCGATTACTTGGTTCCGACCGAAATTGCAGAATCAGTTATAGCTAGTGTTACATCCCTACCCGGATCCTCAAAATTCCTTGCCCCTAATTTATCCTACAAACCACGTGCTGTTAAAATTGAGAAAATTCGGCATTCCGTTCCTGAAGGAAGTTGCGCCGTACTATACGGAGATTTAACAAGCAAGGAAAGCTCTGCGTTCGTCGCCTTCGCAGGTACGAAACAATTCGAATCTTTTTATCGAATTGCATGCAACTACTCGACGAGATCGATCAATATCGACAGCTGCCTGGCGTATTGGTGGGCCGTTCCAAAAGTGGAAGATACAACCAACTAATTCTCGTAAATTTACGCTAAATGCTCAACGATTGCCTGGCGCAAGGAAGAATAAGTTGGTTCAACTCTATCAATTCCCCAGCCAATTTGGAGGACCGTAGCGAAGTTTTCATATGAGTATATATCTTCGTCCGCGTCAATACTTTTTTTGATTGATTCCAACTTCTGGTTGAGGCAAGTTCTCTGGAAAACAAGATCGATTTTCTGCGTATTGCCGTCAGGATGCGCAATGCCAAGGTGCTGCCCCGGAGTTAGCGCAATTAAATTCTCTAACATATCGGCAAGGTCGGGGAATGCATGCTTCGGGAACATATGGTGTATATGGGTTGCTTTAACCCCTGTCGAGTCTGGAACTTCCGATACTCCCTGCTGATAATTTTTCACTTTCCGCATGGCTGATGTCATAACACTCTCAACAATACTCGAAGCCGCAGCTTGCTCAAGTTGTTCTTCGTATGCTTTTCTAGTCATACGTTTAGGTTTTTTAGAAGCAATGTCGCGCCAATTCGGGCGATTATAACTTAGTTCAAATGTGCTCGGAGGTGTCTTCATAACCCGACCACGTTCGATTCCTGGAACTAGGTTGGCATACGCAACTAGGTTGATTACCTTATTGAAAATCCTCCCAGCCTCCACCTCGGGCCGTGCCGACCCCCTCGAACCTAGCTTCATCGTGTCAATAGCAAGATTCGTAAAGGCGTCCTTAAGATGATCCATATCAGTTTGAGAATGTTCGCTCTCGATATACCGCTTAACGTGAGACCACCAGCCGAATTGTTTAAGAACCCACTCGATGTACTCAATTAGAAACTCACGAGATTCCTTTTCATTCCCGGCAATTCGCTCAAGCATCTCACGGTCCCTAATTTTATAAATACGCTTTTTACCGTTTTTCGTCGCAGAAGATAAAATTCCTGAATATGCCAACACGTTTAGATTTTGACTTATAAATTTATCATATTCATTAGCGGCGCTCTCATCCGTGAGAGAAGGTTTTCCATAATCGCGCTGAATTGCATTATTGAATGAGGCCGAATTTTGAATATCTTTTCGGGTAAAATCGTCTAATTTTCCCAAAGTTACCGTTGACAAAACCGCGTTCGCCACCTCGGCTATATTGCCAAACGTGACTTTTTGATCAAACCACCTCACGCCGCCTGCGAACGAGGAATCAAAGCGTCCCGCGTAGAAACTCGGCATTACATTCACGTCAGTCACTCCCCTTTGCTGAACGGCTCAATTTAGATTATCAGCATTGGACACAGTTATGCTAAGTATTTGGAATCTGGGTGGCCCATCGCAGCGGTAGGATGAAGCATGGCATGGAAGAATGTGGCCCGCAGCGTGGCGGGGATATGTGTGGTGTGCTTGCTCGGAGCGTGCACGGCGAGTGGCCAGGGCCCCGCGGCGGGATCGCGGAGCGAGACCGACGCGGCGTCGTCGGCCTTGAAGGAAGAGGCGGGCAGCGCGGCGAACTCTGCAAGCCCGAGCGTCTCGGCGGCGGGGCAGAGCATGGGCAGCGAAGCCTCCAGCGAGGTAATTGCCCGCGAGGCGCTGGAGTTCGTCGACAAACTCACCACCGCGGACATGGGAATTATCCACTGGGACAACGAAAAAGGGAACCCGAAAGCCAGCTATTATACGGGCGAACGGCGCATTACGGTGACCTACTCGGGTGAGGAAACGAGTGACTATACCGTGCATACCCGGGTGCCGGACGACGCTGACGGCGGCCCAGTTCTGAAAAGCGATATGCGCTTCCTGATTGAGCACGCCACTTTTGGGCCGGCGGGCGAGAGGGGCGAATCCAACGGGAGCGTGCGCGAGGGAACCGCGGTGCCGGCAGCCGATACTCGCCTCCTCGAGGGGTGCTCGGACGGCGACGGGTGGATTATCACGCGGGGTTGGGTCGCATACAACCGGAACACCGATGTGATTGAGTCTTTCGACTTCACCATGAAGAAGCCGGGCGCCACCATTGCGGCGCGTCAGCCCGATGGGTCAACACGGGAGGAAGTGCCGTCCTGCAACGTCGTGTGGGACTTTACCGCGGCCAACGGGCGGGTGATTGATAAGCCGATGCCGAATTAGAGAGCGGCGCAGCGACGGGAGTGCGATGGAACCTATGCAAGATTCAAAGAGAACAAAGAGAAATCGCCACTCCGAGAAAGATGAGCACACCGCCGGCTAGCGTGACGGTGAAATATGCCGCGATCTTTCACTCAGCGTTATTTCTTGTCACGCTTAGGGCAACATGACCGGTTCCGCTGCCCGCTTCGGCGGGAGCCCAGGGCCGGTCCTTGGTCTAATAGACAAAATAGTTGCTAATGATGGCGTGCCGTTAGCTCCCGCTCCCGCCTTGAGAGATTAATAAGCCCTCTCCGCAACGCCCACTTGAAAAACCTAAATTGCTCTGCCTTGAAAAATATCTTTGTGCGATCCAATACGAACAAAACGAATAACGGATTCCGAGCGGTGATGCCGATAGATAACGATGACGTCAAACTTTCCTTCTTGGAGGTGAAGCCCGAAATAACCCGTGTATGTTCCTCGCGCTTTAGTAAGCGCATGTGGGTTATATCCCGGTGGAATCTCACCCGCTTCCCTAACGGCCGCAACCAGCTCACGTACTTCCTCCAGAATGTGTGGCTGCTGCCGCACTACACGTGTGAGATCATTCTGAAACTGACTATCAAAGATGACCCTCATACCAAGCTATCCAAAAACTTAATGGCTTCTTCAGTATCGTCGAATACCGCACCATCTTCGGGGATATTCCCTTTCATGATCTCCTCTGCATGCGCAATTGCGCGTCGAGTCGTTTCGTTAGGGATATATGACAACGCAGGACGGATCGGAAGTGCTTGCTCACGCACAGCCTGCTTGAGAAACATGTTCAGTGCGGTAGACATATCAATACCTAGCTCATCAAAGAGCCTTTCTGCCTCTTGCTTGGTACGCGCATCCGTGCGGAAATTGATCCTTGTAGATGTTGAAGCCGCCATGAACACCTTCCTCAAGTGAGTCCAACAGACTTACATTGTACGTACATACTACTACTGTCTAAGGTTGTGAGGCACAGCCGCGGGCCGGGCCAGTAGGTGATAAGCCAGCGGTCGTGGGTGGCGAGGATGATCGTGCCCGGCCAGCGAGCCAGGGATTCTTCGAGGGCATGCATGGCAGCCAGGTCGAGGTAATTCGTGGGTTCGTCGATGACGAGGACGGCGGGCTGGGCCGCGAGAGCGAGGGCAAGCTGGGCGCGGCGCTGATTACCTGCCGAAAGCTGAGGTATCGGGGTTGCCCACATGGACGGGTGCAGGATGCCCGTACCGAGCTCACCAACACCTAAATTCCAGACCTCGGGAGTGAAGCCGGGATCACCGCAGCGCGGGAGGCGTTGCGGGACGAAAGCGAGCGGGTCGGCGCAAGAGAGAGTGCCGGAAGGCTGGACTGTGGCGTGCTGCGCGGTGGCCGCGGGCGGCGCAGCGGTAGCAGGCGCGCTGAGGTGCAGAGAGTCGAGCGGAGCCGCGGCTGGCGGCGGGGTGCCGGTGGCTATCCAGGTGAGGAGAGTGGATTTGCCGCTGCCATTGGCGCCGGTCACGAGCAGATGCTCGCCGTGGGCAAGGTCGAACGTCACCGGGACGAGGCGGCCGGGCACTGCCGCCGCGCGTGCAGACACTGCGAGGCCGGCGGTTGGGTGGGCCGAGGGTGATTGCGGCCAGGTCGCGCCGGCATACTTCGGAAAAGTAGAGGTGTAACTACGGGGTTTGCGAACCTCCCGTGCGGTAAGGGCTTCGAGTTTGCGGTCGTCGTGGCGGGTGCGGCGGGTAGCCGTGCTTTGGGCGCGGTCCGCGAAGAACTTTTTCGCCTTGCCCTCCGCACTTGCCAGGCGCGCCCCACCGCGGGCAATACCACCGGAAGCCTGGCGATGCGCACGCATCTGCGCCTTTTCTTCTTGTTGGGCCAGGTAGAGCGCCCGGTAGCGCTGCTCAGCATCACGCTTGGCCGCAAGATAATCCGTGTAGGTACCGCGGCACTCCCACACCCCGCGCATCTCACCACCACCTTCAGCGCGAGCTAGCTGCGCCCACACATGCACGTCCATATCCACGATGAGGGTGGCGACATCCTCAATAAAAGCGCGGTCGTGGCTGGCCAGCAACACCGGGCCGGGCCAGGAACGCAGCACGTGGGCAAGAAATGAGCTCGCCTCCGCATCGAGATGATTGGTTGGTTCGTCCACAATAAGCACCTGCGGGCGGGCAACCAGGGTGACAGCCAGATTCAGCCGCGCGCGTTGGCCCGGTGAGAGCGTGGCCAACTTCCGCGAGCGCCCGCTCCCGGTCAACATAGCCAGGCCCAAACCCGCAAGAGCGTCGTCGACCTTTTCCTCAAGTGACCACAGATCCAGGCGTGTGACCTCGGTGAGGAGCCGGTCGTATTCGGCCGCGACCGGGCGCCCCTCCCCCAGCTGCGCGCTGAGCGTTTCGAAGCGGGCGAGTAGTTCCCGCGCGGGTGCGAAGGCGCTTTCAAGAAAGTGCGCGACGGTCGCGGCGGCGTCGTCGTTCGGCACAGGGTTCCACGGGATGGCGCTGGCGTTTGTGCGGGTGACCGTGCCGCGCTCGGGGCTGAGGTGACCTGCGGCGATACGCAGCAGGGTGGTTTTGCCGCAGCCGTTTGGGCCGATGAGGACGGCGCGGTCGGTGGCTGTCAGGCACAGAGTAATGCGGTCGAGGAGCGGACGCGCAGTATATGAAAATGAAATATCGTCAAGAATGAGGGCAGGCATAGTGATCTCCTTGGACGCGGCGGGTGGTGCGGGCGTCTCAGCTGGGCTGAGTGGAGATCACAGCGTCATCGGAACGACGGCCTCCTTTGAGTGTGGATGTAGCCCCGGTTACATAAGTAAATGTAGCGACGGCTCGGGTAGTGGGTCAATACTTATCGAATGGTGCGCGAACGACTCGCCACTTGCTAGCTAAGGGAATGCGCGCAGACTGAAAGTGCGGACGCCAGACTTATAGTTAGACTCATAATTTCGCAGTCTTAATTGATAGTCTGATACGATTTTTCACAGTCTGCGTACGGATTTTAATAGGCTCAGGACAGTTTTGACAGTCTGAATTAAAATTAGCAGCCAAAATAGCCCTCAGACATTGAAAATCGAGGGAACACTATTAAACGTCTCAGAGTGCGATTCGCAGTGTGACCTGTGACAATCGGGAGGGCAGGGCGTAAAAACCACGACGTATACCCTCTGCGAGCCGTTCACGCAGGTATAAAAGCCGTTCAGCTGTAAAAGTGCTGGGCTCCCCATCCGTCCCAGCCGTCCCAGGAGTCACACGGGCCCCAGCGGAGGCCCTATGTGTTGTCACAGCTGTACTGCGATTGTGTTACACATGCAGTACAGTCGGGAAAACACATACCGCTCCTCCGCCGCATCGGCTGCGGTATTTTCAACGACGCCGCCCTCTAGCTCGCCGGCGGCTTGTCCAGCACCGTGCCGTTGACAGAGCGGAAGTCCCACACCGAACGGCACTGCGACTTTTCTTCCCCGGCGCTGGCATCCCGAAGCGTGCCTTGCGAATTGAAATCGGGGGTTTCCACCATGTAATCCACGTACTCGATCACCCCGGTGCGCCGGTTGTAACCCACGCTTCCCGCGGTAATGAACCACGTCCCATCTTGCGCGCAGGTATCCAGCAGTTGGGTGCCCAGCGAAGGGAGCTGCGTTCCCGCACGCAAACTCCCCGAAACGACCCCGCGTTCATTTTCCGGACCGTAATCGGCACTGCGAATCAGCAAGCGCATATCGTCCTTCGAGAGCGGTGCCAGGCTCGCCTTATTGGGAGGCTGCCCGTTAATGGTGTACTCCAGCACCTTATCCCCGTCATACCGCTGCGCCAGCTCATTTACGCTGAATCGCGACGCCCAATCATCCAACCCCAAACGGTTATTGGTGCGCAGCACCCGAACCTCGAACTCGGTGAGGTTATCTACCGCCCGCAGAGCCTCCGCCGCGACCGAGTCCTCCGCTGCAGATTCCGTGCCTTGCCCGCCAGCCGCACCGGGTGCAGTGGGTGGCGCAACCGATTGCGCGGCGCCTGGTGAACTTGCCGTGCTAGGCGCCGGAGTCGAGCTTGCCGAACCGACCGGCACTGCCGGGGTGCTGGGCGCCGGTGGCGGCGTCGTCGTACTAGTACAAGAAGCAAGGGCCGCAACCGCGCAGATTCCCGCGACGCTGCGGAAAAGATTTTTTCGTGCCATACCTCATGCTACCGCCACACGGCGCGTAAGTGTGACGGGCGCCGCAGCCTGGCGCACCCGCACCGTTCCGCGCCCCGTGCCCGTGCCCGCGCCGTTCCGCGCCCGTGCCCGCGCCGCACGCCCCGTTGCGCCCCGTTGCGCCCCGTTGCGCCCCGTGCCCAAGAAATCTTCACCCGCCGTCCAGCTTCCTTGCCTAGAATCAGTTTTTATGAACGACGCCGCACCCGCGCAGCGGGACCTTGACTCGCTCGCTCCCGGTCACGCGCCCGCCCCGGGCGCGCAGCGGGAACCCGAGTCCCTCGCCCTGACCGACTCCGCCACCGACCCCACCACCGGCAACGAGCACGTACCCGCCAGCGACCCGGCCCGCGGGCTGAGCGCCGCACAGGCCGCCCAGCTCGCCGCGGACGGCAAAGCGAATACCCTCCCCGACCGCTCGGGGCGCTCGGCCGCGCAAATTGTGCGCGATAACGTTTTCACCCGCATTAATTTCATGCTCGGTGTGCTGTTCATTGCCGTGATCCTCACTGGATCGTGGATCAATAGCGCCTTCGGCCTGCTCATTATCGCGAACTCGATTATCGGGATTATTCAGGAGCTGCGCGCCAAGCACACCCTCGATTCCCTGGCCGTTATCGGTGAGGCGCATCCGCGGGTGCGCCGCGACGGCGAGGTGCGCGAGATCGCCCGCGAGGAGGTGGTGCTGGGCGATATTATCGTGGTCGCCGCCGGCGAGCAGATCGTGGTGGACGGCGTCGTCACCGAAGCTGACTACCTCGAGGTCGATGAATCCCTCCTCACCGGCGAATCTGATTCCATCCACAAGGAACCCGGCGCCGCGATGATGTCCGGTTCCTTCGTGTCCTCCGGCTCGGGTAGCTACCGCGCCACCCGCGTGGGCGCCGACGCCTACGCCGCCAAGCTCACCTCCGCCGCCTCGAAATTCTCGCTCGTCGATTCCCAGCTGCAAAACGGGATCGACCGCATCCTCAAAGCCATCACCTGGGTGCTGGTGCCGGTCGGGCTGCTGACCATCTGGGGGCAGATCCGCGTGGTAGGTCTGGATTGGGCGGCCCTCGGCGCGCAGTGGCGCGATATCGTGCTTTCCGTAACCGGCGCGCTGGTGCCGATGATCCCCGAAGGACTGGTGCTCATCACCTCGACCGCTTTCGCGCTGGGGGTGATCCGGCTCGGCCGCCTGAACGTGCTGGTCAACGAGCTGCCCGCCATCGAAGGCCTCGCGCGCGTGGATACCGTGGCCGTGGACAAAACCGGCACCCTCACCGAAAATACCTTGCGTTTCGCGGGGCTCGAGTTGGTGCCCGGCGCGGATTCGCACAGCGGGTTCAGTTCCGGCAGCACGGCTTCGCACAGCGGCTCCGGTTCCGGCGCCACCGCGGTGCAGCACGACGCCGCCACTCCCGCCGCGCGCGCTCAGGCCACCGCACGGGAAGCCTTGGCCCAGCTGGGGGCGGCCGATCCGGCCCCGAACTCCTCGATGGAGGCCATTAAGGAAGCCCTCGGCGCACCGGCCCAGCCGTGGGATGTGGCCGAGCGCCAGCCTTTCACCTCGGCAAAGAAGTGGTCCGGGGTGAGTTTCACCAATGGCCAGCATTGGATTATGGGTGCCCCGGATGTGCTCCTTGACCTGGCGAGTCCGGCCGGCCAGGCGGGCGCCGCCATCGCTGCCACCGGCCAGCGCGTATTGCTCCTGGCCCGCAGTGATACGCCCGTCACGGCCGCGACCGCGCCCGGTAACATCGAGCCGCTCGCCTTTATTCTCCTCGACCAAAAAATCCGCCCGGATGCCTCCGATACCCTGCGCTACTTCGATTCCCAGGGCGTGGCGGTCAAGGTGATCTCCGGTGATAATGCCGCGGCGGTCGGGGCGGTGACCACGCAGCTCGGCGTCGACGTCGGCACCCCCGTGGATGCCCGCACCATCCCGGAAGCGAGCTTCGCGGAAACGATTAACGACAATGCGGTGTTCGGGCGGGTGACCCCGGATCAGAAGCGCGCCATGGTGGCGGCACTGCGCGGGGCGGGACACACCGTCGCGATGACGGGCGACGGCGTCAATGACGTGCTCGCCCTCAAGGACGCCGACCTGGGCATCGGCATGGGTTCGGGCACCTCCGCCACCCGCTCGGTCGCGAAGATTGTGCTGCTCGACGATAAATTCGCGTCGCTGCCGCACGTGGTAGGCGAAGGCCGGCGCGTGGTGGGGAATATCGAACGCGTGGCCCGGCTTTTCCTCACCAAAACGGTGTATTCGGCGGTGCTCGCCATCGCGGTGCTGCTGTTCGCGCTGCCCTACCCCTTCGTGCCGATTCACGTGACGATCACCGGCTGGTTCACCATCGGCATCCCGGCGTTCCTCCTCTCCCTACCGCCGAATAACGACGCCGCCCGCCCCGGTTTCGTGCAGCGCGTCATGCGTTTCGGTTTCCCGGCGGGCCTGGTTGTGGGGGTCGCGACCTTTATTACCTACGTGATGTTGTACGACGGCGCAGCTAGCTCGGCGTATGCGACTCAGGTTTCCACCGCGACGCTTCTGACGATGATTATTGCCTCCTCGTGGGTGCTCGTGGTGGTGGCCCGGCCCTATGTTTGGTGGAAGATTCTGCTGATTTTGCTGCCGCTGGTGGGCTACGGGGTGATTTTCCTCTGGCCGTTCACGCAGCGCATCTTCATGCTGGATTCCTCCAATTCCGGGGCTATGGCCCTGGGCACCCTGGTGGGGCTGATCGGGGCGGCGCTTATTGAGGCACTGTGGTGGTTCTTAGGATTGCACTTCGGAGAGCCGGCCCGGCTGTGGCAAAGCGCGGAGCAGCGGGCCGCGCAGCGCACCCAGGCCGAACTGCGCAAGAAGGCCACGGCGGAGCGGCGCGCGGCGGCTACGGGCGCGGCGGCTACGGCGGCTACGGCGGCTACGGCGGCTACAGGCGCGGCGAAGTAGCAGAACTAGCGGAACGAGCGGAACGAGCAGTTGTTTCTCTGCTGGCCGAAAGGCACTGAGCTTGGCGAACGCGAAATTTGCTTGCCGCTCCCGGCTGCCCTCTGATTGAATGAATGTGGCTTGGCCCGTGTAGCCGAACGTTCCGGTGTGTCCGGTGGCGTGCGGAAGGTGACCAGGCACCTGTCACATCGGGGGCGTTTTCGCCGGTTACCGTGCGCGTTTATCGCGCGGGGTTACCGCGCACCGCTCCCGCGCATCGTTAGGATTTATCGTGAGCAACGAAGACGCACCCCGTTCGCCGCAGGGCGGCGAACCCACCCGAGCTTTCCCTCCACACGGCTCCGAGAACACCACCCCCGGCGCGAGCAGTTCGCCCGAAGCCGCCTCCGCTCCCGGCACAGGAAACACTCCAGATATCACCGGCGCACCCGATATCACCAGTGCGCCCACCCAAGCTTTTTCCACGCCCACCTCACCTTCGGGCGACTATCCCACCCAGGCTTACGCCGCTCACAGCGGCGCCTACCCCGGTCCGGGCCAGTATGGTGGCGGGCAGGGAAGCCAGCCCGGTCAATACGGCGCGCCCAGCTACCCGGGCGGTCCCGGTACCTACCCGCAGCAAGGCAATTATCCGGGTCAGGCCCCGCAGTATGGCTCCGGCCCGGCTGGCCAGTACGGCGGTCCGGGTTACCCCGGCGGGCAATACGGAGCCGGCCAGGGCGGTCAATACGGCGCTCCCGGCTACCCGGGCGCGCCGGGTGGTCCGGGTGGTCCGGGTGGTCCGGGTGGTCCGGGCAATCAGTACCCCGGCGCCGGCGGCCCGAACGGCCCGCGCGGCGGTTACCCGGCCGGCTACGGCCAACAGCCCAAGCAGAGCAAAACCGGGCTTTTTGTTGGAATTGGGGTCGGCGTAGTGGCGCTGATCGCGCTGGTTGTTGGCCTCATTTTCTTCCTCAACCGAGATAAGGCCAGCGATGATGTGCAGCCCGATCCCAGCTCGGCTCCTTCGATCAGCGCCCCCGCCACGCCGGACGGCACCGCCGCACCGGAAACCAGCAAGGCCCCCATTTTCGATTCGCCCACAACTCCCGCACCCGCGCCCTCCGGCAATTCGGGTGACTCAGCGGGCAAAGATGGCGAGGATGGGCTGACCTACACCTATCCGCCGGAAAAAATCGGGGCCCTCTTCGATTCCTTCCTTAAGGATCCGACTTTCACTGAGGCCTTCGGTAAACCCGAACGCGATGACGCCGGTGCCTGCATCGGCAATGCCGCGCAAGGCAAGCTATCCGACCAGTTCATTGATGTCCTCGAGCGTGCCAGCAAGGGCGATATCACGGCCGGCAGCGAAATTGAGGACCCCAAGTTCATGAACGATCTCCTCAACTTCATCCTCATCATGGACTCCTGCGGAGTAAATATCACGATGCAATAGGAGCCTGCGCCGGCATATTTCACCTCATTGCAATGCACCCGGGCACCGATTCCCTTTGCGGAATGAGTGCCCGGGTGCTTGTCTCTTGGCTCATGTCACTGCGTATTATGCACGTGGCCGCATAGGCGTCGTCGTACATGCTCCGCATCACAGGCCGCACCCTGCCGCAAACTCGACCGGACAGGTACACTCAGAGCCCCAAGGAGGTTATGTTATGCATAATAATAATTATTATCATTGCGAGCACGGCGACCACGCCGGCGGGCAATGCACCTGCGCCCAGCGCAGTTCCGATACCTCCTCTGCACCGGCGTCAGAGGAGAGTGGCCCATCCGAGGAGGATGGCGAATCATTTAACGAGGATGGCGCTGGCGACCACCTCTGCCGCCTGGCTCGCACCCCCGCCGCGGTAGCTCCCGCGGCCGGCCACGAGCATGCCAGCGGGCACGACCACGGGCCCGGGCATGTGCACGGTGCCGGGGCGCAACGCGGGCGCATCGCCTGGGCGCTCGGTATTACGTTCTCCATTCTTATCGCTGAGGTGATCGGGGCGTTCTGGCTCGGCTCGCTGGCCCTCCTTGTGGATGCCGGCCATATGCTCACCGATAGCGCCGGCCTGGTCATGGCGCTGGTCGCCGCTCACCTCACCACCAAACCCGCCACCAACCGCCGTACCTGGGGCTACGCCCGGGCAGAGATTATTTCCGCGTGTTTGCAGGCCACGCTGCTTCTCGGGGTAGGTATTTTCGTCATTATCGAAGCGATCAAACGCCTCACCGACCCGCCCGAAATGCCGGCCGCGCCGCTCTTGATTTTCGGCATTATCGGCCTGCTCGGCAATATCGCCTCCATGCTGATTTTGTTCACCGGGCGCGGTGCCAGCCTCAATATGAAGGCCGCCTTCCTAGAGGTGTGCAATGATGCGCTCGGTTCGGTGGCGGTCATCGTGGCTGCGGCGTCGATCTACTTCACCGGGTGGGGCGGCGCGGACGCGATTGCCGCGATCCTCATCGGGATTCTTATTATTCCGCGCGCGCTGCGCATTCTGTCCACCGCGCTCAACGTGCTTATGGAGGCGACGCCGCAGGGCCTCGACCTGGACGAAGTACGCCAGCACATGGAAAATCTGCCGCATGTGATTCGCGTGCATGATATGCATGCGACGACGGTCGCCACCGGGCTGCCGGTACTGAGCGCCCACGTTGTGGTTGAGGATGAGTGTTTCTTTGACGGGCACGCCCCGCGGATCCTTGACCAGCTCCAGCAGTGCGTCGCGGAGCATTTCCCGGTCAAGGTGGAGCACTCCACTTTCCAGCTTGAGCCGGCCGAGCACAGCAAATGTGAGTATGTGCCGCACGGGTAGGGAGTGGAACTAGGTAACGGGTAGCGCTGGGCCGCGGGCTGCGCTGGGCGACTCCCCCCCCCCCCCCCGGGCGGCTCCGGGCCGCGAGTAGCTCAACGCGAGCGCGACCGGAGGCAACCGAATGCAGCCGCAGGCACAAGTGTGGGGGCACCTCAATTGAGATGCCCCCACACTTTTTTGCTAGTGCGTTAGCGGGCTAGCTTGCCAGCTGACGAGCGCACGGCGCCTTATGCTTTCTTGCGGCGAGTCGCCACAAGGGCGGCACCGGCCAGCAGGAATGCGCTACCGAGGGCGAAGGGCAGGGCCGCTTCGCTACCGGTATGGGCGAGGGAACGGCCAGGTTTCGTGACCTTGGCGGGCTGCTTGGTCACCTTGCCAGGCTTCTTGGCTTCCCCGGCCTGGCCGGGTTCGCCGATCTTGGCGGGATCGGTCACTGTGCCGGGCTGACTCGGGGTGCCAGGCTGGGCAGCCTTGGCCTTGACCGTGAGGGTCGCAGTCTTGGTAACCTTCGCGCCCTTGTCATTGGTTACGGTGAAGCTCAGGGTGTACGTACCCGGCTTGTTAGCGTCGTACACATTGCCAGGGTTGGCAACGACCTCTCCACTGGCGGAAATAACCATGTCCTTCGGGTCGAAGGGGTCCCCCACGGTGATTTCCACATTCTTGAGAGTGAGGGTGGGAACCTCCTCGATGGTCACCCACCGGCCCACGACCGTGAGGGTCGCAGTCTTCGTGGTCGTCACGCCTTGCGCGTTCGTCACCGAGAAGCTCAGTTCGTACGTGCCCGGAGTGGCGGTATCGAAGGTGTTCGAGGGGCTCGCAACAACGTTGCCGTTCGAAGCGACGATCATATCCTTGGGATCGAAGGGGTCACCTACGATGATCTTCACGTCCTTCAACTCCAAAGTCGGAGCCGGAACCAGCTCAACGAGCGGCTGCTTAACCGTGAGGGTCGCCGTCTTCGTCGTCGTAATACCTTGCTCATTCGTCACCGAGAAAGTGAGCGTGTACGTACCCGGAGTATTCGGGTCATACACGTTATCCGGGCTGGGCACCACGGTCCCGTTCGAAGAAACAATCATGTCCTTCGGATCGAACGGATCGCCGGCCTTGATCTCCACGTTCTTCACCACGAGCTGCGGGGCCGGAATAATCGCGGTCCACCGCTGCACGACCGTGAGCGTCGCGGTCTTCGTCACCTTCGCACCCTGCTCATTGGTCACCGTGAAGCTCAAGGGGTACTTACCCGGCTTGTTCACGTCATACACGTTATCCGGGCGGGGCACGGCCTCACCACCGGCGGTGGAGACAACCATGTCCTGCGGAGTGAAGGGGTCACCCACGATAATCTTCACGTCCTTCAGCTCCAAAGTCGGAGCCGGAACCAGCTCAACGAGCGGCTGCTTAACCGTGAGGGTTGCCGTCTTGGTGACCTTGGCGCCCTGTTCGTTGGTGACCGTGAAGGTCAGGGTGTAGGTGCCCGGAGTATTCGGATCGTACACGTTATCCGGGCTGGGCACGGCCTCACCACCGGCGGTGGAGACAACCATGTCTTGCGGAGTGAAGGGATCACCGGCCTTGATCTCCACATCCTTCAGCTCCAGCGTGGGAGCGGGAACGAGCGGGGTCCAGCGCTTCTTGACGATGAGGTTGGCGGTCTTCGTGACCGTACCGCCGTGCTCATCGGTCGCGGTGAATTCGATCGGGTAGGTGCCGTAGGTGGTGGCGTCATAATTGCCCGTGTGGGTCACCGAGCCGCCCGATGCCGGATCGGTAAGGTCACGGTTCTTGTAGTCCTTCGCGGACACAATCATGCTTTGCGGATCGAAGGGATCATTTTCCCAGATCTCGATGTTCTTCACCTCGAGCGTGGGCAGCTTCGCCCACTCGGCGGTCAGGCGGACGATGCCGCCGCGACGTTTCCCGACGACCTGATTGCCGTCGATTTCATCGAACTGGTAGGGGTTCTCCGCCGTGAAATACTTCGTTTCACTACCCGTGGCAGGATCGCCGATGAGGGAACTGCTTCCGGACCACCCGATAAAGGTGTAGCCCTCACGCGTGGGATCGGCTGGCTTTTGCACGGTACCGTGCGGGGTAATGAACATTTGGTGATAGGACCCGGGGCGCTGCGCCAGATGGTCGGTCGGAATCTCACCCGACCAAGTACCGCCATTGAGGTGGTACGTAGCGTAATTAAAGAACGTGACGTTGGTCCCCAGGTAGATCCGCCCCGTCGGGGTGTAGTCCTTCAACGTATACGTGACAACGGCATCCTTACCGATGCCGGTCACGCTTTCCGTCAAGTCCGAGCCGAGCTCGAAGGCACCGCTGGTTCCGATAAGAACGCGGGTCGGTTTCATGACGATTTCACCGCTGAGCTTCCACCCCGCGGGGTACGTGGTGGAACGGTAGCTACGTGCCGGATCGGTCGGGAAAACAACCTTTTCGGTGGGGTTCTCCGGATTGTATGCAGTGATGTCAAACTTCTGCACGGCATCCCAGTTGATATTGTAACTAAAGTCGTACGTTGCCTGTGGCGCTGCCTCGGCACGCAATGGATACCCCGCGACCACCATCGCCAAAGCGGCGATGACCGCGAGGAACCGTGATACGGTTCGCGTGAGCATTTTATCAATCCTTATCTAGGTAGATGAGATACCTAAACTAAGTGTCCTATAAGCCGTAATCATATAGCAATATTCAAGACTGAAATAATTAGCTTTTTGGAGAGAAAAATCCATGATTTTAGGGCTATAGGACAAAATGTGTTGGTTACGGTTTAGTAGGTTGGGTTCCATTTAGTCCCGTTGTGTAGATCGGTCCAT
>NZ_JASPCQ010000015.1:0-41048 GCF_030230305.1 Actinotignum sanguinis
GAACAACGTATTCGTAACCTGCGCACGGCGGGCTGGGGGTATAAAGCGATTGCCGAGTTTTGCGCCCTGACTCGTGACCAGGTCCGCTCGTACTGCACCAACCGAAATCTCGACGCCGGGTTGGTGATGGCCTGGCAGGTATGCCAGTGGTGTGCCAGCCCCATTCGGGGAGGTGTTCGGGCTCGGTTTTGCTCGCCCGCATGCAGACATAAAGCGTGGCGGCACCGACAGAAAACCGAGCCAGTGCGCGAGCAGACCTGTACGCACTGCGGACGCCGCTTCGCGATCGTGGACAAACCGGGCCAAAAGTACTGCTGCCACGCCTGTTATGTACGTGCTCGCTTCGGCACCCGTGGCGGACGACCATGAACGCTCTCACGGCTCGGGTTGATCAGATGACACAGCCTGAGATGTTCGCCCGAGAACTCGCCTTTATTACTGACGCTCACGTCTTAAGCATGCTGGCAAGTCGGGGTGTGCTCACATCTTCAGAGTATCGGCGTGCCTATCGGCTGTTGTGGGAGGACCGGAACCCGATCTATCAACCACAGATTGTGGGCGAAACGACTGGATAAACACCGCCTTTAGAGCGTGTATAGACCTAACGCGAAAGGAGAAAACGTGGCACACATCAGTGTGGTGACACCAGTTCGGCCGCCGACCCCGAAACTGGTCAACGTAGCAGCATACGCGAGGGTCTCAACCAACGGCACAGAGCAGTTAGCATCCCTATCGGCGCAGGTTTCGTATTATTCGCGCCTGATCCAGTCCACACCCGGATGGGCCTATGCAGGCGTGTTTATCGACGAGGGTATCACCGGCACGTCAACGAAATCCCGGCAAGGCCTGGCCGACTTGATGGACGCAGCCAGGGGCGGGGGTGTCGATATTGTGTTGTGTAAATCAATCTCACGCCTGGCCCGCAACACTGTCGACCTGCTCGCTACGGTCCGTGAGCTCAAAGACCTTGGCGTGGCCGTACGGTTCGAACGCGAACGTATCGACACCCTTAGCGCTGACGGGGAACTGCTGTTAACCTTGCTGGCCTCGTTCGCCCAAGAAGAATCACGCTCGCTATCCCAGAACGTGAAATGGGCAATCCGCAACCGATACAAGAACGGTGGCACGAACTCCTTCGTTGTCTATGGCTACCACTGGGCAAACGGCCAGTTCACCATCATCGACGAAGAAGCCAAGATCGTGCGCTTACTGTTTGCCAATTATCTCGATGGGATCAGCCCGGAAAAGACCGCTGGCATGCTCAACGCTGAAGGTAAACGCTCTCGGGGAGGGGGACGGTTCTACGGATCCGTGTTTCGTCGCATGCTCGAAAACGAGCGGTACAAGGGCTGCCAAATGCTACAGAAAATGTACCGCCCCACAATCCAAGCACCCACACGCTCCTTCAACGACGGGGAGCTGCCGCGATACTGGGTCGAGCAAGCCCTCCCAGCGATCATTGATCAGGCGATGTTTGACACGGTGCAAGCAGAAATCGCGCACAGGCGTGAGGTGGGCCCGGCGGCGACCCCGTCAAAGAACACGGGCGTATTCACCGGGCGGATCTGCTGCGCGGCGTGCGGGAAGAACTATCAACGCAAAACCCGCACCTACAAGTCTGGAACCTCATACAAGTTCTGGCGCTGCTGGAGTGCCTGCACCGGGAACGGCAACCCCTGTAGGGGGCACAACCTGCGCGAAACACTCCTCGAACAAGCCTGCGCAGACATGCTCGGCACCCAGGGTTTCGACCCCGTCCAGGTTGGCGAGCAGATCGTGATGATCGAGGCCTTCGAGCATCAGCTCACCTTCCACCTCGCGGATGGAACCATGACACCAGTGGGGTTAACCAGTGAGGGGAGGCTGGCATGAACCGCACCGTCACCGCGATACCCGCAACAAAGAAGCTTCGATCTGCCGCAGCCTCATCTGGCGCACCGGCACGCAGACGGGTCGCCGCCTACGCTCGCGTCTCTACCGAGATGGAAGAACAAACCTCCTCCTACGAGGCTCAGATCGACTACTACACCACCTACATTCATTCCCGTAATGATTGGCAGTTCGCGGGCATGTACTGCGACGAAGGTATCTCTGGCACCTCTATGAAGCGCCGTGAGGGATTCCAAACCATGATCGATGACGCCCTGGCAGGCAAAATCGATCTGATCCTCACCAAAAGCGTCTCCCGGTTCGCACGCAACACCGTCGACTCGCTCACTACCGTGCGCAAGCTCAAGGATGCAGGCGTCGAGGTTTATTTTGAGAAGGAAAATATTTATACCTTTGACGCCAAAGGCGAATTACTCATCACGATCATGTCGAGCTTGGCGCAAGAAGAATCCCGCTCCATCTCCGAGAACGTCACCTGGGGGCACAGGAAACGTTTTGCCGATGGAAAAATCATGGTGCCCTACAAATCCCTACTCGGATACAAGAAAGGCGAGGGTGGCAGCCTCGTCATCGACGAGACGCAGGCTCCGACCGTGCGGTTGATCTACCAGCTTTTCCTTGACGGGATGGCGATCAGTGAGATTAAAACCGAGCTCGCGCAGCGTAAGATTCTCACCCCGCGTGGGAAAGAAGTGTGGTCAACCTCGACAGTGCGCTCCATCCTGTCCAACGAAAAATACAAGGGCGACGCCCTTCTCCAAAAGACGTTTACCACCGATTTCCTTACTAAGAAGATGAAGGTCAACGAGGGTGAAGTGCCCCAATACTACGTATCAGGTAATCACGAGCCGATTATTGCTCCGCGTATCTGGGATCAGGTGCAATACGAACTCGCCACCCGCCATGCCAACATATCGTCAGCGAAAGTCGGCTTATTCTCCACCCGGCTGAAATGTTCTCAGTGTGGGGCGTGGTATGGGCGTAAAACGTGGGCGTCGAACACGAAATACAAGTACACAGTCTGGCAATGCAACCACAAATACACAGACGAACATCCCTGCAGCAGCGCGACGGTGAAAGACGAGCAGATCAAGGATTCTTTCGTCCAAGCGCTCAACCAACTGATCGCCCGCCACCGGTACGAAAGCCAGCTGCCGCAGGTGCTTGGCGACATGTTCGATACGAGCCGTTTGGAAGAACAAGCCGCAGCGTGCCAGGCAAAACTTGTGGAACTCACCGAGCAGATCGAGACGCTGATTGCGGAAAACCAGCGGTGTGCGCTCGACCAAGACGCCTACCAAAACAAGTACACCAAACTCGATACTACCTACCGTAAGACGCTTGCACGTAAAACAAGCCTGGAAGCAGATATCGTAGCGAACACTGCCAAGCATGCCGCCATCACCACAACCCTGAATGATCTGGCGGGCGAACCGGTGAGCGAGTTTCGTCCCGCGCAGTGGAGCGCACTCATCGATCACGCCATCGTAGGCGAGGATACGATCCGGTTCGTGTTCCGAGTTGGCGAGGTAGTGAGGGTTCAGCTGTAGGAGGTTAGAGGGAAATTTTTAGCCCGTTCGTGCATGAGTGCGCGGACGGGCTTTTCTCATGCCCAGAAATCGTGGCAACAGCGAAGTGATAGTGCTCGGGAAGTATTTCGGCAGGTCACGGCTAACGCGCTATACACTCGCTAACGGAAGGGATTTTCTTGACCCCCTTGGGGCATACCCGCTAACGCAAACGCCTACTTATCATTTTCGACGTCATAGTGGAGCGGGCGACGGGAATCGAACCCGCCTCTGCAGCTTGGGAAGCTGCCATTCTACCGATGAACTACGCCCGCGAAAGCGGTGAAACTTCACGCGAGCGGCCGAACCGTGAACGCGAAAGAATCACTAGGTGATTATCCTAGCGTGCCATCCCCGCCAGCGCAAAGCGCGCCCGCGGCTTAGTGCTTGCGGCGCCTGCAAACCAGTGCGTCCGGCACGCACGGTCCAGCACTCGCGGCGTGGAAGCGCGCCCGAATTGCTCAAATTGCTCCATATACCGCCGCGCGGGTAGCGCCCACCCGCGCGGGCGTGTCAGAATCTAGGCGTGTTACTTTCCGATGTTGATATTTTGCGTTCCGTGAGCGAGGGCCGCATCGCCCTGCACCCCTGGGATCCGGCAATGGTGCAGCCCTCCTCCATCGATATTCACCTCGACCGCTTCTTCCGACTTTTCGATAACCACAAATACCCGGTCATCGACCCGGCCGCGGACCAATCCGACCTCACCCGCCTGGTAGAAGTCCCGGCCGACGGCGAATTCGTGCTCCACCCGGGAGAATTCGTGCTCGGCTCCACTTTTGAGCAGGTCACCTTGGGGAACGACGTCGCAGCCCGCCTGGAAGGAAAATCCTCCCTCGGGCGCCTGGGACTCCTCACCCATTCCACCGCCGGATTCATCGACCCGGGCTTCTCGGGGCATGTAACCCTTGAGCTTTCCAATACGGCAACGATGCCGATCAAGCTCTACCCGGGCATGAAAGTAGGCCAGTTCTGCTTCTTCCAGCTCTCCTCGGCGGCCACCAACCCCTACGGAGCCGGAGCGAGTGGCTCACGCTACCAGGGCCAGCGCGGCCCCACGGCCTCGCGCTCCCATCTCAATTTCCACCGTATTGATGTAACCCACTACCCGGAAGCCGGTAACTAAACTCCGGCCTTAGCAAGCCTCGCGCTCCCAAGGCAAGCACCGGCCGCGCGGTCTCATCGAGAGCGGAAACGCGGGACACTCCCGCATATTTTCGCTACTGTAGTGATGTTCCATGCGTTAACAATGAGCTCCACCGCCTAAAAATCCGGTGCCCGCACCTACCGGGTGCATCGTGCCCGGTTCACCGCGGAGGAGCTTAGCGGCGCATGCTCAGCACGCAGCACCCGCAGCGTGCATCGCAAAGCTCGAAGGGACGGAGGCTGCCGTGGCATATGTGCTCCTGCTATTTGTGGTGGGGGCGCTGTGTGCACCGCTCGTTATGCAGCGCGGCCGATTCGGCTTCGCGATCATTGCCCTGATCCCGGCCGGCACTTTCCTGTGGCTCCTCACTCTCATTCCCCGCATCCTCCGCGGTGATATCTACCAGCATTCGCTCACCTGGGTGCCCCAGCTGGGCATGGATCTCGATATCCGCATGGATGCCCTTGGCCTCCTCCTCGCCCTCATCGCCACCGGGGTGGGCGCGGCCGTGCTTTTCTATTCGGCGCGGTATTTCAAACGCGATGCCTCCTACCTGGGCCGTTTCGGCGCGATTTTCGTGGCTTTTGCTGGCGCGATGCTCGGCCTGGTCACCACGGACAACACCATCGCCCTCTACATTTACTGGGAACTCACCACCGTCTTTTCTTTCCTCCTCATCGGCCACTATTCCGACCGTCAGTCCTCGCGGCGCGCGGCGTTCCAGGCCATCATTGTGACAACGGCGGGCGGGCTGGCCATGCTGGGCGGGATCACCATGCTGGGCGTCATGCCCGGGGGATCCTTCTCGCTGCACGAACTCGTGGTGGCTTCCCACGAAGCAACACTTTCGCCGGGGAATTCCGCGCTGCTAACAAGCGCCGTCGTACTTGTGCTTATCGGGGCTTTTTCCAAATCAGCCCTGGTGCCCTTCCATTTCTGGCTGCCGGCCGCGATGGCCGCGCCTACGCCGGTCTCCGCTTACCTGCACGCCGCGGCGATGGTCAAAGCCGGGGTGTACCTGGTGGCGCGCCTGGCCCCGGGTTTCGCGCATAATCCCGCCTGGCACTGGATGGTGATTATCCTCGCCTCCTACACGGTGCTGCTGGGTGGCTACCGGGCCCTCAAACAAACCGATATCAAGCTGGTCACCGCCTTCGGCACGGTCTCCCAGCTCGGGCTCATTATTCTCTTCGTCGGCTACGGGGATTCGGCAATGCTGCTGGCCGGGCTCATGCTGCTGCTGGCCCACTCCCTCTTCAAATCCGGGCTTTTCCTTTCCGTGGGCATCGTGGACGTGTGTACCGGCACCCGTGACCTGCGTGAACTATCGAACGTGGGCCGCAATATGCCCGCGGTCGCCACCTTCGCCGGGATGGCGGATGCCTCGATGATGGGTTTCCCGCCCTTCGCCGCTTTCGTGGCGAAAGAAGGCGCCCTCGGTGCGCTATGGGGCGGCAGCGCCACCGATATTGCGGTGCTGGTACTCATTGCGGTGGGTTCAGCGCTCACGGTTGCCTACGGCCTGCGTTTCTGGTGGGGCGCTTTCATGCGCAAACCGCGCGTGGAAGATACCGAGGTGCGCGACGTTTCCGCGGTGATGATCTGGCCGGTGGGAATTTTGGCGACGGCGGGCCTGGTGGCCGGGCTCGCAACCGCGCCCATCAGCACCTTCCTGGAGCAGTACCTGGCCCAATACCCCGTACTGGCCCCCTACCAGGGCCACCTGCACCTCTGGTCCGGCTTCAACGGCCCCTTCCTGGTGACCCTCGCCATCCTCACGGCCGGATGTTTCCTCTTCTGGCAGCGCCACCGCATCTCCGCCTTCACCCAGCGCCACGCCATCCGGCTCAGCGCCGAGGAAGCCTACCAGCGCATTGTTTCGGGCACCGAGCGTTTCTCCATGACCGTCACCGCCCGCACCCAATCCGGTTCGCTTCCCACCTACCTCCTCACCATTTTCTGGTTCTTGCTCATGACCGTGGGAATCGCCCTGCTCACCAACCCGGTGGGCACCCTGGTGGTGCCGCGACTCTTCGATAGCTGGGCGCAGGCTGCGGTGGCTATTGTCGGATGCCTTGGGGTGTTGCTCGCCGCGGCCTCCCGCCACCGCCTCAAAGCGGTGATCCTCATGGGAATTGGTGGCTACGCCGTCGCCCTCACCTACGAGATGTACGGGGCACCGGACCTCGCGCTCACCCAGGTACTCTCCGAAACTCTCACCCTCGTGGTCTTCGTGCTGGTGCTGCGGCGCCTGCCTTCCTACTTCTCCTCCCGGCGCACCAAAGGAACCCAGCGTTTCCGCATTGTTTTCGCGGCAATCATGGGGGTGCTTTTCGCGGGGCTGGCGTACCTGGCGGCCGGGGTGCGCACCCACGCGCCTATTTCAGAACTTTTCGCGGATGAAGGTTTCCGTTTCGGGTACGGGCGCAATATCGTCAATGTGACCCTCGTGGATATCCGGGCCTGGGACACCCTGGGGGAGACCTCCGTGCTGGTGGTGTGCGCCGTCGGCATTGCCTCCCTCCTCTTCGTGCGCGACCGCCTCGGTGGCACGGATCGGTTGCGCAATATCCTGGGCGCGAAAAGCGAACGGGCGCAACGCTTGCACCGCCTCGGTGACGACCCGGTGGCATATGTGCGCAACTCGCTGCGCGCCGAAGAAGAAGCGAAACGTTCGGGGCGTAACCGCGCCTGGCTCGCTTCCGCGAACCGCCCCGGGGTGGCCTCCCGCCCGATTATGTTGCAAATCGGCACTCGCCTGGTTTTCCATACCATCCTCATTATTTCGCTCTTCTTCCTTTTCGCCGGGCACAATATGCCGGGCGGAGGTTTCGCCGGCGGGCTGCTGGCCGGCATCGCGCTGACATTGCGCTACCTGGCCGGCGGCCGTTTCGAACTGGGCGCCACCCTCCCCATCCTTCCCGCACACCTACTGGGAACCGGGCTGGGCTTGGCTACCCTCTCCTCGCTCGCCCCCATCATGTTGGGCGGTAACCCGCTACAAACCGCGAAAATCGACATGGTGCTTCCGATCTTTGGGGACGTTCATTTTACGACGGCGCTCATTTTTGACACCGGCGTCTATATCGCGGTTGTTGGCCTGGTGGCCGAAATTCTGCGCTCCCTCGGCGGGGAAATTGACCGGCACGGAGAGATCGAAGAAGGCGTCTGGGATGCTGATATTCGCATCGAACCTTCCCATGACGCCCGCCAGAACCTGCGTGAAGAAATGGAATCCCAGGCGGAGCTCAGCGAACGCGCTTCCCCGAAACAAGAAGCCGAGCGCCTGGCTCTGGCTGCCGAACAACGCGATGCGGCAACGGAAGGAGAGCAAGAATGAGCGTATCTCTCGCCCTCATCCTCATGTGCGGGGTTTTCGTTGCCGTAGGGGTCTATCTTATTTTGGAGCGCTCCCTGTCCCGGGTGATTCTCGGGCTGGGCTGCCTCTCCAACGGCGTCAATATTCTTTTCCTTATCGCGGGTGGCCGCACCGGCAATCCGCCCTTTATCGGTAACGGTTCGCCGGATCTGTGGGCGGACCCGCTGGTCATGGCCATGATGCTCACCGCGATCGTTATTACCCTGGCCACCACCGGTTTCCTGCTGGCCATGGCCTATCGCACCTGGCAGCTGCGCGATGATGACGAAGTACGCGACGACGTCGAGGATCGCGCCGTCGCCGTTCGCCAACAACTGGAAGAAAGCAGCCAGCGATCCGAAGTGGGAACAGACTTGCAGGAAACCTCCGCGGAATTCCGCGACGAAACCGATACCCCGGCCCCGCGCTTCGGGCGTTTGGGCCGCTGGAACCGCAAGCATCCGCAGCGCCGCCGGCACCGCTACGTCGCTAACCCGAATGCCACCCACGGCGTGGACGGCTCGCTCGCGAACGGCGGAAAACCGCGGAATAGTGGACGCGGCGGAAACGCGGGAGGTACGCGGCGATGATTTCCTGGCTACTTCCCGTTCCCATTGTGCTGCCCCTGCTGGCCGCCGGGGTGCTCCTGGCGGTTCCGCGCCGGCGCCGCGTGCAAGCCTGGACTGCGGTAGGGATGCTTTCCATCGTCCTCGTGGTCGCGGTGATTCTGCTCTTCGTTTCCGCGCGCGGCCCCATCACCCTGGACGTGGGGAACTGGGCGGCACCCGTGGGTATTTCCCTGGTGGCCGACAGGCTCTCCACCATCATGCTCACCACCTCGGTCACGGTGACCCTCATCGTGCTGGTGTACTCGGTATTTCAGGGCGTGGCCGACGGGGAACGCGGCGCCCCCACCTCGGTGTACTACCCGGCTTTCATGATTCTTTCCGCCGGGGTATCCGATGCTTTCCTCACCGGCGATCTTTTCAATATGTACGTGGGCTTTGAGATTCTCCTGGCCGCGTCTTTCGTGCTCCTCACCATGGGTGGCACGGCCGAACGCATGCGCTCCGGCTCGGTCTACGTGATCGTCTCGATGGTTTCCTCCCTCATCTTCCTCACCGCGCTCGGCCTCACCTATGCCGCGGTAGGTAGCGTCAATCTGGCCGACCTCGCCGTGAAACTCCCGCAGGTAGATCCGGGAATGCGCATGGTCCTCCAGATCCTGTTCCTCGTGGCCTTCGGCCTCAAAGCCGCGATCTTCCCGCTGGCCGCCTGGCTACCGGACTCTTATCCCACCGCCTCCGGCCCGGTCACGGCCGTTTTTGCGGGCCTGCTCACCAAAGTGGGCGTCTACGCGATTATCCGCACCCAGGTGCTGCTCTTCCCGGGCGGGCGCCTGGACGATATCCTCGCCGGCTTCGCGGTGGCCACCATGCTCATCGGTATCCTCGGCGCGATCGCGCAGGAAAACATTAAGCGCCTGCTCTCCTTCACCCTGGTGAGCCATATCGGCTACCTTATCTGGGGCATCGCTATCTCCACCGAAGCGGGACTCTCCTCCACAATTTTCTACGCCGTGCATCATATCGTGGTGCAGACCGCGCTGTTTTTGGTGGTGGGCCTGATTGGCTGGGTGGCAGGAACGACGTCGCTCGTGCGGCTCGGCTCCATTATGCGCGCGGCACCCATGGTTGCGGTGTTGTATTTCCTCCCCGCGCTTTCCCTGGGCGGTATTCCGCCGCTCTCCGGTTTCCTCGGCAAAGTGGGCTTGCTGGAAGCGAGCGCTGCGCGCGGCACCCCGATTGACTGGGTGCTGATAGCGGCCGGCCTGGTTACCTCACTCCTTACTCTCTACGCCGTGATCCGTGCCTGGAATATGGCTTTCTGGCAGGAAGCCCCGGCGGAGCTGCCCTCCACCACCTACCCGAGCGGCATGGTGATCTCCGCCTCCGGACTCATCGCGGTGATGCTCGGTATTACTTTTGCGGCCGCGCCGCTGCGTTCTTTTACCGACGGCGCAGCTGCCGAGCTGGAAGCCCGCACCCCCTATATCAGCGCGGTGCTTCCCGATTGGGATCGCGGTACCGGGATCTCCCCGGAAGTGGATGAAGAAACCGTGGTACCCCACGAAGATTCCACCCCGGATACCGGCACCTTCACCCACACTCCCGCACCGCAGGAAAGCCCGCGCCTGCTGCGCTCCCCGAGCCCCACGCCCGCGGCGTCGCTGCCGGCTGGTGCGCCGGTGCCGGGCGGTGCGCCGTCGTTCAACACACCTACGCCCACGCCCGCGGCGGTTCCCACGCCCGTTCCCACAGTCTCCGGAGGTGAGCAATGAGTCGCGATAGCGAAGCAATCCGCCTGGTCACCCGGCGCGAAGGTCGTTTCCCGAGCGCCTCCCTGGGGGTGCTGATGTGGCTGACCATCGTGTGGGTGCTGCTCTGGGGGCAGGTCAGCGCCGCCAATATCGTGGCCGGTTTTTCCCTCGCGCTCCTCGTCACCGAACTGGCGCCGTTCCCTACCGCCTCCTTCGACGGGCGTTTCCGAATCTGGGGAGTGATCCGCCTCGTCGCGATTTTCGTACGCGACCTCGTGCATGCCTCCTGGCAGCAAGCCTGGTTTATCCTGCGGCGCGCTACTCCGCGCGGCGCGGTGATCCGCGTGCGGCTGCGCTCCCACTCGGATGCCTACCTGGCGATTACCGCCGGGATGTCCACGCTGGTGCCCGGCTCGCTCGTTATCGATACCGATGCTGCTTCGGGCACCTTGTACGTGCATGTATTCGATGTGGGCATGGCCGGGGGAGTGAGCGCCGCGCACCAATCGGTGCTCGATTTGGAGGAACGGGTGCTGCGTGCTTTTGCCTCGCGCAGTGAGCTGGTGCAGGCCGGCTTCGTGCCAGGTTCCAGTCCCAAGGCCGGGCGCCTGCCCGTTCCCTTCGCTCCCGATAGCTCCGGAGGTGAACGGTGATTATCGTGATGGTTATCTGCGGGGTGCTTCTGGCTATCTCCGCGCTGCTGGTGACGGTTCGTATTGTCAAAGGCCCCACGGTCCTCGACCGGGTGGGAGCGCTCGATGTGATCACCTCGATTATGGTGGGGGCGCTCTGCCTCCTCGCGGCAGTGACTCGACGAGCCGATTTGCTCGCGGTTTTCGTCGTCGTCGCCATTGTCGGTTTTCTCGGATCCGTGGCCGTGGCGCGTTTTATTCGGCCCGTGGACCAAAACGACCCGAAAGAAATGCGGCGCCTCGCGAAGGCGAACGAACGCGAAACAACCGACGAAGAAGAAGACGAAAGCCCCGCTCACGATCCGGATCGCGAGCCGCCCACCGCTCGCACCCAATCGGATACCGCGAACCTTCCGCGGGCGGATGCCGCGGGCACCCAGGAAGGAGCCCGGCCGTGAACCCTTGGGATATTATCGGTGCCGTGCTTATGCTGGCCAGCGCCACCCTCACCTTCGTGGCCGCCATCGGGATGTTCCGCTACCCGGACCTCATGACGCGCCTGCACGTGGCCACAAAACCGCAGGTCCTCTCCCTCATTATGGGCTGCCTGGGCGCGGCCTGCCTGGTGCGTGACCCGTCGATGACGTGGACGCTGCTCCTCGTTATCGGCTGCCAGCTCATTACCTCGCCCATTTCTGCGCATATGCTTTCGCGGGCCGGCTACCGCACCGGGCGTATCGATTCGGATGCCATGGTCGTGGACGAATTGCGCGAGGACCTGCGCTTCGGGCGTGGGCTGAGTCATAATAGTTCTGGACAGGAAAAGAATTCTGCGCGGGGGAGCACCTCCACGCATTAAATATCGGAGGCGGCGCCGGGTTTCCAGGCGGGGCGGCGCCGCGCGAAGAAAGGGACGCTGTGGATATCGGTTGGAAAGTTGTGAGTGCGGGCGTTGGGGTGCTCTCGGGGATCGTCGCCAATAAAATCGTGGACGTGGTGTGGAAGGGCATTTCCGGGCGGGAGATCCCCGATTCGGAGGATCCGAATGCGCCGCTCGTAGACGCGGTTATTTTTGCGGTTGTCTCGGCGGGGGTGGCCGCGGCCGTTTCCCAGCTCACCCAGCGCCAGGCCGCCAAATGGTACGGCAAGGGCGAAGTGATCGATTCGCAGGTGCGCGCTCGGGCCTAAGAGTTGCCCCGGGCCGCGAGCGTGAAAATACGTGAAAATCTGGGACCTCCGTACTAGACTGGACGGCACGACAGGGGAGCGCAGCAGCGCTGAGAGTGCGGCCGGCACGCGGCACGCAGACCCTCGAACCTGCTCCGGTTAGTACCGGCGAAGGGAGTCGAGATCTCTCCTCCGCATTCGCGGAGACCCTCCTTATATCCTGAGGAGGATGCATGGTCCAGAAAAATAGGCACGGCGCCCGCTCACTTGCGGCCGCCGCGATGGTTGCGGCACTGGCCCTGGCCGGCTGCTCAAAGAACGACGACGCCGCCTCTCCGGCAGCGAGCGATCATCCCACCACCGTTCGGGTGGTCAGCCACGAATCATTCAACCTACCCGATGAGCTCATTGCCCGCTTCGAAAAAGAATCCGGGTACACCATCGTGAAATCGGCACCCGGGGATACCGGCCAGGTTGTAAACCAATTGGTGCTGGCGGATGGCAAACCCGGCGCGGATATGGTGTTCGGGGTGGATACCTACACCGCCTACCAGGCGCTGGATGGCAATACCATTGCTGATTATTCTTCCCCGAAGCTCCCCGCGGGGGTGACCGCCCTGGAAGGGAAACTCAATCCCATTGATCAGGGCGAAGTCTGTGTTAATTATGATCGCGAGTGGTTTACCCAGAAAAATATGACTCCGCCCCTGAGCTTCGCGGATCTTTCCCGCCCCGAATACGCGGCGCTGCTCGCGGTAGAAAATCCGGCGCTTTCCTCGCCCGGCCTGGCTTTCCTGGCTGCTACCGCGCACGTTGCCGGGGGAACTGAGGGTCTCTCCCAGCTGTGGGGCCAGCTGCTCGGGGCCGGAACCCGCATTTCTGGCTCGTGGACAGATGCCTACTACACCGATTTTTCCGGTTCGGAAGGTAGGGGAAACTACCCGCTGGTGGTTTCCTATTCTTCCTCCCCGGCTGCTGAAAACGGGCGCACCGGCGTGATCGAATCGACCTGCGTACGCCAGGTGGAATACGCCGGGGTGCTGCGCGGGGCAGAGAACCCGGAAGGTGCCCAGGCTTTTATTGATTTCCTGCTTTCTGAGGATGTGCAGAAAGCTATCCCGGAGTCGATGTACGTGTACCCGGTGGCCGATGTGGAACTGCCCGCGAGCTGGCAGCAGCACGCCCCGCGTGTCAAGGACCCTATCGTGCTGGACGCTAAAGAAGTGGGTGCCCAGCGCGCCGAATGGATCCGCGCTTGGCGTGACACCGCGGGAATGTGAGTAACACATTTCGTATCCCGCGCCCGCGCGGAGCTTCCCTAGTGGTTGCTCTCGCGCTCGCGGTCCCGCTATTTTTCCTCGCGGTGTTCTTCCTGTGGCCGGTGGTGGCGATGCTCGCGCGCGGGCTCGTCACCCCGGCCGGGGTGGATACCGCGGGTTTTGCCGCCGAGCTCACCCGCCCGCGCACCTGGAAAGTCGCTGGGCAAACCCTGTGGATGGCGGCGGCCAGCACCGCCTGCTCGGTCGTGCTGGGGCTTCCCCTCGCCTATGTGCTTTACCGCCTGCGCCTGCCCGGGGTGCGGGTGGTGCGGGCCTTCGTGGTGGTGCCTTTCGTGCTCCCCACCGTCGTGGTGGGCACCGCGTTCCGGGCGCTGCTGCGCGCCGACGGCCCCTACGGTTTCCTCGGCTGGGATTCCAGCCCGTGGGCGGTGGTCGCGGCCATGGTGTTCTTCAATACCGCGGTGATTTCCCGGACGGTAGGGCCCCTGTGGGCGGCGCTGCCCCCGCACGCGGAGGCCGCTCGCACCCTCGGCGCCTCCCCGTGGCGGGCTTTCCGTACCGTCACCCTTCTGGAACTGGCCCCGGCTATTACCTCCGGCGCGGCTATTGTTTTTTTATTTTGTTCGACGTCGTTCGGAATCGTCCAAACCTTAGGTGCGCCCGGCTACGGGACCCTCGAAACTGAAATCTGGGTGCAAACCACCACCTTCCTTGATTTACGGGCCGCGGCGGTGCTTTCGCTGCTGCAAGTCGTGATCGTCGGGATTGCCACCGCGGTGGCGGCCCGGGCCACCCGGCGCACCTCAGCGGCGCTGCGCCTGCGCCCGGCTGCCCGCAGGAAAGTGGGCCCGAGTGATATTCCGGCGCTGCTCATCAGCTCGGCTACCGTTATTTTCCTTATCGGAGCTCCGCTCCTCACCCTGGTGGCGCGTTCCTTCCAGCGTTCGGGCACCTGGACGCTGGAGAACTACCGAAACCTCATCGGTTCTTCCGGATTCTCGGGGGTCTCGGCTTCCGATGCACTTCGGAATTCCTTGACAACGGGACTGAGCGCTGCCGCACTTGCCCTGCTCCTCGGGGCGCTGCTCGCTTTCGCGTTGGCCTCCCCGTGGGCCCCGCCGCGGCCGGTGAGCGCGGCCGCGGAAGGGATCGCCCTGCTGCCGCTGGGGGTTTCCGCGGTGACGGTCGGTTTCGGATTATTCCTCACCATCCGGATGCTTGTACCTTCCGCGCAGGTGCTCGTGCCGGTAGCCCAAGCTGTGGTGGCCCTTCCCCTCGTGGCCCGGGTGATCCTCCCGGTGGTGCGGGCCATTGACCCGCGTCTGCGCGAGGCTGCCGCCACCCTGGGGGCCGGGCCGGGGCGGGTTTGGAGAAGTATCGACCTGCCCTTGGCCGCCCGCGCGCTCGCGGTGGCCGCCGGTTTCGGGTTGGCTATTTCGCTGGGGGAATACGGCGCTACGTCCTTCCTGGCCACCAGTGATTCCACCACGCTTCCGGTGCTGATCGGCCAGCTTTTGGGGAGGCCCGGGGCAGAAAATTACGGGACCGCGATGGCCGGGGCGGTGGTGCTCGGTACGGTCACCGGGGGGCTGATGGCGCTGAGTGAAATGGCGGCGCCTGCCGGGGCTGCGTCGTCGTTATTAACGCAGCAGAAAGGAAAGCTTCGTGTTAGAACTTCGTGACGTATCGGTGCGCTACCCGGACGGTTTCGAGGCGGTGCGCGGTGTGAATCTTAGCGTGGAGTCGGGCACGACCGTGGCGCTGCTGGGGGCCTCCGGTTCGGGGAAATCCTCGCTGCTGCGCGGGATCGCCGGGCTGGAGGCAGTGGGCGGGCAGGTGCTGATCGACGGCGCTGATATGACGGCGGTTCCCACCCATCGGCGCGGGGTGGGCATGGTTTTTCAGGACGGGCAGCTTTTCCCGAATCGTAGCGTGGGTGGAAATATTGCCTACGGGATTGAGAAAGGCCGTTCGCGCGCCGAGGTAGAGGCGGAGGTGGAGCGCTGGCTGGAGCTGGTGGAACTGAGCGGTTATGCCAAGCGGGCGGTCACGACTCTTTCGGGTGGGCAAGCCCAGCGGGTGGCTCTGGCGCGTTCCCTGGCGGCGCGCCCGCGGGTGCTGCTCCTGGACGAACCGCTTTCTGCCCTCGATACCCGCCTGCGGGAGGACCTGGCGGTATTCCTGCGCCGGGTGCTGCAAAAGGCCGGCACGACGGCGGTCTACGTGACCCACAATGATGCCGAAGCGGCGACCGTTGCTGACCGGGTGGTGCGCATGGATAGCGGGCGGCTGGTTGATATGTCGGGGTAGGTGGTGCTGGTATGCTGCGTTTGCCCGCTTAGCTAACCTCTCGGAACAGTACAGCTAGTCATCTTTTGCTTGACGAACACCCTTGATAATTCCGGGAAGCATGAAGGATAGGCGTAGCGCGACATATGTGGCAGCGAAGACCGCGAACCACATCAAGCCGTTATGCATATTCCAGCCCGGCTCTTTTGCCAGGAAAGCCACAAGCAAAGCGACCAATCCGGCGCAGATATCCGCTATGCGGGCTCTAGTCTTGTCAGTCATGAGCGGTTCCATATCTATTAGTTTCGGTCATGTACCCTCATCGGGTTGTGGGCTGCACCTTGAGAAAACGGGTGCGGCTCTGCGTTGAGAGGTGATACCAGTTAACCACGCAAGGATATTTCTGGACTACCGATAAGTGTCGGTATTATTACCGGGATTTTATAGGTGCGTGGATGGCGGCGCTTGAGGGTTGGCCTACCCGCACTGTTGATCCTTCCATCAACCTGTGATTCCAGCTTTGATAGCGGTGATCCCTAGTTCAGCACGCGTTGCGCACCCGGTGCGGTTGAGGATATCGGAAACATAGGAGCGCACGGTAGTTTCGGTTAGTCCGGTTCGCCGAGCAATATTCTTGTTCGCCAGAGCTTGGAGGAGCAATTGGAAAACGGGGCGCAAGTGATCCGGTAATTGCTCTACCGCAGCAACGAAATCTGCGTATTCCTCTTTGCTCTGCTGGACTTTCTCGTAGGAAGTGATCAGGATTTCGGTCGGACGGGGTGCCATAACCTGCTGCCCACTGTAGGCCTTGCGGATCAGTTGGGCGAGTTCCGGAGCGATGATGTCCTTAGTGAGAAAACCGCGTACGCCAGCGCCTATAGCTTCCCCGAGAGATTCTTCGTGTTCGAATACGGTGAGCATAACGATCACGATGTGAGGGGAATCGTGGCTAATTCGTTTAGCGGCTTCGATGCCGCTCATGACCGGCATATCCACGTCAAGAAGAGCAAGGTCCACGTTCTGGTGACTAAGTTGATCAATTGCTTGCGCGCCGTCAGCAGCGGTAGCGACTACAGTAACGCCCTCTTGCTCATTGAGTAGCCGTGCAAGGCCCTCGCGGATAATGGGGTCGTCATCGGCAAGTAAAATTCTAATGTTATCCATGCGCTACTCTTTCGGGATAGCGGTTTGCGTGCTCGCAGTTTCCAAAGGAACAGATGGGTGGGCGGGCAAAGTTATATAGGTTATCCACTGTTGATCTACCGCGCTGGATTGTATCGTTCCCCCTTCGGTTCTGATTCGGTTAGCCAGATTTGCCAAACCGTATCCACTGCTCATATGTGAAGTCTGCGGTTGTGAAGCGATCTGATTACTTAGGGAAAGTGCGAGCAGATTAGGTGCCGTTGTTACCTCTATAACGAGATTTGCTTCCGAGCCGGCGGGTGCGTATTTAAGAATATTGGAGGCGCACTCGCGAATTGCTAAAGCCGCTGTACGGCGCTGTTGCCGCGTCGTTAGGGTATCAATGTCGCCGGTGATATTGACTTCCAAAGTTATATCTCTGGTGCTCAACATATTGGATACTTGCGTGATTACCTCGGACAGCGGGGTTTCGGTTGCCGTTGTATCCATGGAGAGGATGAGCGGACGGATCCTCCTCGAAGCGCTTGTGGCAACCTTGACAAGCTTGTCTAATTCCTCGGATAGATCGGGATGCCGAATGGCAATATCCTGGGCAAGAATCGCAACATGAGCCAGGTCTTTTGCTGTGCTGTCGTGCAGTTGACGTGCTAACTCTTGTCGAGTTTGCCGCACGGCTTCAAAGGCTTCTTTCGTTCTTTCTTCTGCCAAAGCACGGCGATTGTTTTGCCAGAGCAGAACCAAGCCAACGGCCAAGGTGCCTATGTTGGTAATTAATGAGCTGAATACTTGTAGCCCAGGAGTCGGGCTTATAACGATAGACACAGTCGCCTCGACAATCATGGTGGCGATGACCGGAATGATCCAGGATCGTAGGAGCCATATGACGAGTAAAAGTGTTACGGCAAAACTAGGAGCGACGCCAACAGCATCATAAACGTTAAGCGTGATGTAACTTGCTATAAACAATGGTTCGCACACTCGGAAAAATCCCGCTAGTGCAAATAGTGTCCACAAGCAGATATTGGGCAAGAGATAACACATCTCGAAAGTGTAAAAGCCCAATATAGCAGTGATAATATCGATTGCCGCGAAGGCAACCGCACTGATAACGAATAGTGCCCGCCGTTCATTAGATGAGAGTGTATAACTAGGGGCAGGGGTGTGCAGTGTCACGAAGTAGGGCATCGTTTTACCGCGGCCGATACTTTTCACAACTATGCAGCTTCGGCATTGCCGCGCAGATCCTGGGAGGCGCGGCTTGGGGAATGTACCAGCTGTGGTCACCGGAAATTTTGTTAACGCTATAGTGCATTTCTCTTCCGGCACAGGCTGGGGTAGTAATTGGCATTGTAGTTGCGGGGAAGACTAACGCACATAGAGCTACCACGGCACTAAGAGTGGGCATGGAATTCCTTTCTTTTCGACTTCATCGATTTTTGAGTCGATGCTTCTGTTATTAAATTCTGGCTGATGAACGTCGGTATAGCTAACCGACATTCGTCGGTATCTCTAAACCGTCTGTAGTGACTAGCTTTAAAACGTTCATGATTCCGATCAAAGAGGAAGGACACATTTCATGAATACGCGTATTTTTGCGACAAAGGTAACGGTGTCGAGCGCATTGGCTATAGCTTTGGCTCTTGGCACTACCTCAATTGCGGTTGCGCAACCAAATGCAATGCACGGCGATTCTTCGGCTGTGCTTAGCGTTGACGAGTTGCAAGGGGTGGAAAGCGTTGACCTTGATGCGGAAGAGATTGACGCTGTGGCTGCGGATATTGAAACGCTGTTTTCTGTCTATTTATCGCAGAATAAAAGTGGAAAATGGTACATCACACAATCCGGCATGGAATCTGAGGTGCCACAATCTGATTTAGCGGTGATCGTTTCGATGCTGAATGGCGATACGCGCTTTGCTGGGAGCGCGGGAAACACTACCAGAAGTCTGAGTCCGTATGCCCAATGCATTATCGACGCGAGCGGTTTAGGCGCGTTAGGAGGGCTCTTCTCGGGCGCTATTGGGTCGCTCATCGAAAGGGGTCTATGGAAAGAAGCGGCAATCAAGATCGTGAAAATCGTGGGTAAAAACGCCATTAAAGGAGGTGTTGTAGGACTGGCTGCGATGTTGGCGGGTTCTGCTATTTGGTGCCTTACTCCGTGGTCTAAATAGGTAGGATAGCTCCATGAGGAAGCTTTTTTATAAGAAAGATTGGCTGCGGGTTTACGTGGTTACCCTGGTGTCCACCTGCCTGATGGCGGGCTTGTTCTTTATCTGGATGTACGTAAAGAACAAGGATCAGTTCTCGACCTTGATGGCGGACTATGGCTCGGACTTGATCGCGTATTGCCTCATGCTGGTTATCGTGCTTCCGCTGGTTTCCGCATTGCACGCAAAGCGGCGGCAAGATCAGCGCAAGTAGCCTACATCTCGAGGAAGCGCAGGATCGCGGGGAAGTCCTCGTTGATCTGGGCGGTGCCTGCCGTGAAGGAAGCTTCTAGCTTCGCCACATTGGTTTCCCGGTTGGAGACTAGCTGGTGGCGCGGGAAATAAAGGTAGGCCCGCCCCCGCGCTTCCAAATCAAAAAGATGGGCCCGGGTGGCGTTGTACTTCGCTGCGCGTTCCTCCAGCGCGGTAACGAGATGAGGGTATTTGCGGAAAGCCGCCCTGATCAGCGCAGTGGCCTTCCGGGAAGGCGCCGGGCGCACATAATCGCGCGGTTTCGTCATAATAACGACGGCGCGCTCGAAGCCAGCAGCCTCAGCGGCATCGATAGGTATACCCCCGGATGGCCCGAGGGCGCCGTCGGCATAAAGCTCACCGTCCAGTGATACGAAAGGCATAATGCCAGGCATCGTTGAGGATGCCTGCACCCGCACCAGCAGATCGTCAAGAACGTTAATATCGCTGCGGTGCCAGTGCACGGCTGCGCCGTCGCTCAAACGAAAAGCGCTGATATCAAAATCTCCAGGAGTGGACTGGAACGTAGCGAAATCGAAAGGGAGCGCTTCGCCGGGACGTGAGGTGTGACGGTAAATATAATCCGAGTTGAACGCGCCCTTGCCAGCCAGGAAGGTCCGCCAGTTGCCAATATTCGGATCCGCTCCGAACTCCACGAAAGAACGCCGCGCCCGTACCGGGTCACGGCTGAGGTAATTCGCCACGTGACTGGAACCCGCCGAAATGCCCGAAACGTGCGGAAACTCCAGCCCAGCCTCGATGAGTTTGATAACCACCGGAGCCGTGGCGCTCGCGCGCATACCACCGCCCTCAAAAACGAGGGCGGTCTCAGCAATCTGCGACATGGAGTTTCCTTTCTACGAGCCAGGCCGGAGTGGGTGCTGCCCTAGCTAGCCGCGGCCGGGCCGCGGCCCACGCTACCTGCCGCGCACTCCTAATTCTCCCATTCCGTAACGCAGCGAATTGACTTCGCAACTGCATTCGGTGGCGATATTGATCGTGGAGGCAATGGCGCCTTCAGCGCGCAGCTCCAGCAAGCGGGGAACCACCCGATCCCGCAATGACCACGGGTCAATGGTATTGACGTAGATCTTGGTGCCGCCTTCGAAACCGGCGAGCGTGGAGGTGCGCCACTTGAGGAGCACCCGCCACGGGGTCGCTACTTCCATATCCCGTGAAGGCGCGTACCATTCCTCATTCGTGGGAATATCAGGGCCGGTGGCCGCGTGCATAGCGTGCACCAGATCCGAAACGGCGCGTAATTCGTGGCGGGTGTGTTCGAAGGGCTGGGAGGCTTCCGAGCGTGACCATACTTCGAGAGTGGGGTAGCGATGCCCGAACCCGGCGTAGGCCACCGCGTACTTATTCTCCGCGATAACGAGATTGTGGTAACCGGCGTAATCCACCCCGTACTCATTGAAAATATTGGGGTTATCGCGCACCCGGTCCACTTCGTAGCGGTGATTGACGGTGCGTTCATCAATGGACACCAGCTGCTTATGCAGGTGCTCGAACGAGGCTCCGGCCGGTCGCAACCAATTCTGGAATACCTGCACGTATTTGACGTAGCGGTTTTGTTCGTACAGATCGCGCATGGCATCCGCAGTAAGTAGGAAGTACCAGTAGTGCTCAGCCGGGGTGAGGGTACCCGAGCCGGCCCGATTCGCGGTGGAATCCGAACCTGGTACATAGTGGTGGCGCCCGATAATGAGGTCATGCCCGCCCCCGTAGAAAGGCAGCGCGCTCAATAGGCGCTCCCGCTCCGGAAGCGCATTCCAGGCATCCTCATCCATGCCCGAAGCAATGGCCTTGTTATGAGCCACGGAGAGCACGTGGGCCCGCCCCGCCGCATCTGAGGTGTAGCGCTCAAAAGCATCCTGGCGGCGGGTGGTGAGTTCGTACTGGTAGTTGGTAGTCCAGTACTGGAAGGGAACAATCTCAAAAAGATTGGGAACCCGCCGGAAATCCCACGGATCCGCCAGAGAATCCACCGGGGCATCATAGGTGATCCGAGCTTCGCCCGTGGCGGGGTTACCGACGATGCGAGCCTTTTCCGGCGGTGTTTCCAGTACCCGATCCGCGCAGAAAGAACAGAAGTTTTCCGGGTGGTCCGCGCTCAACGGTTCCGCGATGGGAACTTCCGCCTTGAGGGGGCGGTTGGCGCGGCCTGGCTGGGTCCACACTTCGGTGCCGGAAAACGGGTTGATCTGTTTGATGGTCCCGTCTGGAAGCCGGGTAATAGGCGGGCGGATTTCGTGGCGTACAACCATAAGTTTCCCTCACGTTCGGCAGCAGAGCCACCCACCATAGTAGTGGGTAGCTCCGCTGGGAGCACGGTAAAGCCGAATGTCGCGGCCGTAGCGGGCGCTTGTTTAGCTCAGCGAATACCCGGCCTGCGCCAAGGTTGCGTAGGCTTCGTTGACGAAAGCCCGCCGCACCTGCACTTCATAAGAATTGGCGGTGGTGGCCCGCACCGAAGCGAAATCACGCCGCCCGCCGGTGAAACCGTGCGAGAGCGCGCCCATAATGGCCCCGAGCACCGCGCCGCAGGCGAGCCCGAAGAGGAGGACCTGCCAGAGCACCACGGCCGGCGCGAAAAGAATAAAGAAGAAGGAGAAGAAGAGACCCCAGGAAGCCCCGCCCGCCGCACCGTATAGCGCGGCTTTCCCGGTGGTGAGGCGCCCGGTCACCTGCTCCACGCTTTCCAGATTCACGCCGACGATACGCACATTTTCCACCGGGAACCCGGCATCCGAGAGCGTATCCACCAGGCGTTCGGCCCGCCGATAATCAGAAACTTCCGTAATGGTGCGGTAATCCGCGGCACTTTGTTCAGCGGCGCGCGCGGTGGCGGACGCGCCAGTAGTTATGTTTTCACTCATAGGCTCATCCTAAAGCTGGCCTATGACAGAAAAACCGCCGTCGAAACGAAAATCAGCTGCGCGCCGGAAATACTCGCTACCGGTGGAAACCGGTGCTGTTATTCCGGCGCGCAGTCTGGTTGGTGTTAGTGTGCGCGTGCGCGCAGCTCACACGGCTGCGACTCAGCGACTTTATTCGATGGTGGACAGGTCAGCGGCGCCGATAATCCCGGCGTCGTTCCCGAGCCGCGCCAGGCGAATCTCCGGCAACGTCCGGTATTTCGCCACGGGGAGAACTTCGGGGAATTCGCGTACCAGCGGATCGAGTACGAGCGAACCGGCCTCGCTCACCCCGCCGGCAATTACGAAGATTTCCGGATCGAAAATGGTTGCCATATCCGCCAAGCCGATGGCATTCCAATGCGCGAGCTCATTGAAAACATCGAGGGCCATTTCATCGCCTTCCTGAGCGGCCGCGGTCACGGCCGGGCCGGTCACTCGCCCTTCACCCAGTTCCAGGATGCGGGCGGCCCCGCTGGGGTAATTCGCGGCCCGTTCGGTGGCGAAACGCACCAGCGCGCTGCCCGAGCCCATCACTTCCCAGCAGCCGCGCGATCCGCACCCGCACAGCGGCCCGTTGGGAACCATGTGGATGTGCCCGATTTCCGCGCCGAAACCGAAAGCTCCGCGCAGCAGATTCCCGTTCATAATGACGCCGCCGCCCAGCCCGGTGCCGAGCGTGACCACAACGGCGGATTCCGCATCCGCGGCCGCACCGAAACGGTATTCGGCCCAGGCCGCCGCGTTGGCGTCATTTTCAACGACGACGGGCATGCCGGTGAGCTCAGCGATACGCGAACCGAGCCGTCCGTTCTGCAGGGGGACATTCGTGCCGTAAATCAACGTATCGCGATCCGCGGCGATATAGCCGGCCTGCCCGATTCCCACGGTGGTAGCACCCGAGGATTTGAGGTCGTTGACGCAGACGGCGATGGTTGCGATAAAGGCCTCGGAATCCTGGCGCGGAGTGGGGCGCCGGACCCGCTGCAAAATTTCACCTTGTTCATTGACGACGCCGGCGGCCACCTTCGTGCCGCCAACATCCACACCGATGCTCAGAGTCATGGTGCAAGTCTACCTGGCGTAGCCCGCCGGATTCCGGGATGGCGCAGCGGCGTCGTCGTGCCGAAAAAAGAGTGCGCACGGGCGTGACGCAGCTCGCGAAAAAAGAGCGGGAATAAAAACCGGCACCCCAAGGTTGAGTTTGGTGGACTCAAGAAAGGGCGAGCCGATTGGACATAGGTTCTCGGATCGTTCAGACTTGGAAGGAAACTTTGTCGAAGGGTTCGCGGCCGGTACTGCCGGTACCGCGGATCTGCGGCACGAATGCAGAAGGAGCAATCATGGCACGTGCAGTAGGTATTGACTTGGGAACAACCAACTCCGTGGTGGCCGTCCTCGAAGGCGGGGAACCCACGGTCATCGCGAACGCGGAAGGTGCGCGCACCACCCCGTCCGTAGTGGGCTTCTCTAAGAGCGGAGAAGTGCTCGTGGGTGAAGTGGCTAAGCGCCAGGCTGTCACCAATGTTGATCGCACGATTTCTTCCGTCAAGCGCCACATGGGCGATGATTGGAAGGTTGATATTGACGGTAAGGATTACAACGCGCAGCAGATCTCCGCGTTTATCCTCCAGAAGCTGAAGAAGGATGCGGAAGCCTACCTGGGCGATACCGTGACGGATGCGGTTATTACCGTGCCGGCCTACTTCAATGACGCGCAGCGCCAGGCCACCAAGGATGCCGGCACTATCGCCGGTCTCAATGTGCAGCGCATCGTCAATGAACCCACGGCGGCGGCGCTGGCCTACGGCCTGGAAAAGGGCAAGGAAGATGAAACAATTCTCGTCTTTGACCTGGGTGGCGGCACCTTTGACGTCTCCCTCCTGGAAGTGGGCAAGGATGAGGATGATTTCTCCTTCATCCAGGTGAAGGCCACCTCCGGGGATAACAAGCTCGGTGGGGATGATTGGGATCAGCGCATCGTCAACTGGCTGGTTGACCAGGTGAAGAACGCTTCCGGCGTGGATCTGTCCAAGGATAAGATCGCGTTGCAGCGCCTCAAGGAAGCCGCGGAAAAGGCGAAGATTGAGCTTTCGGCCGCTACCTCCACCCAGATCTCGCTGCCCTATATTTCCATGAGCGAATCCGGGCCTATCCACGTGGATGAAACCCTCAGCCGCGCCAAGTTCGAGGATATGACGAAGGATCTGCTGGATCGCACCAAGACCCCGTTCATGAACGTGATTCGCGATGCGGGCATCCAGGTTTCCGATATTGACCACGTGGTGCTGGTGGGTGGATCCACCCGTATGCCGGCCGTGAGCGAAGTGGTCAAGGAACTCACCAACGGGCGCGAACCGAATAAGGGTGTGAACCCTGATGAAGTTGTGGCTGTGGGTGCGGCGCTGCAATCCGGTGTGATCACCGGGGACCGCAAGGATGTGCTGCTTATTGACGTGACCCCGCTGTCCCTCGGTATTGAAACCAAGGGCGGGAGGATGACCAAGCTCATCAAGCGCAATACCGCTATTCCTACCAAGCATTCGGAAACCTTCTCCACCGCGGAAGATAACCAGCCTTCGGTATCCATCCAGGTGTTCCAGGGCGAACGTGAGTTCACCCGCGATAACAAGCCGCTGGGCACTTTCGATCTGACCGGGATCGCGCCGGCTCCGTCCGGGGTGCCGCAGATTGAGGTCACTTTCGATATCGACGCCAATGGCATCGTGCACGTATCCGCGCGCGATAAGTCCACCGGCAAGGAACAGTCCATGACCATTACCGGCGGTTCGGCCCTCTCCGAAGAGGAAATCAACCGCATGGTCAAGGAAGCTGAGGAGCACGCCGCCGAGGATGCCAAGGCCAAGGAAGAAACCGATACTCGCAACCAGGCTGAGCAGACCGCGTACTCCATTGAGCGTTTGATCAAGGACAATAAGGACAAGCTCACCGATGCCACCGTCACCGAAGTGGAGGGGGCTATCGCCAAGCTACGTGAAACCCTCAAGGGCACCGGCAACGTGGAGGACGTCAAGAGCGCCCTGGCCGAACTCAACGAGAAGTCGCAGAAGATCGGGCAGGAAATTTACGCGCAGGCCCAGGCTGCTGAGCAGGCCGGTGGTGCGAATGCGTCCGGCGGGGCCGCGGGTGGTTCCGGTGCGGCCGGTTCTTCTGATGACAATATCGTCGACGCCGAAGTGGTGGACGATGAGGAGAATAAGTAATGAGTGAGGACGATCTGAATCGCAACGGTCCGGAAAGCGTGGAGGAGCCCGGCGCCGGTTCCGGTGCGGGCGCTGTTTCTGGGAACGACGACGCAGCTACCGCCGCGGCCTCACCGGCTGCTGCGGATGCGGCTGGCGCGGCCGTGGCCGATGAAGCTGGCGCGGGCGAGGTTGGCGATGCGCGGGCATCCGAGGCCGAATCCGCCGGTGCTGAGGGTGTTGCCTCCGGTCCGCTTAGCGAAGCAATGGCCACCATCAGCACCCTGGAGGATCAGCTCAAACGCGCTCAGGCATCGCTCTACAACACCGAAACGGAGTACACGAATTACGTGCGCCGCTCCAAGCAGGAAGCTGGAGCGCACCGCGATTCGGGCACTCTCAAGGTGATCGAAGCATTGCTTCCGGTTCTTGACGATGTGGAGTTGGCTCGCCAGCACGGTGACCTGGAAGGGCCCACCGGTTTGATCGCGGAGAAAATGGAGCAGATCCTCTTCTCCACGTTCAAGGTGGCGCGCTTCGGTGCGGTTGGTGACGAATTTGATCCGGAATACCACGAAGCGCTCATGAATCGTTCCTCGGCTGAAGCGACCGCTCAAACTATTGAGACGCTTATCCAACCCGGCTATACCGTGGCGGATAAGGTGCTCCGCCCGGCCCGGGTGGGAGTCGTTTCGCCGGAATAACGCGGGGAAGTGGGCGCGGGTCGGCTCCGCATACACGGCCGGCCCGCGCGGCACCCACCCGTACGTAGGTAGCAACAATACGGAGTACACACTAATTTCACCGAGCATACTCAGCACGATAAGAAAGGGGAGGTGAGCATATGGCAGGGGCAAGCCAAGATTGGCTCGATAAGGATTTCTACCAGGAACTCGGCGTGAAAAAAGACGCCACCCAGGAGGATATTAAAAAGGCCTACCGGAAGCTATCCCGCCGTTACCACCCCGATCGGAATGGCGGTTCGAAGGACGCCGAAGAAAAGTTCAAGAAGGTGGGGGAGGCCTACCAGGTTCTCTCCAACCCGGAGGATCGCAAACAATACGATGCGATCCGGGCTCTCGGGGCCGGCGGGCCCCGCTTCCGGGCCGGTGGGCAAGGCAGCGGCGGTTTTGAGGACATCTTCTCGATGTTCTCCGGCGGCCGCGGCGGAACCTACCACGCCTCATCTTCCGCGGGCGGTGCCCGCGGGGGTAGCTTCGGTGGCAATTTCGAGGATGTCCTAGGCGGACTTTTCGGGGGCGGTCAGGGAGGCGGTGGCTTCTCCGGCTTCGGCTCCCAGCGTCGGGCCCAGAAGGGTGCGGATATGACTGCCGCAGTCTCGCTCCCGCTCCGTCAGGCTGTGGACGGTGCCACCGTGAAAATCCAGACGGCCTCCGGTAAATCCGTGACCGCGAAAGTCCCCGCCGGGGTGAGCGATGGTCAGAAAATTCGGATCGCCGGGAAGGGCCACCCGGGTCTCAACGGTGGGCCGGCCGGCGATATTATCGTGACCGTCCACGTGGAACCCCACCCGGTTTTCGATGTGCAGGGTAAGGACGTGTACGTCAACGTCCCGGTATCTTTCCCGGAAGCCGCTCTCGGGGCTACCGTAGAAGTACCAACGCTGGCAAGTAAGACCGTCCGGGTGAAAATCCCGGCCGGTTCTTCCACGGACAAAATTCTGCGGGTACGCGGCAAGGGCCTCACGGCCAAGGGATCCGCCGGGGATATGTACGTGCGTCTCAAGGTTGTGGTTCCCACCCGGCTTTCGGATGATGCCCGTAAAACCGTGGAACTGTTCGCCAAAGCCACAAGCGACGCCGACCCGCGGGCGGATTTCATCCGCATGGCGAAGGTGTAGGCGACAGAATAGCGAAGCGGCACAAGGAACAAGGCGTTCGGCTAGCCCGGCCCCACCCGGGGCCGGGCCCGGAACCCCAATGAAGGAGGTTGAGGAGGTATGGCGAATCGACGCGCACCGCTACTCACGGTGTCAGTAGCGGCCGAACTTGCGGGTATGCATGCCCAGACGCTGCGCCAATATGACCGCCTGGGGCTGGTATCTGCCAGGCGCACTCGCGGAGGCGGGCGGCGCTACTCCCTGGAGGATGTGGAACGACTCCAAGAAATTCAACGCATGTCGCAGGAAGATGGTATCAATCTGGCCGGAATCGCCCGCATCCTCCAGATGCAAGAGCGTATTGACCAGCTCACCCGCTCCCTCCAGCGCGCCGAACAAGAACTCGCGGCGGAGCGGGAACGCGCTAACGAGCGGCGCGCCCATGCTCGCCGGATTTTCGCTGCCGGGGCGGATGGCGACGTCGTTCTTACCCGCGGCCATAAAGATCTACGCGAATATCTGCGCCACCAGGCTGCTCAGCGCCTCGCACAGTTACGTGCCCAAGAAAGTACCGGGCCTTCTCGCGCAAGCTCCACGGCGAGTTCCACCCGCCATCCCGGCTCCGAACTGGCTCGCTACCAACCCCATACCCTTGATCTGCTCCTCGCCGCGCTCGCGGTGCAGCTGGATCGGGAGCACAGCCGCGACTACAACCACGAACGTGACCACAGTCGCGACTACAACCACGAAAGCGGCGCGGCACGCGAACGTCCCGGGAACACCGCGCAGTACTGCTAGGGTCACTATGTGCACGCACTGCTAAGAATTTTTCGTTTCACCTCCGCGCTGTCGCGCTACTACGTGGCGGTGGCCCTCGCCTCCATCCTCGTAACCACCGGAACCATTATCGTTCCCTTCGTGCTCGGGGCCGCCACCGATACCGCCGTTGCTGCCGTGAGCGGCAGCCTCGACGTTGGGGTGGCGGTGCGGCGGGTGATCCTGCTGGCGGGCGCGTTCCTCGCCATCGACTTTTTCTCCACCACCGTGGACTCGCTGGGCGGATACGCCGGAGATCTCATGAGCCAAAAAATGCGCTCCATCCTCTCCGTGCGCTATTTCGATAAACTCCTCACCCTTCCCCAAGATTATTTTGATCGCGAACTCACCGGCACCATCACCTCGCGCCTCAACCGCTCCATTATGGAGGTCACGAATTTCGTCAAAAGCTTCGCGAACTCCTTTTTCACCACGCTGCTCACGGTGCTGGCCGTCCTGGTTATTTCCTTTATATATTCCCCGTTACTCTGCCTCCTTCTGCTTATTATTTTCCCGATCTACATGTGGCTGACGGCCCTCACCTCGCGGCGCTGGCAGGGCCTAGAAGCGCAGAAAAACGAAGATATCGATGTGGCCGGCGGGCGCTTCAACGAAGTAATCGGCCAGATCCGCGTGGTCAAATCCTTCACCCGTGAACGCGGCGAACTCGCGCATTTCGCCCGCCACTACGAGCACGCCGAGAGTCTCACCGCCAAGCAATCCCGCCACTGGCACGGTATGGATTTCCTGCGCCGTATGGTTATGGCCATTATTTTCTTCGCGATTTACGCCATTATTTTCCTGCGCACCGCCCGCGGCCAATTTTCCGTGGGAGATATGGTCATCTTGGTGCAGCTCGTGGGGATGGCGCGCCGCCCAGTCATGTCAATGAGCTGGATCGTGGACACCACCCAGCACGCCATCGCCGGCTCGCGCGACTATTTCGAGGTTATGGAGCTCACCGAAACCGAACGCGGGCAGCGCCCCGTTATATCCAACTCCGCTGCTCTTTCTGGCGGAGCTGACCCTACTTTTAACGACGACGCCGCACCGGCCCGCCCGCGTACGGCCCGCACGCTCCACCACAACGCGGTGGAGGCTCAGCCTGATGTGCCGGCAATTCGTTTCGAGAACGTGACTTTTGGATACGGCACAGATCCAGATGTCTTACGCGATGTTAGTTTCACTATCGAGCCGGGGGAACGAGTGGCTTTCGTTTCCGAATCTGGAGGTGGGAAAACCACTCTCACCTCGCTTCTTCTGGGGCTCTACGAACCGCGGGCCGGGCACATTGAGCTCTTCGGCAGCGATATCGCGGATTTGTCGCTTCGGCAGGTGAGGGCCGCTATCGGGGTAGTTTTCCAGGATCCGGCACTTTTCTCCGGAACAATTCGGGAAAATATTGCTTACGGACGCCCGGATGCTACCGAAGAAGAAATTCTCGACGCCGCAACCCGTGCCCACGCGGATCGTTTTATTCGGCGCTTTGCCCACGGCTATGACACTGTCATCGGGGAGCGCGGGCTCAAGCTTTCCGGTGGGCAACGCCAGCGCATCGCGGTGGCTCGTGCGATGCTCAAAGCCGCCCCGGTTCTGGTACTGGACGAAGCGACCTCCGCGCTGGATACTCGCTCCGAGCGGTGGGTGCAGGCCGGTTTGGAAGAACTCATGAAGGATCGCACTTCGATTATTATCGCGCACCGACTCTCGACCATCGCCAGCGTGGACCGCATTATTACTCTGCGCGCCGGGCGCATTGATGAGGTGGGTAGTCCGGCTGAGCTCGCTGAATCCGGGGGTATCTACGCAGAACTGCTCGCCTTGCAGAATGACAACTCCGCGCGCGCCCAGCGTCACCTCAAACGCTACGGTTTGCGGTGAGTGTGGAAGCCGCGAGCTGGGAGCGAACTGCGTTGGTGTGCAATAGCGGCGCCGGCCGGGTTTTCCCTTGATATTGGGCCGATTGATCAGTTTCTACTGCAATGATCTGGTAAGGTTTACTGCAATGATTTGGTAGATGCTACTGCAATGATTTGGTGAGTTCTGGGGTAGCCATGTGGTGATTCTGCTATCGCACTCAGGGAAGCACAAGTGACCGGAGGATAACCGCGCATGTACAACGCGGGTATCCCGGCAACAGGCGGCAGTGTGGTTGTGGATTAACTCTAAGGAGTTACCGTGACAACCACAGTACTGTAGCAGCGGTGAAAAGGAGGCTTTATGACGACTACCAAGGATGAGCCTGTAGAGGTGCCGGCAGATTTTCGGATGTCGGTTGAACCAGTTGCCTTAGGTAATCTGTCGCAAGAAGAACTGACCGTAGAGTTGCAAAAAGGAATCGACTCTCTGGCGAGCGGAAAATCATATAGTGCAGATGAAGTAGACCGACTCCTTAAAGACGCATATAGGGTATGAAGTTCTGCAAGGTAGCTTATTCTTGGCAAGCTGGTCTCGTTATGAGAATCCAGTATTGTATATGATGTGGAAAACGTATTTTAGTTCGCCAATGCGCTTTCGATATTCCTTTTAGCGCACAGTACTCTTGAAATAAGAACTTCTTTGACCGATTCCTGCGTGAAGTAAAAAATAAGGTAATTATCACATGAATTAATGCGGAGTCCACGGCTTCTGTACGGTTCAAAGTTAGCGAGCCTATGCCGCTTCGGGAAGTTGTTAAGGCCTTTTGTCGCCATTTTGATTCTACTTATTGGCCTCTGTGCGGTTTGGGGAGACCGAATTCGGGGAGACCGAAGATTGAATGCGATATAGGCATAGATGGACCGTAGGTCTTCCTTGGCTTCTCGTGAAATAACTACGGCATAGCTCATGCATTAAATTCCTTGTCCAAGGCTTCAAATACCTCGTCTGCCGGCTCGGTATCTCCGGACAGGATTGACTGGTAGCCTTTGTCCAATTCGAGCATCAATTCATCTCGAGTCAGCGAGCTGATGCCGACTGGTTTTCTATACGAGAGCTTTGCGTCAAAGGGAAGCCCTTGCTGCTGAATAATCTGCTTATAAAACATGGTAATAGCACTCGACGGCGGGAGTCCCAGAGAATTAAGAATGTACTCTGCTTGCTCTTTGACATCGGGATCGATGCGGACGTAGAGATTAGCTGTCGTGGCCATAAAATACCCCTCCTATAGAAGAGGAGGTGCTTATGTATTGGCATGTGCAAGTGGGCGTTATCGGGAACTGGCGGTGTGATTTGGCCGGTGTGACTCTTGGCGCTTAGCGCTTGGTGCGGCCCCGCTTAATCCACCCGCTCGGCCAGCACCATGCATTCCATGTGCCCGGTTTGCGGGAACATGTCCATGAGGCGTGCTTCGTGCACGGCAAAGCCATCCAGCAGCCCCAGGTCTTTGGCCAGCGTGGTGGGATTGCACGATGAATAGATGAGCCAGCGCGGGGGATTGACCGCAATCCACTCGGTGAGATCTGTCAGGCCACGCCGGGGTGGATTAACGATGAGCAGATCGGGCGTGCCGCCGAGCTTGCCGGCGGCACGTGCGGCGTCGCCGGCAAAAAACTGCGCGGAACTACCGGCGTTCGCGGCAGCGCGGCGCGCGGAATCCACCGCTGCCTCGGAAATCTCCACGCCGGTCACGCGTCGCCCCGGGCCGGCCACGTGCAGCGCGAAACCACCCACCCCGCAATACAAGTCCCATACCGTGCGCAGCCCCTCCAAACCGGCGGCCCAGTCTCGCGCCTGTGCGTACATCGCCCGGGCAATCGTGGTATTCGTCTGGAAGAAGGAACGCGGGGTGAGGTAGAGCGTGACCGTGCCGAGCGGGAAGGGGAGCGTATCCTCCGCCGTCAGCACAATCTCTTCCTCGCCTTCCACGAGGGCGGCGCGCTGCGGCAGCAAATTGACAGAAATAACCCGCGCGTTCGGGAGTTGCGCACGTAACCAGGGCAGATGCTTGCGAATCCGCACCACCGATTCGGTTGAGCGCAGCACAAAACGTAGTAGCAGCTCACCGCTCGGCGCCGCGGTGAGGAGAATATTCTTCAATTCCCCGCGCCCGCTCGGCACGTCGAAAGGCGTGAGTCGCGCCCGCCCGATGAACTCGGTTAGCACCGGGAGCGCCGCGGTAATGGGCTCTTCGTAGAGTCCGCATGCGCGCAGGTCCACCCCGCGCATGCCCCGATCCAAAATTCCCAGCGTTGGCGCCTGCGTGGTTCCGCCCACGGCAAGTTTCGCTTTATTGCGAAAATGCGATTCGGGGGAGAGCGCCGGCGGTAGCCACACCGGGTCGAAGGGCGCCAGCAATTCAGCCAGGCGCGCCTCTTTGTCCGCTACCTGAGCGGGGTATGCCTCACCCATCCGGGTACACGAACGGCAGGTCCCCGCCTCAAAATACGAACAACGCACGGTCCCAGCTTAGTGGGCGCGCCCCGCATCCACGGTCTCCACCACCGCGAGCTCGCGCACCCCACGCCGCGCCGGTCCTAATTCCACCCCGGTGATCGCCCCGGCCGCGGTTCTTTCGCCCACCAATTGCTGGCACAATTCCGCCAATTCTTCAGCTTCGCGCGGCGGGGTATCGGCCAGGAGAGCCAGGCGTGCCACCCGCCCGCGAAAATATTTCGCGGCGTGCGAGATCGTACGGGACGTTGCGCCCGTGATGCGGGTGGCGGTTATTTTCACGACGTCGCAGCTAGCTGGCACCTTCCATCCCGCATAGGCACCGGATCTCGCGTCGATGACCAAACCGGTGGCCCGACTGTTAAGAACCGGCCAGAGGGGTGCCCAGCGGGCCGAAATCTTCGCGCCGCCCAGTTCTACGTTCATTCCCAACCTGTAGGAGGGGATGAGGTCAAGCGGTGACGTGGCTCCGAAAAGACCGGAGAAAATCAGGGTGTGCTCGCCGGCGCGGGTGAGTTGGGTGGCAGAAAAGCTTCCCATATCGAGAGCCTGGTAGAGCACTCCGGTATAGACCTGCCAGGCCGGAGCGCAGGGCTGTTCCCGCAGCGTGATTTGCGTGGCGACTTCACCAGCAATGCTCGGACCCACCCCGAGAATATCAAGGGCATCGGGGCGGCGAGATACGGCTTCCAGCTCCGCCACCAGTTCGGCGCGCAGCGCGGTGAATTCCGGGATGCTCAGGGCGCTGAGATCCAGAGTGGGGCCGCTGGCCGGTGCGGTTTTCCCTTCCGAAGGAGGGAGGAGGATAAGCATTGTTTACTCCCCGCTTTCCGCGTCGGCGTGCCAGAAGAAGAGCTCAACTTCGCCGCCCGGATTCCCGGCGGTGGTAGTCGCGTCGCCAGCGCCCGAGTTGCTATCGCCCGTGGCGCTCGCGCCCGCAGTTCCGGCAGCAACGCCGGTGATACGAACGCGCGGGTGCGGCTCGAGATCGAGGCGCACCCGCAGCTCGGCGGGTTGGCCGGAGTCCACACCGCCGGGGGCTGCGTCGTCGTGCTCACGCTCCCACACGCGGTACTCGATCCAGGTATTATCCTTGCCCGTGACCTCAAGGCGGGCGCGGGTGAGCCACGGGTGGGTGCGGCGCAGCGCGATGAGAGCGCGGTAGGCGCTATATATCCCGGCGCCCAGGTCAGAGAGTTGTTCGGGGCGTTCGGGCAGGGGCGGGCGCAACTGGTCGTCGGCAGAAAAGCCCTCGAGTTTAGTTCCCGTGAAGCCCTGTTCGTCCCCGTAATAAATCGAGGGCATTCCCGGAACGGTGAACAGCACCGCGGCGGCCAGCACCGCGCCGGCCGGACCCACCGCCGTGGCAATACGTTCCACATCGTGATTGCCGATGAAAGTATTGGGAATGAAATGTTCGCAGAACTGCGCGTGCCGCCCCAGATTCCAGTCCAGCTCCCAGAAATTACGCGAAGCGATGGATTGGCGGATCGAGGCCCAGAGTTCGTACTGGGTGAGCGTATCCACCCTGGACCGCGCCACAAAATCGGAATAGTCACCGTGGATAACTTCGCCCAGGAACAGAGCTTCCGGGAATCGCTCGCGGACTTTCCCGAGCACCTCGGCCCAAAAATCGGTCGGAACCGCGTAGGCCACGTCTAGGCGCCAGCCGTCAATACCGCGTTCCAGCCAGAATTCCATGACCTCGCGGACCAGCTCGCGCACGTGCGGCGAAGAATGATCGAGGGTAATGAGATCCCCGTGGCCTTCCCAGGTGTGGAAATCGCCGCTCTCGGTGCGCAGGCCCAGCTCCTCCACCTGCGGGTGGAAGCGGGAAATATGGTTGAAAACCCCGTCGAACAGCACCCGGATGCCGCGGCGGTGCGCTTCTTCAATGAGATGGGTGATATCCGCGTTATCGCCCAGGCGCGGATCGAGGCGGAAATGATCGAGGGTGTCGTAACCGTGGGAAACGGAAGCGAAAATCGGGGTGAGGAGCAGGCCATTCGCGCCGAGCTCAATAAGATAATCCAGCCACGGATCCAAGGCTCGTAAACGGTGTTCACCGGGAGTGGCTTCGGGAATCTCCCCGGCCGCGGTTAGGGGGTTATGCCCCTCGCGAATGGGCGCCCCGCAGGCGCCCAGGGCAAAAACCTGCCACCAGATAGTGTCGAGCTGTGACATAGCTGAGAGCCGCCTTCCTTCGCTTCTTCATGGCTAAGAGTGCTGCCGCGGAGCCCGCTCAGCTGGGTGAATGTGCTGCGGCCCCTCGCTCGATTCTAGAGCGAAGGGCCGCGAAGATAAACGCCAGGCGATAACCGCGCAGCGGTATCAGCGAAGTAATCAGCGTTTACTGCAAGGTGACGGTCGCGTTATGGATCCACCCGGTTTCCAGCTCCAGCTTGGCCGGAACCGCGTCGGCTGGCACATCGTAGAGCAGCTTCCCGGTCACGGTATTCCCCGGATTGACCTTCTCGTAAATCATCGACGCATCGCCCAGATACAGGGAATCGCCGGAAACCGAATGCTGGCGCCCCTCGGTATCCACGAGCTTCTGCTCCGATTCGGAGAATCCAGCCGCTTCCTTCCCGGTGTTCTTCACGGTTACGTCCACAATGACGTACTGACCCGTGGCATCCTTACCGAGCACGTCATTGCCGATATGGCTCACGCCCTTGTCCACATTCGTCACGGTCACTTCAAAATCACCGAGAATGACAGGAGTGCCGATGCCCACGGTTGCGTCGTCGTTCTTATTATCCTGCGCGCCCTCGGACTCGGCCTTCTTATCTGCCTTATCCGCGCTATCCGCAGCGTTCCCAGCGGCGGCGCTATCGGCGGCCTGCGAGCTGGAGCTGGCGGCAGGCTTGCCATCGGATTGCTTCGAGAGCGAGGCACCGATAACCGCGAGCACCACAATAACGAGGAGCGCGGTAAGGAGCTTATGGCGCGCAAACCAATTCTTTTTCTGCTCCGGAGCGGGAACTGCGCCGTACACCGGCGGCGTGGATGCTGACATGCGAGAACCTTTCTTTATCTACAGCGGTGGGCGCCGCCCCGGCCCGGTCATAAGCCGGCGGCCAGAGTCGCTCACGTATCGCCTCCAGGGTAGAAGGGCCGCGCGGCGGGCACATCCTCCACATGGGCAGAGCCGGCTCATCCCTTCGGGTATTATCCGCGGGCCGAACGGCGGTTCTGGAGCGCGCGGGCGGGTCGTACAATCACAGGCATGACAGATCACGCGCCGAAGAATCGCAGCGGTGCGGCGGCGCGTGCGGGCCAGAATCCAGCGCGCCGGCGCGGGCCGGCCGCCATCCCCTTCTACCTCAAAACAGCCGCCATATATATCGTCATGGCGGTGGGGGTCGGCTACCAGATTGAGCGCACAAAAATCCGCGCGCTTCCCGGCTGGCTCGGCACCCTCGACGAAGCCGCTATTTTCCTCTCCATGTGCTGCGGCATTACGGCGGGCGTGTGGGTGGCGCGCCGGGAACGCTATCCGCGCCGCGCGCTCGCGGTTGCGGCCGTGTGTTCCACGCTGGGCGCTATCGGCCCCGTGGTCGGGTTTTTGCTGCCGCGCTATCTTGCGGGGGCCCGCGTGCAGGGGCGACGACGCCGCGCCCTGGGCGTCTGCGCCATGTATGCCCTCATTACCGCCTGGCAATTCGCCCGCGAACTGACCGGGAAAGATTACAACTCGTCCTGGGTGATGGGCTTCCTCAACCACCAGAATCCGCTGGATGATTTCCCGAATAATATTGTGCCGCTCCTGGTTCTCTACGCGGTGGCGGTGCTCCTTCCTATCGGGTGGGGGCTGTGGCGCAGTGCCACCGCAGAACTCCAAGAAACCCATGATCGGCTGGAATCCACCAGCGAGGAACTCCAAGCCTCGGCCGCCGCCTCCGAGGAGCTGGAAACCCAGCTCACCCGCAAAGAAGAACGCGATGCCCTGGCCCGGGAAATTCACGATTCCATCGGGTCCCAGCTGGCCATTATGAGCCTGCAGGCCGGTTCTTTGGAATTGCTGGCGCGCGGGGATGCCGATTTAGAAGAAGCGGCCAGGTCGCTGCGGGAATCTTCCCGGCAGGCCACCGATGATTTGCGTTCCCTCGTGCGGGTGATGCGTGATCCGAGTTCCTCGGCCTATCGCCCGCCGCGTTCCCTCACCGAATTAGCGGATCATATCGATAAGGTGCTGGCGGCGGGGCATCCCGTCGTCGCCAATGTTTTTATTACGGATGCGGAACGCGCCCCGGCCGCGGTAACGACGGCGTGCTACCGCATCGTCCAAGAATTGCTCACTAACGCGGTGAAATACGCCCCGGAAGAAACCACCCGGGTGCGGGTGAGTGGTGGTCCCGAGCAGGGGCTCGATATCGCGGTGCGCAATGCCATGCCTGCCACACCTGAAGGTGAACAGGGCGAAAGCGTCCGCGGGGCAGGCTCGGGATTGCGCGGGGTGCAGGCGCGGGCCCAGGCCCTGGGCGGGCGCGCCACCTTCAGCACCACGGGCGGTGTTTTCGCAGTTCATGTGCACCTACCCTGGGACGGGAGTACCCGGGGTGGCACTCCTGGAATGGTAAAATAGCTCGGTGCCGATTTCCTCACCTATTCGCGTTATGGTCGTGGATGACGATCCGATGGTTCGCCGTCTCCTGGTGCAAATTATTAACCTGAGCCCGGAGCGGGATAGTGAGGTTGTGGCGCAGGCGGGTACGGCCCGCGAAGCTTTGGAAACTCTCACCGCGGTGAAGGTCGACGTCGTGCTCATGGACGTGGCGATGCCCGGAGGGATGGACGGAATCGAAGCCACGCGCCAGCTGCGGAGTTTCCCGCATCCACCCCAGGTGATCGTGGTGACCACCCTGGATGCTGATGATGAAGCGGTGCGAGCCGCGGAAGCCGGCGCCTCCGGTTTTATTCTCAAATCGGAAGACCCCCAGGTTCTCCTCCAGGCGATCCGCAATGTGGCAGCCGGGGACGGCGCCCTCTCCCCGCGGGCGGCCAAGCAGGTATACGAATACTTGGCGGCGACCCGCACCGTGAGCGCGCGCCGGCGTGCCCAGGAAAAAATCGCGCGGCTCACCGCCCGCGAACTCGAGGTAGCCCGGCAGGTCTCGCTGGGGCTGTCGAATCGCGATATCGGGGAGAAACTGCACCTATCCGAATCCACGGTGAAAACCCACCTGGCCGCTATCGTGGCGAAAATGGGTGTGGAAGGACGCATTGGGGTTGCGGTGGATATGACGCGCGCCGGGCTGCTCGACGACGACCCGGTCTAGCCTGGAACGGGTGCGCCCGCGCGCCAGAGTCACCGGGTGTTTACCCGGTGTTTAAGAGTTGGCGATGCGGCACCGCTAACGTGGAGGCGGCGTGAATCACCCTCCGCGCCCGCCACGCGCGGATCGCACAGAAAGGTCGCAACGTGAAAAAACGTGCCCTCGCGGGCGTTGCGGTACTATCGGCCACGGCTTTGATGGTTCCCGGCGTCTACCTCCTTCCGGCGTTCGCCGCGCCGGACGGTTCCGGAATTGTTATTAATGAGATTTATACGCGGGGTGGGTCCTCCGGGTCCACCTACACTCATAAATACGTTGAGCTGTATAACCCGAGCTCGGTGGCCGTTGACCTGAGCGATCTGGCCCTGGGCTATTCAGCGAGCCACGGGAAGAACATTTCTTCCAAAGTGGCCCTGAGCGGCAGCTTGGAGGCCGGGGCTTATCTGGTGGTAAGTGCCGGATCGAATGGCCCCAACGGTTCTCAGCTCCCGGAGGGTGTCACTTCCCCGCTCAACCTTGGGGCCAAGGGCGGGATTGTGGTGCTGGCGCCGTCGTCCCGTATTGACGCGGCTCTGGCCGATCCCGCCACCGCTATTGACCTGGTTGGATACGGAAACGCAAGCGTGGCGGAAGGCGAGGCAGCCCGCGTGGGCTCCAATTCCCAGATGGCCGCGAACTCCGCTTCTCGCATTCCCAACGGTTCGGATACGAATAATAATTCGGCCGATTTTAGTGTTGTTCCGGCTACGCCGGGACGGGCGAACGACGGCGCAACTCCGGGCCACCCGGATCCCGGCACCCAGCCGCAACCCGAGCCGAGCACCGGTCCCGGCACCGATCCAACAACGGACCCCGGCACGGGAACCACAAGCGATCCGGCCGTGCCCGTGCCCATCGCGCAGATCCAGGGAAATGGGCAGGCAAGTCCGCTCGCCGGGCAGGAAGTGACCACGCGCGGCGTCGTAACCGCGGCCTACCCGGAAGGCGGGCTCAACGGGGCCTATATCCAAACACCCGGGGTGGAACATACCGATGCCTCCCACGGTATTTTCGTCTACGGAACGGCGGCTGCCCAGCTGGAGGCCGGTGCCTATGTGGAAGTGCGCGGCGCGGTTACCGAATTTTACGGACTGACCGAAATTAATGCCGCTGCTATCACGGCGCTGGAGGAAAAACCGGCCGCTCCTGAGCCGGTCGAGATTGCCTGCAATGCCACGGCCGCGCAGCGCGAAGCGGTGGAGGGCATGCTCGTGCGGGTAACCGGGCCGCTCACGGTGACCAATAACTATGCCACCAACCAGTACGGCGAAGTGGGCCTGGCCTGCGGCACCCAGCCGCTGTGGCAGCCCAGCGAACGTTTCAACCCGAGCGAGAATCCGGAGCAGGTGCAGGCACTGGATGCCTATAACGCGGCGAATGTGCTGGTATTGGATGATGGGCGCTCGCGGGCCTACTTCGGGCGCAATGCCCAAACGAATGTGCCGGTGCCCTACCTCTTTGCCGATAATGCCTCCGCCAAGGGCGTGCCGGTGCGAGTGGGGGCCGCCGCCACTCTCCAGGGCGGGCTCATTATGGACTTCCGTAATAATTCCTGGAAATTGCAGCCGCGTTTCCCGGTGACCCTGGAAGATGGGACGGATCGCTCCACCGAGGTCGTCACTTTTGAGAACACCCGCGCGGGCGCGCCCGGGAAACTGGACGGGGATATTTCCCTCGCCTCCTTTAATGTGCTCAACTACTTCACCAGCCTCGGTGAAAATGAGAAGGGATGCCGTTCCTACACCGACCGCGAAGGTAATCCCATCGCGGCGAATCGGTGCAAGGTGCGCGGGGCCTATACCCCGGAGTCCTTCGCACGTCAGCAAACCAAGATTGTGCGGGCTATCAATGAACTGGACGCCAGCGTGCTCGGGCTGCAAGAAATTGAGAATACCGCCCGGGTCTCCGGCGGGGATCGTGATACGGCGGTGCGGGAGCTAGTCGCGGCCCTCAATGCGGACGCGAAGGCGGAGCGCTGGGCTTATGTTCCTTCCCCGGCGAAGGTGGGGGAGAATGAGGACTATATTCGCCTTGCTTTTATCTACCAGAAGGACAAGGTGCGGGCGGTGGGGCCCTCGCAGATCCTCAATAGCGAGTGGTACACCGGAACCGCGCGCCAGCCGCTGGCGCAAAGCTTCCAGGCGGTTGTGGATGGCGAAGGCGTGGGCCCGGAGTTCGTGGTGATTGCCAACCATTTCAAGTCCAAGGGGTCGCTATCCAAGAAGATCGCGAATGACGAGGATGTGTACCAGGGCAATAACAACCTTTTGCGCACCAAGCAGGCGGAGACGCTGCGCGATTGGATCGCGGCGGAGTTTGCCGATAAACCGGTGTTCGTGGTGGGGGATCTCAACTCTTATTCGAAGGAAGATCCGATCCGGGTCTTTGAGAAGGCCGGATACACCAACCTGCACGCGCATTTCCAGCCGGATACCTACACCTATCAATTCTCGGGGCTGGTGGGTTCGCTCGATCACGTGCTGGCGAATCCAGCCGCCGCGAAGCTCGCCACCGGCGGGCAGGTGTGGAATATTAATTCCCCCGAGGCAGTGGCCCTGGAATACTCCCGCTATAACTACAACATCAAGGATCTGTGGGACGAGAGCGCTTTCCGTTCCTCGGATCATGACCCCTTCAAGGTGGGGCTCAAGGTGATTCCGGAGCAGGAGGATCCCGCGCCGGTGCCAACTCCTACGCAGCCTGCGCCGGAGCCTACTCAACCTGAGCCTACTCAACCTGAGCCGGAGCCGACTTCACCGGAGCCGAGCGCGCCCGAACCGACTCAGCCTGCACCGGAACCCACGCGGCCGGAGCCTACATCCGAACCGGCACCTGTGCCGGCGCCAACATCCGAACCGGCACCCGCGCCGGCACCGAGCACCGGAAATATGTTCTACCTATCCAATAACTGGCAGACCACCGTGGCCGACCTCGTTTTCAGCTATGGCCGGGCCGGCGATGAAGTCCTGGTCGGTGATTGGGATGGTGATGGTGTTGATACGTTTGCGGTGCGGCGGGGGAATGTTTTCTATGTGAAGAATTCTCTGGCCAGTGGCGTGGCGGATGCCGTGTTCTCCTATGGCCGGGTTGGTGATGAGGTCCTGGTCGGTGATTGGGATGGTGATGGTGTTGATACGTTTGTGGTGCGGCGGGGGAATGTTTTCTATGTGAAGAATTCTCTGGCCAGTGGCGTGGCGGATGCCGTGTTCTCCTATGGCCGGGTTGGTGATGAGGTCCTGGTCGGTGATTGGGATGGTGATGGTGTTGATACGTTTGCGGTGCGGCGGGGGAATGTTTTCTATGTGAAGAATTCTCTGGCCAGTGGCG
>NZ_JASPCQ010000016.1:0-31986 GCF_030230305.1 Actinotignum sanguinis
GAAAGAGCTTTACTTCGGAAATAAATAACCAACCTAAGCTATTGAATGTATCCCAGGTCACGTTGTAGGCTCAAAGAGGACACGAAACTTTCAATAGCTTTGGCGGCAGGGGTGGAGACTATGCTGACTACTCGTCATCTAACCCAGGGGTACTCCGCGTCGAATCCCGTCTTTAGTGGACTTGACGCGGAGTTCCCCTCCGGGGTCACCGCTTTGCTGGGGCCAAACGGTGCCGGTAAAACCACCCTGCTACGTACCCTGGCCGGCCAATTGCGCCCGCGTGACGGCAGCGTTTACATTTCCGGGAAACCACTCCAGAAACTCAGCTGGCGCGAACTGGGGCAAAGCATCGGCTACCTGCCGCAGAAAATCACATTTGATCCCAGACTCACCGTTGCAGAATTCGCTTCGTATATCGGCTGGGTGCGCGGCGTAGCGCGCTCAAATATTGATACCTCGGTGCGCACAAACCTCTGTGATTTCGATATTGACGATCTCGCCAATAAGAAAATGGGAAGTCTATCCGGTGGGCAATTGCAACGAGCCGGATTGGCCGCCGCCAAAGTGGGCGACCCGCAGATATTACTTCTTGATGAACCAACGGCCGGCTTGGATCCGGTGCAGCGCGTAAAATTCCGAAAACTCCTCGGTGCACACCTGGCGGATACCGTTATTATCTCCACCCACCTCATTGAGGACATTGTTCATGTAGCCGAAACTGTTCTGGTCTTCGACCAGGGCGCTATCCGTTTTTCGGGAACGGTGGCGGAACTGGAAAGCCTTGGTAGCCACACTGGCACTGATACGCGAGATATGAGCCTGGCGGAGGCAGGCTTTATGGCGGTATTGGCCGGAGAAACTCCCCAGGGGAGCACGTCATGATTTTCTGGCCCTACCTCAAACGTCACCCCCATCTCATCAGCGCGCTCCTCACCCTGATAGTCGGAGCGATAGCGTTATGGCTCCTACGTGATTCCTGGGTGGGCTATACGAGTGCCACGGCAAATTACGCTCTCTGTGGTTTTATTTTCGCGATGCCGCTGGTTTCTGCGGTGCAGGCAATTCACTCCGAACGAATCCGTGCGGTAGATTTTCCCACGTGGGTGCCCTATTCTCCGCGTCGCGTGCTCATGCAGAACGCCAGCGCGCTTATGCCGGGGCTCCTTACCGTCCTCTTCACGGGAGCGGTTCTCAGTGGTGCCGCCCTAGGGGTAACTGCCATGGCACGCGGGGAGCTCGCGCCGGTCAATATTCATCCAATCATCGGGTATCTATGCCTCGGATTCCTGGGTGTACTTATTGGCCATATGATCGGGCGAATAGATGCATCTAGCGCCGTTATTGCGGTAGCTAGCTTCGGGGCAATGCTCGGCATTGCCATGTTCACTACTCAATATACGGTTCTAGAACCCTATATGGAGGTCTCACTCCCCCAGCTCTACGCCCTTATTGCAGTGACAGCACTAGCCTTCATCCCCGCACTTTTCCTTCCGCGGCGTACGGGATGGCATAAAAAGCAAAGTGTGGGCAGTTTGATATTTGTTTTTATTGCTGCTGCTACCCTCATCGCTACCAGCGCGCTCTTCCCGGAGCCGAGCCAGCGCCGCGGCGCCGGCCAGGTATGCACCACGTCTCAACCTTTCCTGTGCGTATGGAAAGAACACGAGCCCGCTTTGCGAACATTCACGAATATCCGCGACCGTATCCTGCCGCTTATCCCCGAAGGAATGCCAGTTGCGGATACCTTTGAAGAATTTGCTCTCAACGGCAATCACTACGGCGGGCGAACTTTGAACTTTGCGAGCGCGGATATGGATGACGAAAGCATGCTCGTCACTGCGCTGGTATACCCCCTCACGAATCGGAGTTATGAAGGAGGAGCAAACAGTGATGCCGGGAATGCCGCACGTAATGATCTTGACCTATGGCTCATGATGCGAGGCGCCCCGAGTAAAACAGATAGTTCCTTTATTGCCGACGGTCATGATTCCGCGACAGTGGAACGCGCGCGAGCAATCACTGCACTACCAGAAGCGGAACAGCGCGCCTGGGCTCAGAAAACGTATGCAGCATCTATTGCTGATTTAGAGAGGTAGCACGATGACCGCACACCCGTGGCTCATCTACCTTCGCGCTCACCGAGCTTTGAAGGCCTTCGGTATCGCCCTTGCCGCCCTCATCGCTATCTATTTACTCGGGGAAGAGCACACTTTCCATTCGTGGGTCTCAGGTGGGACAACGCCGCTCGGCCGTATGCTCACCTTCTGCATACCCTTGGCCCTCCTCAGTATCATCGCCCCGCGTGAGGAAAAGGACTACTACGGCAAAGCTCCGGCGGGTATGTTGCTGACGGTAGGGTGCGGAATCGCCGCTGCTACTACAGTACTAACCGGAATTCTGGTACTACTCACTCACGACTCTACCGGGCTCGGCCTACTCCGCCTTCACGTTGCGTGGCTAGCACTTGGAATCGTGAGTGCCTACTGCTTCGGCGCGCGCCTCATGTGGGCGCTTCCCCTGGTGCTGGTGTTCCTGAGCGCAGCTTTTGCGCCCGATCGTGAGAGCACCTGGAATCTAGTGCAATCGCGGAGCAATAGCCCCTCGCTGTGGCTTATCGCTGCCGGCATGTGTGTAGCGGCAGGATTATGCGCGGCACTGTACTGCCAAGGCATCCGACCGCGGTACCTCCAGCGGTAGGTAAGTGCCCGACCGCTTCGAAAGCACATCAGCTTTAACGAGGTGTGGGTGCGTACCGCAGAAATCTGCAATACGCACCCACAACCATGTAGCTATCCCGCGTTGCCTACGCACCCATTCGCGAGCGCGCCGCGCGAAGAACTACGCCTTCTGCTTCTCCACCAGGGCCTGCAAAGCCTTGGTGTCCAAGCCGGAGAGTTCGTCCACGAGCAGCTGGCGCTCCAGGCGCTGGAGGTCACGCAGCGGGAGCTCGGACAGGCGCGCGATAATCTCCTGGCGCTCGTCGTCCGGGGCGAGCTGCGGGGCCGGAGCCGCGCTGGGAGCCGAAGCACCCGCGGTGGCAGAGCCCCCGCCCTTGGGTACCGTCGTCGTAATAGAAACAATGGCGAGCAGCAAGAACACCAAAGAAACACCCAAGGCGACCATCGCGGCCAGGCGAATCGAGGAGTTATCCGTACGCCCGGACATCGCGATCACGTCCGGCACCGGGGCACCTTGCAGCCCGTAGAAGACCGCCAGCGAAATCGCGGTGCCGATCGCCCCACCCAGCGAGGAGGCCATCTTGTAGATACCCGAACCGGAACCGGCCTGGGAAGCCGGCAGGTTCGAGAGCGCCGCGTCCGTGGACGGGGTGGCGTAGAAGGCCAAGCCCAGACCGAAGAGGCAGTAGGCGATTACCGCCATGAGCACGTACTGGCCGATAAGCAGGTGCGTGGTCATGAGCAGCCCGCAGGCCACGATGGTGATGAGGCAGCCCCAGATCATGGGCTTGCGCGGCCCGAAGCGCTGGAGCAGCTTTTCACCGATACGGATGAAGGCGATAATGCACACGCCGTAGCCCAGCGAAAGCAGGCCGGCATCGAACGCGGTGTAGAGCGAACCGTCCGCCTTGTGCCCGGCCAGCTGGATGACCTGCTGGCTAATAATGAGCATGCCGATGGTGCCGTTCACCAGGAAGTTGGAGATAGTGGCACCCGTGAAGGTGGTGTTCTTGAAAAGCGCGAAATCAATGAAGGGGTTCGCCTGCTTGCGTTCCCACCCGAAGAAGAGCGCGTAAGAAACCACCGCGAGCGCGGTGAGCAGAAGGGTTGCCGCACTGCCCCAGCCGAGTTTCGAGCCGTAGAGCAGCACGATCATGAGCCCGAGGGTGCCGGCGATGAAGAGCACCAGGCCGATGGCGTCGAAGCTCTTGCGCGGGCCGGTGCTTTCCACCCGGTTTTCCGGGGTGCCCAGGATCATGAGGAAGGCGAGCACGGAAATAATAATCGAGGCGATGAAGATTCCGCGCCAGCCCACGAATTGCACCACGGTGCCGCCGAAGATCGCGGCCAGGCCGGAGCCACCCCAGGAACCAATCGACCACATGGACACCGCGCGCTGGCGGGCCGGGCCATCCCAGTAGGCCTTCACGAGGGCCATCGAGGCCGGCATAATGCAGGCCGCGCCCAGGCCCTGGATCGCGCGCCCGGTCAGCAGCAGCGGCAGCGCCACGCCCCCGGCCGCGAAAATGAGCAGCAGCGAACCGGCGGCGTTGAGCACAATCCCGAGGAGGGTGATGCGTACGCGCCCGATCTTATCGGCCAGGCCGCCCATGAGCACCATGAAGAGGCCGGAGAACAGGCCGGTAATGGACACCGCGAGGTTCATCCCGGCCGCGTCCACGCTGCCGAGGTCCTCCATAATATTGGGTGCCACGGTGGCGGCAGTTCCGGCGAACAGCCAGAAGGTCACCACCGCGAGGACGATGCCCCACAGCAGTTTTTCGGTGCCGCGGTAGCCGGCATCGGCCGGCGCCTGTGCGCCAGTAGTGGTAGCCATAGTTTTATCCTTTGTCATCGTGGAAATGTAGTCCCGCTAGTCCCGCGCCAGCCAGGCGAGCGCGGCGACGGCCGCGGCTTCGGTGCCGGTGGCGAGGGTGGGTTGGAGAACCGGCCCGAAGGCGGGGTTGTGGTTGGGGTACGTGGGCGCGCCTTCCGCGAAGCCGCCGAAGCCCCAGTAGGTGTAGGGAATCCCGAAGGCGTCCGGGATCACGCTGAAATCTTCGGAAGCCGATACTTCCCCGCAATCCATCACGCGCTCTTCCCCGAAATGCGCCAGGAAAGCCTGGGTGACCTTGTCGGTGGTGGCGGCGTCGTTATTGGTGAGCGGGTAGGAATCGTAGATCTCGAATTCCGGTGCCTGCGGGGCGCGGGCCGCTTCGCATTCGGCTGTGACCGTGCGCTTAATGCCATCAAGGAGCTGTTCGCGCACGTCCATGTCATAGGCGCGAATATTAATAAGCAGGGTGGCCGTGTCCGGAATAATATTTGATTTGCTTCCGGCGTGGATGGAGCCCACGGTAAGCACCGCCATCTTGAAGGGATTAATTTCGCGTGCCACCACACTCTGCAGCCGGGTCACCACGGCGGCGGCCAACACCACCGGGTCGATGCTCAGATGCGGCATGGAGCCGTGCGAGCCCTTCCCGTGCAAGGTCACCTTGACGGAGGCGCCGGTGGAGAGGATCGCCCCGGCGTGGGTGCCGACCTGCCCGGCGCGCATGGGCCCGGCGAGCACATGCTGCCCCAAAGCCACATCCGGTGCCGGAATCTTATCGACGAGGCCGTCGGCCACCATGGAGCGCGCCCCGGCCGCGGTTTCTTCCCCGGGCTGGAACAACGCGATATAGGTGCCGGCCCAGGCTGCGCGGTTTTCCGCGAAAATACGGGCGGCGCCCAGCGCGCAGGAAATATGGAAATCGTGGCCGCAGGCGTGCATGGTCGGGACCTCATTGCCGTCCGCATCCGTGCGCGTCTGGGTGGAGGCGTACTCCAGCCCGGTCGCTTCCTTGACGGGGAGCCCGTCAATATCGGCACGGAAAAGCACCGCGGGCCCGTCCCCGTTTTCCAGCACACCGACGACGCCGCCGCCGATCCGCTGCGTTGCGTACCCGAGGCGCGTCAGTTCCGCGTCGATAGTGTCACAGGTTTCTTTTTCCTGCATAGAAAGTTCGGGATGCTGATGCAGGTGGATATAAAGCTCTTCTTGCCAGGAGGTGAATGAATCCACCACCTCTTTAACGTTAATCATGAATCACCTTTCCGCAGGGAGAGGGTCGGTGGAAGCTCAATCGTTGCGAGTGCGTGGAGTGATCATCCGGCCCTGTCCGTGCCTTGTGCCCGGCTCACGCACCGGGTCTACTTCAGATAGTAGCGGTTAAAGCGTGCCGTGTGCCGCGCCGGTACGCTTAATGCATGGCTACTATTTTTGTGCAGTGCGACGCCGCCGCCGCACCCACGCTCACCTTCGCGCCCCATGCCGGCCGGCCCGCTGCGGCACCTCCCGGGGAAGGTGATGTGCTCCTCGATATTTCCTGGTCCTCTCTCAATTACAAAGATGCGCTCTGCCTGAAAGGTGACCGGGGCGTGGCCCGTATCAGCCCGCTTATTCCCGGCATTGACGCGGTGGGGACGGTGCGCGAAGCCGGCCCGGACAGCCCGGTGCATCCGGGGCAGCTGGTGAGCGTGAACGGGGCGGGCTTGGGTGAATTCCGACACGGGGGCTACACCCCGCTTTTGCGGGTGCCCGGGGATGCGTGTGTACCGGTGCCGGAAGTATTCAGCGCCGCGCAGGCCGCGGCCCTGGGAACAGCCGGATATACGGCGGCGCTGTGCGTGCTAGCACTGGAGGAACGCGCGGCGGCTGCACCCGTGGCGCCGCACGGTGCCGCGGCGGAAAAACCTTCCGGGGCGAGGAAAGACGGCCCGGTGCTGGTGACCGGGGCAAGCGGCGGGGTGGGTAGCATTGCCCTCCATCTCCTCGCGCAGCTGGGCTATGAGCCGATAGCGCTGACCGGGCGGGCGGAGCGCTTCGGGACTTTCCTGCGCGGGCTCGGGGCTACCGAGGTGCTGGCACGCTCGGAACTAGAAGCGCCTTCCGCCCGGCCCCTCCAGAAGGCCCGCTTCGCGGGCGGAGTGGATACGGTGGGCGGGCAGGTGCTCGCGAATCTCCTGGCGCGCACCCGCTGGGGCGGGACGGTGGCCGCCTGCGGCCTGGCCGGCGGAACCGCGCTCCCCACCACGGTACTGCCCTTTATTTTGCGGGGCGTGACCCTGGCCGGGGTGGATTCGGTGCGCGCCCCGCGGGCGCTGCGCCTGCGCGCCTGGGAGCTGCTGGCCGCGCACGTGGATGTGGGCATTCTCGATTCCCTCACCCACGTTATTGACCTTGCTGATGTTCCCGAAACGGGGCGCGAGCTTTTGGCCGGCCAGCGTTACGGGCGCACCGCGGTACGGATCACCCCGTAGCGGGTAAAATACTGCATTATGATTGACCAGCGCACTGAAGGCTCAAAAGTTTCTATTATCGGGGCCGGGGCGGTGGGGACGTCCCTCGCCTACGCCATGCTCATCAAAGGCGTTGCCCGGCATGTTGTTCTCCAAGATATCAACGCGCAGAAGGTGCATGCCGAAGCCCTCGATCTTATGCACGGCGGCCAGTTCATGCCGACCGCGAAAATTGAAGGCACCGATAACGTGGAGGCCACCGCGGATTCCGATGTCGTCGTGATTACCGCCGGGGCACGCCAGCGGCCGGGCCAGTCCCGCCTGGACCTTGCCGGGGCGAGTGTGGCGATGATGCGCTCCATTGTTCCCCCGCTGGTCGAGCTTTCCCCCAATGCGATTTTCGTCGTCGTCGCTAATCCCGTGGACGTGGTCACCCAAGCCGTTCTCAAAATCTCCGGACTGCCGCCCGCACGCGTTTTCGGGACCGGAACCGTGCTCGATTCTTCGCGGTTGCGCCAGCTTATTTCACAGAAGTTCCACGTGGCTACCTCGAATGTGCACGCCTATATGTGCGGTGAGCACGGGGATTCCGAGACTCCCATGTGGTCGATGGCCTCGATTTCCACGGTGCCGATCCGCGAATGGGAGCTGCGTTCCGGCCCGGTCACCGATGAACTCCTCGACGGCATCGCCGACCGCGTTATTAACGCCGCCTACGAAGTAATCGAGGGGAAGGGCTCCACGAATTACGCCATCGGCTTGGCTGCTTCGCGGATTATCCAGGCGGTGCTGCGCGACGAACGCGTGGTGCTCTCCGTCTCTCGGCTCATGACCGGCTGGAACGGGATTTCCGGAGTGTGCATGTCCGTCCCCACCATCGTGGGGGCGCGCGGCGCGATCCGGCAGATCGATATGAAGCCGTCCGATGCTGAGCTGGAATCCCTGCGGGCCAGTGCCGCGCAGATTCGCGAAGCGCTCTCAAACCTCGAGGGAATGGGCGACGACGCCTGAGCCTAGCGGCAGGAGGGACCATGGCGCGCACGGGGGCAGCGAGCATCGCGGACCTGAGCCGGCCGGCCGATGAGCTGGCCCCGCTGCTGCTGGGCGCGGTGGTGAGCGACGGCGCCGTGGCGGTGCGCCTGACCGAAGTGGAAGCCTACCTCGGGGCCGATGATCCGGCCTCGCACGCTTTCGCCGGGCCCACCCCGCGCGCCCGGGTTATGTTCGGGCCACCCGCCCACCTCTACGTCTATCTCAGCTACGGCATCCACCGCATCGGCAATATCGTGTGCGGGGCGGATGGCGAAGCCAGCGCGGTGCTTTTGCGCGCCGGGGAAGTCGTGGCCGGACTGGAGGAAGCTACCCGGCGCCGGACTAAGCCAGCTGCCACTCCGCCCGCGCGCCAGGCCCTGGCGCGCGGGCCGGGCAACTTAGGCCAGGTCCTCGGTTTGGATACCTCCATGAGTGGGCTGCCGCTCGCGGTGGAAGATGCTGATGGGGGAATCCTCTTTCCTGCGGCAGCTTCTACTCCGCGTTTCCACCTGGAGCTGCCACCGGCTCCGCTGCCCTATCAGGCGGGTCCCCGCATCGGGATTTCCCGCAATACAGATGCGCCTTTGCGCTTCTGGCTACCCGGGGATCCCACCGTGAGCGGGCGGCGTTGAGAAAAGCGCACATCCCGAACCACTCCTCCCACTGGTGCGCCGGCGCGGGCGGGAGGGCCGGCTCACGCCTGCGAACCGCTAGGCCAGTAGGAAAACCGCGACGGAGCGCGCGGGCACAGTAACGGTGCCGCGGATGAGCGTGGCGCCGCGAACTGCGTCGTCGTACCCCTGCCGTTGAATGGGCGAAAGCGCGTAGGTTTCCGTGACCCCCTCGATTTTTTCCGTGACGGGGCGCGGGGAGGCGTTGAATACCGCGATAATGCCGTCGAGCTGCGGATCGATATCCGGGCCTGCGGTGTCGTCGATGCGCATGATAATGAGGCCGGGGGTGGCGCCCGGCCCGCCGTTGGGGAAACTCACTTTCGCGCGGATGAGCTCCGCCCTCCCCAGGGTGAAAAGCGGGCTGGAATGGCGCAGGCGCAGCAGCTCGCGGGCGATGGTTTGCGCGCGGGCGATATGCTGCGGGCTGGGGCGCAGCTCGGGGCGCGCCAGGAGGGGGCCAATGACCGGCCAGGATGCCTCGTTGCGGCTGGCGGGTGGCAGGCCCACCCCGAAATTATTGCTCTGCCCGGAGAAATCCAGGCGGTTGAAGTGATCCCCGGAATTATAGGAATCCCGATCCAGGGATTTCGAGCGGAGTAGCTCGGTGCCCGCGTGCCAGAAGGCCGGAGCCTGCCCGAGCGCCACCGTGGCCAGGGAGAGCAGCACCATCCGGATGCGGTCATTGATGCTGAGGGAGAGCGGTAGTTTGTAGATGCCGATATCCCACAGAGTTTCGTTATCGTGCGCGTCCACGTAGTTGACGGCCTCCTGCGGCTGGGAGGCGAAACCGGCAGGCCGCCCGCCGTAATCCAGTTCGGAGCCGCGTTTCCATTCCCCGGTGTGGGTGAGGAAACTAAAATCGCGCAAGGCCCCGGCTAGGGAGAGTTTGACCAGGTCAGTGGCCTGCCCGAGGCGTTCGCGCTGTTCTTCCGGAAGGCTGAGGCCGTGGCCATTCGGATCGGTGAACAAGCCGGTACCGTAACCCTGGTGGTGGCGTTTATCAGAATCGAAAGGCCCGCCGCCGGTGACGGCATCACGCAAGCGATCATTGAAAGCCCCGATACCCGTGCCGTTCATCTCCACCTGGGTGGCCTGGCGGAAACGCGCGTTATCGGCCACTTCCCCGAAATTCCAGCCCTCCCCGTAGAGGTAGATGCGCGCACCGTCAACGCCATCTCGCTCCACCGTGAGGGAATCGAGGGCGGCGCGCACCGCCTCCATATTTGCGCGGCTGTGGTGGCCCATGAGGTCGAAACGGAAACCGTCCACGCGATAGTGCTTGGCCCACAGCACCACCGCATCCACCATGAGTTTCTCCGCCATGAGATTTTCGGTCGCCACATTCGGGCAGCACGTGGACGTGGCGATGGTGCCACGCGCGTCCAGGCGATAGTAATAACCGGGCACCACTTTATCGAGAACGGAAGCGGCATCCCCGCCGGCTGCAGCCGTGTGGTTATAGACCTGATCTAGCACGACGCCGAGGCCAGCCGCGTGCAGCCCTCCCACCATGGCACGGAACTCCGCGATGCGCGCCCCGCCGTAGGGTTCCACCGCGTAACTGCCTTCCGGCGCCAGGTAGTGAAACGGATCGTAGCCCCAGTTATAGGCATCGACATCCGCCACCGCGCTCACGGCCCGCTGCTGGGCCGGGGAATCCGGGGCGGCGGGTGGAATCTGCGGGATTTCCTGATTCTCGGGGCGTTCGGGAATGGTGGCGATATCGAAAGTAGGGAGGAGGTGAACGGTGGTAATTCCGGCCTGCGCCAGGGCGCGCAGGTGGCGCATACCGGCAGAATCCCGCAGCGCAAAGGCACCGTATTTTCCGCGCAGCCGCTCGGGAACGCTCGTGTCCGAGATGGAAAAATCACGCACGTGCAGCTCGTAGATCGTATGGGCAGCCGGGTTAGCGAGGGTGCGCTGCGGGGCGGTGCGCCACAGTTCCGGTTGGTAGGCCGGGTCCGCAAGATCAACGAAGACCGCGCGTTCGGAATCCACCGTGAGAGCCACCGCATAGGGGTCGGTCACCCGGTAGGTGACGGCGGCACCCGCCACCGGATCAACCACCTCAACCTCGAAAAGATAGCTGGCGTTCTTCCAGGCCGGGGTGCCGCTGGCGTGCCAGATACCCAGCTCATCGCGGGCCATAGGATATGTGGTGGTGCGTGGGGCGCCCGGACCGGCGGTAGGCGTGGCGGCACCAACGGCGGCGCCCGCACCCGCGCCGGTGCCTGCCACCTCGATACGAACCTGCCGGGCGGTGGGAGCCCAGAGTGCCACCGCGGGCGCATCCCCGTGCCATGTCACCCCGAGGGTGGCCTGGCGGGCACCCGCGTAAAGATCATCGATCATGCCGGCGATCTGCACTCCGGTCAGAGCGCTGAGTTCCCCCGCGGCGTTGCGGCGCGCCACCAGAAGCTGCCCGCGCAGGGCCTCGCGCAACCGGTGGGAGGGTACCCCGCTCAGGCGCAGCGCGGCGTACCCGGCCAGGTGAGCACGGGTGGGAATGGCCGCGGCCGGGATACCACCCGGGTCTACCGTGAGGGCGCACAACCGCGTGGCGCCGCTCTGTTCGGCGCTGCTATCGCCTGGCACCCCAATGCCCGGCACCCTATCGCCCCCTGCCTGAGCACCGCGCGCCCGCTCCCCGAGAGCGCCGGCTCCATCCGGGCAGGTCCACAGCTCAAAACTGTCGCCCTGCGCGATGTGCTCCGCGGGCCAGGCAATCACCGATCGGTTAACCGACGGGGCGCGGAACTCTCCGGAGCCGAAGAGCGCCTCGGAATTCCAGTGGTGGGTCATGGTGATCTCCTGTGAGCGGCAATGCGCGGCCAGTTTATCCGGTGGCAGATCTCACTCACAAGGTGAACGGACATCCACACCGCTCGCCCCAGGAATTAATATGGGCGGCGAGGAGGCATCCGATATGACATCCGAATCGACATCTCACACAACACCCGTATCTGAGCCGGCCCCCGCACCGGACTCCAGCACGGAACCCGCTCCCCGCCTGGTGGTGGGCGCGGCCCTGGTTGCTGACCTCACCAACCCCAGCGGGGTCCTGGCCACCCAGCGCTCCTACCCCGAATGGGCGGACGGCCTGTGGGAATTCCCCGGCGGGAAAGTGGAACCCGGGGAAACCCCGCGCGAGGCGCTACACCGGGAAATTTCCGAGGAGCTGGGCTGCGGTATTGATATCGGTAGGCAGCTGGCCAATCCCGATAGCCCGGACGGCTCCTGGGATCTCAGTTCCGGGGAGCACAATACCGGGCTGCGGATGATGGTGTGGCTGGCGCGTCCCTTCGGGGAGATCACCCTGGGTCCGGCGCACCGTGATGCTCGCGTCCTCACCGCCGCCGAACTCGAGAGCGTGGAATGGCTGCCCGGGGATGTCCAGATTCTGCCCGTGCTGCGCGCCGCCCTGGGTGGGCGCTAACCGAAGGCGCGGTGCGGGCCGCGGTGGGCAGGCGCTTGAGCTGCGCCGTCGTTCCTAAGATGACGCACGGCGCGCGGTGCCGTAACCTAGGAGGACGATCCCCAGCACAAGGAGAAGTCACGCATGAAACACGGCGCGCACGGCCCGGCGCGATGGCCGCTGTATTTCTTGCTCTTCGCCGCTGCCGTTCTCGCGGGCGTGCTCGCCCTAGTGGGAGTCTCGTATTTTTCTGGCGACGACGCCGCCGTGCCCGCGCCCACCACCGCGGGCCCCGAACCCGGGCGCAGCGCCTCCGCTAATCTCACCCAGCTGCGCAACCAGGTCCAGGAACTGAGCGCGGGAACCTGCCCGAATCCCGATACCGCTGCGGCTATTCTGGCCGATTACGCGAGCGCGGCGGCCGCGGGCGGCACGTACACCGCGGAGGCACCGCTCCTCAGCGAAGCTCTGCGCACCCTCTCCTCCAGCTGCGGGGCGGATTACACCGTGAGCTTGAGCGCGGCACTTGGCGATACTGCCGCCCCGGCGGATTTCCAATCTTTCGCGGCCTCGCGCCAGTGGTGGAAGCTGGTGCGCCCCGCCCCGCCGGAAGCCACCCGCCTGGAATCTTTCACCACCCCCATGAATAACGTGCGCTGTTCCCTCGACGAGAAAGCCGTCAATTGCACGATTTTCACCTATGACTACGTGTCCCCGCCCGGATGCGAAGGCGAACCGGCTAATTACACCGTGGGGCTGACGGGCACCACCACTGCCGGATGTTCCACCCAGGTGAGTACCGCCAAAGAAGTGCCCTACGGCAGCGTGGTGGCCGCGCACGGCTTCGCCTGCACCGCCGACCAATACGCCGGCATCTCCTGCTGGTCGGAACTGACCGGCCACGGATTTACGGTGCGGCGGGCCGCCGAAGAAGTGTTCTAGCTGCGCTAGCTGTGCTAGCTGCGGCGGGCTCGTCCAGAGCCAGGCGGGCCCGCGGCAACTCAGCCCATCGGGATCAATCCAGCGCGCGCACGGCCGCGAGCACCCGGGCACTGCCTTCCGGTTCGGCCACGCTCACGCGCACGCCCTCGCCGAGCACCCGCACCAGCACCCCGGCGTCCATACAGGCATCCTCGAAACGCGCGGCGGTAACCCCGTGGCGGGCCAGCTCCGCCGCGTCGATCCACAGGAAATTCGCGTATGAGGTAGGCGTGTGCCAGTCAGCCTCCGCGAGCTGCGCGGCCAGCTCGTCGCGCGCGCGGGCCAGCTGCGCGGCGCGCTCCAGTACGGTTGGCGCTTCGGTGAGAGCGGCCTGGCCGGCTACCTGGGCGAGGCGATTGACGCCGAACGGCGTGGCGATACGGCTAAGCGGCTCGGCCATCGCGGCGCTGGTGAGCAGGTAGCCCAGCCGCAGCCCGGCCAGCGCAAAGGCTTTGGAGAACGTGCGGGCCACCACCAGATTCGGATAGTGGCGCGCCAATTCTTTTCCGTTTTGTACGACGGCGCGGCTCGCCTGGCTCTCACCCACCGCGGGAGCGAAGTGAATATACGCCTCGTCAAGGAGTACCGGGATGCTGGCGGGAACCCGGGCGAGGAAATCAGCCACCTCGGCGTGCGGAATGGTGGTGCCGGTGGGGTTATTGGGCGAGCAGAGGAGGATAGCGCGGGTATTCTCCGTGAGCGCGGCGGCCATGGCCTCTAAGTCATGGGTGCCATCCGTGCGCAGCGGCACCCCGATAAAACGTCCGCCTGCGGCAATGGTGGCAATAGGGTAAGCCTCGAAAGAGCGCCAGGGACTGACCACCTCACCGCCCGGAGTCACCACGGCCTGCAAGAATTTTTCGATGAGGGCAGTGGAACCATTCCCCACCACGATGCCGGCCGGATCCCAATCCTCATAGGCCGCGAGCGCGGCGGTGAGCTGCGCGCAGGACATATCGGGATAACGGTTGAGCGCCCCGCCGTGATCGACAGCGGCCGCGAGCGCGGCGGCCACCGCCGGGGTGGGCGGGAAGGGCACTTCGTTGCTGGAGAGCTTGAGGCTATCGGCGTTGCGCGGGCGTTTCCCGGCAACGTAGCTGGGCAGATCGGCTAATTCGGGGCGGAACCATTGCATTCTTCTATTGTGCACCATCACGGCGAGCCACCCCGGCGCCGTTCCGCGAACCACCCCGGCGCCGTTCCGCGCGCCCCGCCGTCGCTTCGCGGCGCTCCGGGCAGCGCGGGCGCCGTAGGATGCGGCTATGGAGACCTTTGTGAAAACCGGTGACCCGGCCGAGATCTGGGGTGAAGCGCTTTCGCTGGCGGAGCTGGCCGAGGCAACTCCGAGTGGCGGGGCACCCGTTGTCCCGCTCCTTTCCACCGCCGCGGATCATGACCGCGGTATCTTGCGCGAAGAACGCCTGCGCTCCGTGCGGCCTAGCGCCGCGGCCGCCCGGGAATTCGGGGCGCGCCTGGCCCGCACGCACGCGTGGGATCCTTCCGGAAAGCGGATTTTCGGGCAAGCTCCCGGCACTGCCCACTCGCGCCCGATCCGCCTGGGTTCCTGGGATTTACCGGTGGTACCCGCGGATTCGCCCGCGCGCAGCTTCGGGGAGTTCTACGCCGCGGACCGCATCGAGCCCTATCTGCGCCCCGCACGTGACAACGGGGCACTGGACGCGAGCGGCGCCTGCGCACTGGAGCATATCTGCGAACGCCTGCGGGCCGGGGTTTTCGATAGCCCGCAACCGGCCCTGGTATATAGCCAGGCAGCCCTCCTCCACGGGGATTTATGGAGCGGGAACGTGATGTGGACCGATCGGGGCGGGGTGCTTATTGACCCGGTTGCCCACGGCGGGCACGCGGAAACCGATCTGGCCACCCTCACGGTCTTCCGAGCTCCGTACGTGGAGGAAATCTACGCCGGCTATAACGCCGTCTCTCCGCTCGCTCCTGGGTGGCAGCACCGCATTGGCCTGCATAGCCTCCCTATTCTTATCCTGCACGCCGCACTTTTCGGCGGATCCTACGGCGCGGAAACCCTGGCTGCGGTCCGGCCCTACCTCTAGTGCCGCGAACGGCTAGTTCTGCTAGCGGCGCGCGGATCTGCCAGAATAGAGCCATGAGTGAGCATCGCGCGCCAGAATCAACTTCCGCATCCACCCCCGTCCCGAGTATTTCCGGGCCGCTCTCCCCGCTAGATGGGCGCTATGCCAGCGCTACCGCACCGCTACAGCCCTACCTGTGCGAGGCCGCGCTCAACCGCTACCGGATTCACGTGGAAGTCGAATGGCTGATTTTCCTGTGCGAACGCGCGGTGATTCCCGGGGTGGGGGCGCTGCCCGAGAGCGCCGTCGTATATTTGCGCGCACTTCCCGAAAAGTTCGACGACGCCGCAGCACGCGAGCTGGCTACCATCGAGGCGGAAACCCGGCACGATGTCAAGGCTGTCGAATACTTCATCAAGAAGCGCATGGACGCGGGCGGGCTGGGCCACCTGCGCGAGATGGTCCACATCTTCTGCACGTCGGAAGATATTAATAGCCTGGCGTGGGCCTTGGGTGTGCGCGATGCGGTGCGCCGCTGCTGGTTGCCGCGCGCCTGGGGGCTGGTCGCGGATCTGAGCGATCTGGCCCGCGCCCACGCGCAGCTGCCCATGCTGGCCCACACCCACGGGCAGCCGGCCTCGCCCACCACCGTCGGCAAGGAGCTCGCCGTCTTTGCGCACCGCTTGCACCGTTCCCTGCGCCGGGTGGAAACCGCGGAGTACTACGGGAAATTCTCCGGGGCCACCGGGACTTTTTCCGCGCACGCCACCGCTATTCCGGATGCGAACTGGCCGGAACTGGCCCGCGATTTTGTGGAGTCCCTGGGCCTGACGTGGAATCCACTCACCACCCAGATCGAATCCTATGATGCGCTTGCCGATCTTTTTGACGATATTGCGCACGTCAATCGCATCGCCCACAATCTCGCCACCGATATGTGGACCTATATTTCCTTGGATTATTTCCATCAAAACCTTGCCGCGCAGGGTTCGACCGGCTCCTCGACGATGCCGCATAAGGTCAATCCCATTCGTTTTGAAAACGCGGAGGCGAATCTGGAGATTAGCTCCGGGCTCTTCGCAGTGCTCAGTCAGACTCTCGTGACTTCGCGTATGCAGCGCGATCTCACGGATTCCTCCACGAAACGCAATATTGGGGTGGCACTGGGGCATTCCTACCTGGCCCTCGATAATTTGCGGCGCGGGCTGGCCGGGGTGGATCCTAATCCCACCAAGCTTGCCGCGGATCTGAACGCGAATTGGGAAGTGTTGGGCGAGCCAATCCAGCAGGCCATGCGAGCCGCGGCGCTGGGCGGTGCCGAACACCTGGAAGACCCTTATGAACGGCTCAAGGCACTGACGCGCGGGCGGAAGGTCACCGCGGACGATATGCGGGAATTTATAGCGGGCTTGGGCTTGCCCGAGGAGTTGGAACAACGTCTCCTTGATCTCACCCCGGCCGGATATACCGGCCTGGCTGCACAACTCGTGGATTTCCTGGAGGACACGCCCAGGCTCGCGGCCAGCTAAGCCTGCTAAGGTAACCGGCAGACCGCGCGGCAGCGCGGCGTCGTCGTAAAAAATACGGCATATGTGCCGCGGCTCGCGGTGCCGCAACCAGAGGAGAAGCGTGAACGTAGCAGCATGGACGAGCGTCCTGGCCACCGCACCCGCGCCGGGAAGCGACCCGGGTGCGCTGAGCGGAATCACCGGTTGGGTGGTCAGTGTGATGGACGCTATCGGCGGTTTCGGGGCGGCGCTTCTCATCGCGCTGGAAAATATTTTCCCGCCGCTGCCTTCCGAGGTGATTTTGCCGCTGGCCGGGTTCACGGCCTCCTCGCCCACGTCGAATATGACGCTCATCGGCGCGATCCTCTGGTGTACCGCCGGTTCGCTCGCGGGGGCCTGGCTGCTGTACGGACTGGGCGCCTGGCTGGGGCGCGAACGCACCCGCAAGATTCTGCTGTGGTTCCCGCTCACCAAACAATCCGACGTGGATAAAACCGAAGCCTGGTTCGATAAACACGGCAGCTGGACGGTGTTCTTCGGGCGTATGATTCCGATTTTCCGTTCCCTTATTTCACTTCCCGCGGGCGTAACAAATATGGGGATGCTGAAATTTACCGCGCTAACAGCGGTTGGCTCGGCTATCTGGAATACCATCCTTATTTACGCCGGGTACCTGCTGGGCGCGAATTGGACCATCGTGGAAGATTACGTGGGGATTTTCGCGAAGATCGTGGTGGCGGTGTGCCTCGTGGTCGCGGTGGGGTGGATTATTCACCGCGTGGTTATTAACCGGCGGGGGCGCTAAGCTGCGGGGAGGCAGAGCCGCGCAGAACTCGACTAAAATCGGCTAAAATCGGCTAAAAGTGGCATAGGGAGCCTGCTAACGGTCGGTTGGTACCAGGTTTTACCATACGCGAGCGATTTATAAGCGGTTAAAGGCCCTAACGGAGAGATCGCCGGAGTTGAGGTGAAAATCGCTAACGCGACCAGCTGCTCATGATCCTCAACACCGTCGCCCAGGAGTACCACCGCCTCGACGGGATTTACGCCATCCCCCTCGCGCTGTCGGGAGAGTAAATAGCGAGCCTCGAACCATTAACAGGTGGGTTCCCGTCCGACTACGAACACAATATCGTCAATTAAAAATCATCGCCGCGATTACAAATTCGCACCCTTCCCCAACAACAACACATGTTCTACAATGTAGTACATGAGCATTGTGGGATTGCGAGAACTCGGGCAAAACGCTTCTCAGGTACTACGCCAAGTAGCCGAGGGGGACGTCGTTACAGTTACTGATCGACGCCGGCCGGTTGCTCAAATCGTGCCGTGGCAAGAATCGGCGATACAACGTCTCCGCGATAGCGGTCTGATAAGAGAAGCTACGGTCCCGTGGGAGGCAGTACTTGAACCCTCGCCTGAACCTACTGGAATATCTGCAAGTAAAATTTTGGAACAGATGCGTGAGGAAGAACGCTACTAATGGCTTTCTATTTGGACACCTCCGCGCTGGTAAAAATACTGCATGAAGAACCGGAAAGCCCCGCTTTCAGGAGCTGGATACGAAATAACACCCAGCATTGCTACACTTCAGATCTAACAAGAGTCGAATTGATGCGCGCTGCCGGGCGTTTGGGTGCGGAGAAACGCACAAAAGCTCGAATGATTCTCCAAGCCTTAACCCTCATCCGTATTAGCTCTCAGATTTGTGATGTGGCCGGCACATTAGAACCTGTAGTTTTACGGAGTCTAGATGCTATCCACCTTGCAACCGCACTACTGTTGAGCGATGACTTAAAAGCAATAGTTACATATGACCGCCAACTTGCTAACTCTGCGCAAGCACTTGGAATTCCCCTTATCGCTCCAGGTTCAGAGACCTGGGAATAGCACCGCGTAGATTCGTGTTAAACCGGGTGCACCCCACCGCGGGGCTGAAGAAGGAGGCGCACCATGGCAACAGAAGAATTTGATCGCACTATCGAACTGAAAGTCACCGGGATGACCTGCGAAAACTGCGTCAAGCACGTGAGCGCGGAACTCGATGCGCTCCCGGATGTTAACAGCGTGCTCGTCACTCTGAACCCGGAAGGCACCTCCTCGGTGCTCGTCTACACCCCGCACGATTTTTCCGACGCTGACCTCACAGCCGCGGTAGCCGAAGCTGGCGACTACACCGTGACCGAGATTATTCGTTAAACACCACCCACTCACACATATTCTTAGGCACCCGCTGCCGTGATAAGCACCCGCTGCCGCGAACCACCACCCGCGGCAGCCCACTCATGTGCGCCCACATATTAGGAGATTTTTCGTGTCCGAGCCCCCACAGGCCGCAGCTGCGCCGTCGTTCCACCCCACGCGGAACACCGCAAGCACCGCGACCGAAAAACTTGACGCCGCCCCCGTTGCAGAAGTAAACCTCGCGATTTCCGGAATGACCTGCGCGTCCTGTGTGGCGCGGGTGGAAAAGAAACTCAATAAGTTGCCCGGGGTGCGCGCCACCGTCAACCTGGCCACCGACGAAGCCCACCTGGAACTCAGCGAGGCCGCGGCCCAGCTCGACACCACCGATTTCCTCACCCAGGTCAGCGCAGCCGGCTACGAAGCCCGGCTCATTTCCCGCACGGAACTCACCCCAAGGGCCGTGCGCAGCGAGGATGCGAACGCAAGCGCCCGCACGCGCGATACCGATCCGTCCGCCGCCGCGCATCCGACCACCGCACACCCGAACACATCTGCCGAATCCGCCCGCGCAGCCTCCGAAGTCCGGGAAGCAGCCGAGGCCCGAACGAGCGCCCGCATCGCTGCGCTGCGGCGGCGTTTTTGGATCTCGCTAGCCCTCTCCATCCCCGTGGTGGGGCTCTCCATGATCCCGGCCCTGCAATTCCCGTACTGGCAGTGGGTGATCGGCGCGCTCACCCTCCCGATCGCACTGTGGTGCGGCTGGCCCTTCCACCGTTCGGCCGCCGCCGCGCTGCGCCACGGCTCCACCACCATGGACACCCTTATTTCGCTGGGAACCCTGGCCTCACTGGGGTGGTCCACCTGGGCCTTGCTGTGGGGCGGAGCCGGCGGGGCGGACTACCGCATGTCCATGACCGGAATCCACGCACTCGCCACCGGCGCCGCGCACGGATCCCACGTGTATTTCGAAACCGCGGCCATGATCGTCACCTTCTTGCTGCTGGGGCGTTGGCTTGAGACCCGCTCGCGCCGCAGCGCGGGAGATGCGCTGCGCTCCCTCCTCGCTTTAGGTGCCGACGACGCACGCCGGGTACGCACCGCCACCGGAGCGGACGTTGATGAAATCATCCCTGCCAGCGAACTGGCCGTCGGAGACGAATTCCTCGTGGCCCCCGGTACGAAAATTGCTACCGACGGGGTGGTGGTCTCCGGGACCACCGCGGTAGACGCCAGCCTCCTCACCGGCGAATCCACCCCGATTGACGTGGGACCGGGCGATGAGGTGACAGGAGCAACCCTCACCACCGCGGGCGCGATCCGGGTGCGAGCCACCCGGGTGGGCCGCGATACCACCCTGGCGCAGATGGGCCGCCTCCTCACCCGAGCCCAATCCGGGAAAGCCCCCGTGCAGGCGCTGGCGGACCGCGTCTCAGCGGTTTTTGTGCCCGCGGTTATCCTCATTGCGCTCGTGACGTTCGGGGTGCGCCTCGCTCTCGGTAATCCTCTTGACCTGGCGATTATGACGGCGATTACTGTACTGGTGGTGGCCTGCCCCTGCGCCCTGGGCCTGGCTACCCCCACCGCGCTCATGGTCGGTTCCGGGCGAGCCAGCCAGCGCGGCATCCTCATCCACGGCCCGGAAACCCTGGAAAACGCGCATAGCGTGGACACCATTATTCTGGACAAAACCGGTACCCTCACCACCGGCACCATGGCCTTGGACCGGGTTGTTCTTCCACCGGCAGGTGCGGGTGGACGTGGCGCCGTCGCCACCCGCACAGAAGCACTAGCCCTGGCCGCAAGCGTGGAAAACTATTCCGAGCATCCCCTCGCCCGCGCGATTGTGGCCGGGGCCCGCGCGGAGGGCTTGGAACTGAGGCCCGCTACCGATTTTGAGAATCTGGCCGGGCAGGGCGTGCGTGCCACCATCGGCGGGCAGCGCTACTACGCGGCCTCCCCGCGCGCGCTGCGCGAAGCCGGGGTGGATGTGGCCGACTGGGAGAGCACGCTGGAGGAGGCCGCCAGTGGCGGGGCGTCCCTGGTCATGCTGGCGCGCTGCGATGCTGCCCGCGGGAGTGAAGCCCTCGCCCTTATCACGGTGCGCGACCAGCTGCGCCCCACCTCCGCCGCGGCCGTTGCCGAGCTCAAGAATCTGGGCCTCACCCCGATTCTGGCCTCCGGGGATAACGCGGCCACCACGCGGGCGGTAGCCCGCGCCGCCGGAATCGACACCGTGCACGCCGAAGTCCTCCCCGCGGACAAAGTCCGGGTGGTGGAAGCGGCACGCGCAGCCGGCGCCCGGGTGGCGATGGTCGGAGACGGGGTGAACGACGCCGCAGCTCTAGCCGCCGCGGATCTCTCCATCGCCATGGGCTCGGGCACGGACGTGGCCAAAGCTGCCTCCGATATCACCATCGTGAACTCCGATCTGCGCAACGTGGGGGCGGCGCTGCGCATCTCCGCCGCCACCTTGCGGGTGATACGCCAGAATCTAGCCTGGGCTTTCGGCTACAACCTCATCGCCATTCCGGCGGCGGTGGCCGGGATTATCCTGCCGGGATTAGCCGCCGCGGCCATGGCCGCCAGCTCGGTTATCGTGGTACTCAATTCGCTGCGGCTGCGCCGGGCTGAGTAGCCGGGCCGGGTCACAGGAGAAAGCCCTACCCATCAATTAGACTGGGCTAGTGCGCCACAACGAGGATACGAGCCCGGTTCAGCCGGCGGAGGTACAGCCCGCCCCGGCTGCGGCGAACGTACCCGCCGATCCCGCCGTGCACCGCGTGCTCCTCGTGGACGAAATCGCACGTTGGACCCGCCGCCCGGCCAACCTGCTGCGCGGCATCCTTTTCACCCTGGCCATCGCCGGGATGCTGCTCATCTCCCGCTTCGGCTACACCACTACCGTGGCCGTTACGCACGATGTCGCGAACGCGGCCCCGGATACCCTCCGCACTATTTTTTCCATGCCCATTAACGTGCTCGAGGGCCTCGTTTCGCTTTTCCTCCCCCTCCTACTGTTCTTCGATATCATCCGCTACCGGCGCTGGCGCACCCTGATAACCGCGCTGGTGGCCATGGCCGGCGCGCTCGCCATCTGCTACGGCTCCCTGTGGCTTTTCGAGCGCTTTATGCCCACCTCGCAAATCACCATCGACCTCTCAGACACCATCCAGGAACAGGCCGCCGTGGGCATGCTCCCCTACGTTTCGATTATCGCCACCATCCTGGTAGTGGCGGCTTCCGAGCGCCAGGGCCGGCTGGTACGCACCGGCTGGTGGGCACTGGGAATCGTGCTGGTGCTCTCCGTGCTCCAGGGCGCCCAAACACTCACCGGCGCGCTGACCACCGTATTCGTGGGGATGGCCTGCGGCTATTTCGCGCTCTATGCCTTCGGGGATTCGCCCGACCGCGCCACCGGCGCCGCCGTCGTTACTCTTATTCGCCGCGCCGGCTTGGACGCGCGCAGCATTATCCGTGTGGATGCGGGCGACGATGCCGATATGCACGCGTGGTCCGTTCCCGTGACCGGGCCGCTCGGATATGTGGATACCGCGATTCTCAAGGAGCTCCGCGAGGCGCTCACCGGGCACATCGGGCAGGCCGATGCCGCTTTCACCGCCGCGGCCACCGCGGAACACGAGGGCCCGCTTCCCGCGAACGCTGCGGGCAGCTACCCGCTGGGCGAACCGGACGACGATATTAACGTGCGCGCCCTCATTACCCGGGCCCGCCACGATGTCCACCCGCTTATCGGAGACGTCAATTCCCGCCACTACGTAGTTACCTTGGCCGACGGCGCCCATTACATCGCCGCGCTTATTGACTCGGATCGCGCGGTCCTCGGGCGCCTCGCCAGCGCCTGGCAGCGGGCCACCCTCACCCAGGTTACCCAGCGGACCGGGGATAACGTGGAGGAAACCGCCGAACGCACCCTCCTTATGGAAGCACTCGCTGTTCACGCCGGGGTGGCCCCGGGGCGCGATGCCCATTACGCGGCGGCTGGCGCGTCCGCCGTCGTCGCTTTTGCTGATATCGAGGCCGTTCCCCTCACGGATCTGGCGCCGGAAGAAATCTCCGATGCGGCGCTGGACGCCATGTGGTCCACGCTCGAACGCGCGCACGCCCGCGGGCTCACCCACCACGATATCCGCGCCGGGGTGGTCGCGGTGCGTGGAGACGACGTGGTCATCACCCACTGGCGCAACGGCAGTTTTTCTTCCAATGAGCTTTCCCGGCATATTGATTTGGCGCAGCTCTACCTCCTCCAGGCGGTGGCGGTGGGCCCGGAACGCGCCGTCGCCTCCGCGCTGCGCTGCATTTCCCGCGACCGGCTTTCCTCGGTGGCCCCGACCGTGCAACGCACCATTATGCCGGCGCAAACCCTGGCCGAGCTCGAAGATAAAAAAGGCGTGCAGCGCATGCGCGAAGTGCTGCTGGAGGCGCTCCCGCAGGATATTGGCACGGCCACCCAAACCATTCAGCTGCGCAAATTCTCCGCGAAGACGATTATTACCATCGTCATCGGGGTGCTTGCCATCTTCATTCTGCTCGGCTCCATTAATTTCACCGAGCTCCAAGAAACGATTCGCAGCGCTAACCCGTGGTGGATGCTCGCCGCGTTTATCGCCAGTTTCGCGACCTACGTGGGCGCGGCGCTGTGCCTGAAGGCATATACGGCCGAGCGGCTGCCGCTGTGGGAAACCAGCGAGGTGCAGATCGCCGCCTCGGTGCTGGGCTTGGTTATGCCGGCCGGGATCGGGCCGCTCGCCCTCAATTTGCGCTACCTGCAGCGCAATCAGGTTGCCACCCCGGTGGCGGTGGCAACCGTATCCCTCGTGCAGATCGCGCAGTTTATTACCACGGTGCTGTTGCTTCTGGCCCTCGGGCTGCTCACCGGCGATTTCGGGAATCTTTCTATCCCGAGCACCTCCGTCATGCTCATTGTGGCGGCGGTGGCGGCCCTGGGCGCGGCGGTTTACTTTATTCGCCCGCTGCGCCGCAAAGTTATTGAACTGGTGCGCCCCACCATCGAGCAGGTGTGGCCGCGCGTGGTGTGGCTCGCCACCCACCCCTCCCGAATTCTCGCCGGTTTCGGCGGATCGCTCCTCATGACGGTGAGTTTCGTGGCGGCCTTCGGTTTCTCCCTGGCAGCTTTCGGGGAAACCCTCCCGGTGGTCACACTGGCAATCACCTACCTGGTCTCTAATTCGGTGGGATCACTGGTGCCTTCCCCGGGTGGTATTGGCCCGGTGGAAGCGGCACTCACCGGCGGCCTCACCATTGCGGGCCTACCGTATTCGGTGGCTTTCTCCACCGCGATTCTCTACCGGCTGCTCACTTTCTGGGCGCGGGTACCTATCGGGTGGTTCGCGCTGCGCCACCTCCAGAAGAAGGACATTATCTAATGCGCGGCAGAGCGGCACTCGCGGGGGTGCGCAGCCACTGTGATACGACGGCGCTGCTGCTGGCCGCTGGGGCTTTCGCCGTATATATGTTCTTTTCCTGGTATACCTGGGTGAACTTCTCCTCCCCTTCCTGGGATCAGGGCATTTTCACCCAGCTGGCCGACCAGTATGCGCGCGGGCTCTTCCCGCCCACCGTGGATATTAAAGGGCCGGGCTTCAACCTGTGGGGCGATCATTTCCACCCGATTTTGCTGCTCACCGGGCCACTGTTCCGGCTCTGGCCTTCCGGGATGAGCCTACTCACCCTCCAAGCGGTGCTCTTCGGGATCTCGGTGTATCCCATCGCGCGCTTCGCCCGCGCGCGGGTGGGTGCGGTGCCGGGCACCATCATCGGGGTTGCTTATGCTGCCAGCTGGGGACTCACCTCCGCCTTGGTGGTGCAATTCCACGAAATCGCTTTCGCGGTGCCGCTGCTTGCTTTCGGGCTAACCGCCTGGCTGGAGAGGCACACCACCCGGGCGGCCGTACTTATGGCGCTGCTGGTTTTTGTGAAAGAAGATCTCGGCCTCACGGTGGCGTGCTTCGGGGTGCTGGTCGCGCTGCTCAGCTGGCGCGGGGCGCGCGGGGGTGACCGCACCGACCCCGGCAGCGCCGGGAAACGCAACAGCGCTGGCGCGCACGACTGGCGCGAGCTGGCTGGCATCGGCGCTTTCCTGGCGGCCTGGGGCACCGCGTGGTTCCTGGCCGCCACCCAGGTTATCCTCCCGGCTTTCAATAATTCCGGGCAGTGGGATTATGCCGGGCGGGTCCGCGAAGGTCTTGACCTGGCGGGCATGCTCCTCGAGCCCAATCGCTGGGGCACGCTCTGCTATATCGTGGCTGCCCTGGGAATCGTGGGACTGCGCAGCCCGTGGGCAGCCCTGCTGCTCCCCACCCTCGCCTGGCGTTTCGTGGGAGACAACCCCTACTACTGGACTATTTTGTGGCATTATTCGGCGGTGCTCGCGCCGATGATTGCCGTCGCGCTGACCGATGGGCTCGCGCGGGCGGGTGCGCGCGGCGGCGTCGTACCACCGCCGCAGGCGCAGGAATCCAAAGCTACCGTGCAGCGCGAGGCCCTCGGCGTACTCGCCCTCCGCCCCCGCCTGGCCGCAGCTGCCCTCGCCCTCGCATTGGTCTCCAGCGTGCTCGGCACCGCCTCCAATGGCTTCGGCTCCTGGGTGACGGGGCGCTCCAATACCCAGCAGTACGTGTATTTTTCCGATTACGGTGCCACCCAAACCGCCGAGCAGCGCGCGGGTGCCCGCGCCGCGGTGGCAGCCACCGGCACCGGGCGGCACATCCTCGCCGACGTGGTCATGATGGCCTACGTTGTCCCAGGTAATACCGTGTATTGGGAGCATAGTTACGCGGACGCGTATATTGACACGGTGGTGTTCTCCAACCGGCTCAACCATGGGGATGGCGCCCAGGTGGTGGCCTGGATTACCGCGAAAGTAGGCGGGCAGTGGCATATTGTCACGGAGGAGGCCGGCTATGTTGTGGTGGCGCGCGACGGTACGGACGGAAGGTGAGGAACGGATGATGATGGCTCGCCGCATGCGGGTGGTTCGCCGGGTGCCGGCGCTTCGCACCGCGACCTGGTACCGCCCGCTGCGCACCGACCCGGTTCCCTACCTGGTGGCGCTCGCCAGTTTTATTCTTTTTACCGCTTTTTCGCTGCACCAGTGGGCTTCGTTCCAGACGTCCTCCTGGGACCTGGGTATTTTCACGCAGCTCGCCCAGCGTTACGCGCACCTCGAAACCCCCATCGTGGATATTAAAGGTCCCGGCTTCAACCTGTGGGGCGATCATTTCCATCCCATCCTGGTAGTGCTCGGCCCGATTTTTGCGCTGTGGCCCAGCGGCGCCACCCTGCTCATTGTGCAAAATGCGCTTTTTGCGGTGTCCGCGATTCCGCTCACCCGCCTGGCGCGGGCGCGCTGCGGATCCGGGGCAGGAGTAGCGTTTGGCCTGATCTATGCGGTGTCCTGGGGGCTTTCGGCCGCGGTGGCCGCGCAATTCCACGAAATCGCTTTCGCGGTGCCGCTGCTTGCTTTCGGGCTGACGGCCTGGGTGGAGGGCCGCTACCGCCGCGCGGTGATTCCGCTCGGCATGCTCGTTTTCGTCAAAGAAGACCTCGGCCTCACCCTGGTGGCCTTCGGTGCGGCCGCGCTGCTGGCGGAGTTTTTCGCGCACGGGCACGCGGGCCGCTGCGCGGCGGTGCGGAACGACGACGGCGCCGCCACGGCGGCGCAGACTCGGACAGCGCGAGCGCGAGCGGTTTGGGCAAGCCCGGCGGGGCGCTGGGCTGCGGGTCTGGCGGTATGGGGTGCGCTTTGGTTCGTACTTTCTATATGGGTGCTCCTGCCGGCTTTCAATCCGGACGGCGCCTGGGATTATACGGATCGCCTCGCGGGTGATGCCGGGCTTTTCACCGGCGCGCACACGAAACTGGTGACCCTGGCGGTACTGCTGGGCACTGCCGGGGTGGTGGGCCTGGCCAGCCCGTGGATTCTCCTCATGCTCCCCACCTTGGCCTGGCGTTTCACGGGAAATGTGGAACACTACTGGGGGCTGGGCTGGCATTATTCAGCCGTGCTCATGCCGATTGCCACCATCGCGCTACTGGACGGGCTGGGGCGGCTAGGGCGCTCCGCGAAGCTGAGGGAACTCGCGGAGCACGCTAAGAACACGGAGCACGGCAAGAACGGCCGGCGCAGCGGATACAGCACGCGCGGCGGCCACCTCAAGCGCGGTTTGATCGTGTTCGCCCTGGTCGCCAGCGCGATCGCCACCCTGGTGGGCACGCGCGCGAACGCGGTGGGCTGGTGGCTCCAGGGGCGTTATGGCGGAGCGGCCGCGGAGGAGCGCGCCGGCGCGCGGGAAGCCCTGGCCGCGGTTCCAGATGGTTCCCACGTGGTCACCGATATTTATATGCTGGCCTACCTGGTGCCAAATAACACCGTGTACTGGGAGGGAACCCGCGGGAATGCCGGCGCAAACGCGGTGGTTTTCGCGCCCCAATCCGGCCACGGGGATGCTCAGCAGGTGCTCGATTGGACCAGCGCACACTTCGGGGGAACCTGGCATATTGCCAGCGATAAAGGCGGTTACGTGACCGTGCTCCCCGGCGAAGCACCCGCGCGTGAGAAAGGAAAATAACACGGCTACACCCAGGTCTATTTCTACGCCTAGCGCTCGCCCGCTCTATCGGGACGCATCCGGACTTCTCCTTGTTTTCCTCGGGGGTGGGGCCGGCACGGTTGCCCGCGCGCTCGTCCCGAGCGTGGCAGCGCCGATTATCGTCAATCTTGCGGGGGCTCTCCTCCTCGGGTTCATCACCGGTTTCTTCACCACTGGTTTCTTCACCACTGGCGCGCACCGGTACGGCGCCCGGCTGCGTCTCCTGCTCGGCACCGGTTTCTGCGGTGGCTTCACCACCTATTCGAGTTTCGTGGCGCTTAGCGCCAACTTGGCCACCGGCGAGGTTCTCAGCGGGGCGCCCGAAGAACTAGCGCGCCTGGCAGGGCTGACGGCGGGAGGCACACTTTTCGGCGGTTTCCTGCTAGCTTTTGCCGGGATGACCTGCGGGCGCGCTCTGGGCCGGCGCTTCCCCGCGCTGCCTCGAAACGCGGTGCAGCGGCACGCGATGCCCCGGCGCGCAGGCGGCAATAGCGGCGGTAACACCAGTGGCAATGCGGGCGGTGATGCGGCGTGACGCTACTACTTCTTGGTGTGGCCGGTGGGCTGGGTGCCCTATGCCGCGGGATTCTCGATTCGTCCCTCACCGCGTGGCTCAAGCCAACGTGGCCAGCCGGGATTTTCACGGTCAATGTGATTGGTTGCTTCTTCTTCGGGCTGGTGACCGGCGGCGGGGTACTTTCCGCCTGGATCGGCCCGTACAGTCTTTACGTCACCACCGGTTTTTTGGGTGGTTTCACTACTTTTTCGACGGCGATGACCGACGCCCTCACCCTCTTCGAAAAGCACCGCTATTGGGCCTGCATCAGCCTCCTGCTCGGGAATTTCCTCCTCGGCATCGCGGCGTTCTTCGCCGGCCTGGTGCTCGGGTAGAGCCGGGTCGAGTGAGTTCTTATGAAGCGATACGCTAGGGAGCTCACCGGCGGTTCACATTTTCTGCGACAGGTCGGATTCCCAATCGCAGCGCAGGGAGTACGGCAAGCAACCCCACGAGCGTGAGCGCCCACAACCATCCATAGTTATGCGTCACTGGAGAATATGTGAAGGGCAGACGGTCCATTGCGGCCAACCGGCCAAGAATAACCCCGGAGCCAAGGCTGAGCACGTAACTGATAATCAATGGTGCCACCAAACGCCAACGAGCGCGATTCCCTCCGCCGCCCAACTCAATGAGCCGACGTTCCGTCGTTTGTTCAGAGACCACGGCCGTCACTGTTGCTAGCAGAACGATGGGTGCTACCAAAAGGGCCAGCAGCTGGCGCACTACCGCTTGCGCCTTCAATTGCCGTATTCCTGGTTCATCTGGATCAACAAGGAACGCGAAGGGCGCTTCCAATAAAACCGTGGAGCGGATACCGTCGCGGATTTCATCAGAAAGGCTTCCGAAGCCAAAAATAATAGCTGTATAAGAATATGGTTCCCCCACACCTAACTGCGTGAGTAGCGGAGAATCGGGTGGGAGAATCAAACCGCTGAGCACGTTGTTTTCCAGGCGCTCATCCGCGATAAGACCATCAGCCGTAAAAGTCCCAGTTACCTGCCCGTCAGAAAGCGCGATTCCGAGTAGCGTCGTCGCCCCATTTTCGGAAACGAAAGAAGCCGGAGCATGGTTAACGTACGCACGGTCAAGAAGCCCGCCGGAAGCGACCATGACCAGGTCCAGCGCTGCGGTAGGGCAATCACCTAGATCCGACGCGCTTTGAATACATGGAGCTCCCGCAGGATCCACAATTCTATACATCCGGTCGTGTGTTGCTACGTCACCGAAAATAGCGGTCCGCTCCGATATCTCTGGGTAGCGCTGCATCAGGTTATCGACGGCGTTCTTATTAGCACCCGTGATGGAGAGATAACTTGTTTCACCGCTCACCTGACGGCTAGTCCAGTTACTTAGCACCGCCACACTACTCGCGTAAAGGGAACCGTAATAGGAAAGGACGAAAACCACAGCCATACCCACCAACGCCATTTTCTGCATCCGCTGTGCCAGACGAGCGGTAACAGGGTAACGCCGGCTTCCAGGCTGAAGTGCGTAGGCGAGACTCGGAATGCTCAAAGCACCCGCAATCATCGCCGCGTAGTGCCCGTAAGGGAAGATATACAGTTGCCGTGCTGCGACGAAAGCTACAGTGAGCACCGTGCCGATAATCCCAATCCCCAATAACATTCGCCGTGAAAATATCTCACCGTGCAGTTTTCTGCGGTGCTGGTGTGCCTCGAAGAAAACCGTCGCACCAGCGGCGAGCACACCACCGATAAGCACGAGAAGAAGCACCGCTACTGCTGTTGAGTTAATGGCTCCCCATTCCGGTTCTTCCCAGCGCTGTTCGACATACTCTCCGAGGGCCCCAGCAAAACTCACGTGTGCCGCGGCAGCACTACCCCACCCGAGAATCCCTCCGACCAAGGCGGTCACTGTGGCGGATGCACACGTGGTTACGGAAGCCTTCCACCGGGTATCCCCGAGAGAAAGGAGGATCCGGTAGATCTCGTGCCTTCGCGACCGGCCCGATCCGTAGAGAGCCACAATCACCACGCTGAGCATCACCAAGCCAATAAACCATGCCAATTGCGGTGGGATAGCCTGATTACTGAGTGTGTATGCGCCCATTCGCGCTGATGTCACCGCGGCCGTCGTCGCCTGCCCACCACCGCGGGTAAGCTCAACTTCAATCGGCGCCAACGGTTCGTTGGTAAGCCACACATCGGCTTGGCTGAGTACATCCGAGCTATCCGTCAATGCAACGGCGCTTAGCTCCCGAATGGAGGCGGGGTTTTCGGTCACGCCGCTCACCCGGAATTCCGCAGCGGTTCCGGTCTTATCCCCCTCTGCGGCCTGAGTATCGACAAGTTCAAGAACATCACCCACGCTCAGGTTTAATTGCCGGGCAGTTTCCACGCTGATGGAGATGTCCCCCGGCCGCACCGGATAACTTCCCTGGCGCAATACTCCGATGTTCGCGGGACCGCTGGTCATAGTTACATCAGCAACCGCGGCGCTTTGGGTTTGTGCAGAGAGAAGATTCGCTCGGGTTCGGGAAAGGGCCACCGCGCGACCGCTGCTCCCAAGCTTTTCCATATAATTTTGCACGGCAGCATTTCCCGTCACTTGCTGGAAATACGAGCCAAACGAAGCCGTAGCACCACGTTCCACTGCACGCCCATGTGCGGATGCGCAGGCAGCCACCGTGGCCGCTAAGGCTACGGCAATGAGTGCCAGGAGTGCGGTTCGCAAGGTGGCGAAAGACCGTTGCCCCGCCATCTTGAGGATAAGGAGGACGCGTTGTTTACCCATGGTCACGACTCCAGAATCAGCTGATGCTCACTGATGCGAACAATGGCATCGGCATGAGCAGCGAACTGGCTATCGTGAGTACCCGCAATCACAATAAGGCCCTCTTCGTGAGCAAGGTCAGCGAGCAAAAGAGCTATATGTTCAGTGTTGTCACGGTCGAGCGCCCCGGTGGGTTCATCCGCAAGAAGGATTCGCGCCGAGCCCATTAATGCCCGTGCGATAGCGACTCGTTGCTGTTCACCACCAGAAAGTAGATCAACGTTCCTATACGCATGCTCCGTTAGCCCCACGCGGTCTAAAAGCTCAAGCGCACGTTTTTTATCTTCTTTGCCGGAAGTTCCCGTGGTGATCTCAGCAGCTAAAAGGAGGTTGTCGAGGGGTGATAAAAACGGAATGAGAAGGTAGTCCTGGAAAATCCGGCGCATGACCGATGCGCGCAATTCACGCGGTGGGATGCTGGCAAGGTCTTTGCCTGCGATGAGTATTTTTCCCGCTTCAGGTTCTAGTTCGCGGGCGAGAATGCGGAAGAGCGTGGTTTTGCCGGAACCGGAAGGGCCCATGAGTGCGTAAAAACGGCTCGGTGAAAAGCTCGCCGTGGCACCCGAAAAAATAATACGTTGTTCCTGCTGGGCTTTATATGCGAAATCAAGCCCGATCACGTCTATCGCCATTGCCGCAAGCCTCTTTACTTAGTTTAGTTATGAGAGAGCTGAGGGGGACCAGTCCCCCTCAGCCTCTTTTCATTGCTGTTTATCTACCGCCGCCCATAATCGATTCGGGCATCCCGCGGCCAGCCCATGCGCATGGAAGCAGACCAAGCTCCCGTCCGGTAGGTCTTGTTTAGCTTAGTGAACCATGCCGAATGGAAATCTGGGAATGAGGCTAGCAATTTTCTTACGCATAGTTCCTGTTGTAATTGACATCTTTCCCCCTTGAAATAGTCATTGGTTTTACGACATGCACCACTTATCCATGCGGTACATTAATATTAATTATACATCAATATGTCATTGATCACTACCGTATAGGCCCGTACTTCATATTTAACGCAGACACCTCACCCCCTCCCGAAATTCGCCTCGCCACATCGTCACGGCAGCCCGCGAGGTCTAGCCCCCACCCACCCAATCTGATATATTCTTCAACGATCACCAATCGGCGATCACTCATCACCAATCGCCGATGCACAGGGAGGCGAATATGACCATCGGAGCAACATTTACCCGCCGCGGCGAA
>NZ_JASPCQ010000017.1:0-28315 GCF_030230305.1 Actinotignum sanguinis
CCGAGTTCGAACCCGATTCGAGCCTGCTAGCAAGCCGAAAAGTCCGGATAAAACCAACACCAAGTGTCCTATAGGCCCCTCTCCCGGGTGGTTACCGCATCAATACAACTCAGGCTCGTTTCGCTTGCTTGCTACCAAACATTCAAAACGAGCCTGAACTCTGGGGTGGCCAACGGGGCTTGAACCCGCGACCTCCTGGACCACAACCAGGTGCTCTGCCAGCTGAGCTATGGCCACCATTCCGGCGAAAGAACGCCGATAAACAACTATAGCCGGTCACCGCCCGCAAAGACAATTCCACGGCGGTGATAGCGGCCACGTTGTAAACCAGCTCGGCGCACCGACCAGCTGCGCCGTCGTACTTAACCCGCGGTCATGCACGGGAGCGCAAGCTGCGCCGTCGCCGCGATAAAAGCACAAACGGCACCGCCCGCAAGCGCAACCACACCATCCGCAACCGAACTACCAGGCCGTACGCACTGCAATCGCGTCCGCGAAGCGGTTGAGGTGACTCTCATCCAGGGACAGATACAACGAGCCGTCGATAAGGGAAATCTCCATCACGTAAAACTCGTTGGGGTCCCCCGGCGCGGCCGGCACAATGTCCACGCGGTTGAAGAGCAGCAGGTGGTCGCGCCCGGTGTGTTCGCGGATGAGCCCGTGCAGCACATTGCGAACCCGCTCACCCCAGCGCCATTCCGATTCACGCGCCTCTGAAACAGACACGACTTCTTCTTGGATTTGATCCGCGCTGCGGAAACGCGGATGGAGCAGCGGCGCCTTTTCCACCCGATACGAGGCCAGGCCGTTGAGGAAGATCAGCGACACCTCACCGGTACGGTCGATATTTTCCAAATAGCGCTGCACCATGACGCTGCGGCCTTTGGCCAGCTCATGCTGCGCATGCAAAATAGCTTGGGAGCGCGAGGACGGATCGGTGGCGGTATAGCGCCCCGTGCCGCGCCCGCCCGAAGATACCGCGGGCTTGACCACGAAATCTCCGTGCGCCGGGAACCGGGTATGGACCTGGTGTTTCGTCAGGTTTTCCTCCGGTTCCAGCCAGGTGGTGGGAATGGTTGGCAAACCCGCCGCTTCCAATTCCCGCAGGTAATGCTTATCAGAATTCCACGCCATAATATCCGCGTGGTTGAGAATCCGCGGCACGGAGCGAGCCCAGGAAATAAAAGCCTGCGTATCACGCCCGTAATCACGAACTGAGCGGACAACGACAACTCCGGCGTTGTTCCAGTCGTAATCGGGATCGTTCCACGCTACAACGCGCGGTTCGATATGGCGCTCACGCAGGGCATCGGGCAGGCCGGCCTCGTCCACGTCGAGGTTCGGTAAGTCTTTGCTCGTAGCAAGAGTAACAATGGGATCAGACACACTCTAACTCTACCCCGGCTAGTCTTATGGCGTGGCGATCCTCGACTCTTCCCCGTTACTAACAATTTTCGTTGTGGTGGCCCTCGGGTCACTTCTCGGTGCGATTCCGCTGGGCCGGATACGTATCGGCGCAGCCGGCGCACTCTTTGTGGGTTTGGCCATGTCCGCACGCTTCCCCGAACTGGGTGCGGGAATGGACGTGGTGCAGTCCCTCGGGCTGGCACTTTTCGTCTACACGGTGGGCATCGCCTCAGGCGCGGCCTTTTTCGCGCAGCTGCGGCGCAACCTCTCCTTGCTCCTGGCCTCCGTGGTAGCGGTTTTCCTCGCCGCGGGCGCCGCCCTGGTAATGGGACTACTTTTCGGCATCGAACGGCCGTTTTTGGCGGGCCTTTTCACAGGTGCGACGACGGCGGCACCGGCCCTCGCCACCGCCACCCGGCTCACGGAAGGCAGCACACAGCCCGCGATCGGATATGCCTTCGGGTATCCCCTGGCGGTCATAATCGGCATTATTCTGGTCTCCCTCGTCGTGGGCCGCGCCTGGCCGGGGCTGCGCGATACCCCTTCGCTAGCCGGAACCCTGCTGGATCCGCGCACCATCACCGTGGAACACCCCATGAACCTGCGCGATATCCCCGAATGGGCCGACGGGCGCGTGCGCGTCTCCTACTTGCGGCGGGGCGGCCGGGTGCGAGTGGCGCTGCCCGGTGAAGATCTTGAGGTGGGGGACGACGTCGTTGTTGTTGGTCTGGCGGCGGATGTGGAGGCCGCCGCCGCGCACCTCGGGCATTTGCGCAGTGACCACCTGGCCGATGATCGCAGCCACGTGGATTTCAACCGCCTGGTGGTCTCCAACCCGGATGTGGCGGCGCGCTCCATCGGGGAACTCAACCTGCCCGCCAAATACGGCGCGGTGGTGACCCGGGTACGGCGCGGAGACCTGGAGCTGCTGGCCCGCGATGATTTCATTCTGGAGCCGGGCGACCGGGTAACCGTGGTGGCTCCGCGGGAACGCTGGGATGCCATCGCCGATCTATTTGGGGATTCCGAGCGTTCCATCTCGGAAATCGACGTGCTGAGTTTATCGGTGGGCATGGTGGCCGGGCTGCTCCTCGGTTTTGTGACTTTCCCACTGCCCGGGGGCCAGGCGTTCCAGTTGGGGACCGCGGCCGGGCCGCTCATCGCGGGGATGTTCTTGGGTGCGGCGCGGCGCACCGGGCCTTTTGTGTGGGCGATGCCGGAGGCAGCAAATTTGACGATGCGCCAGCTGGGCCTGACGCTGTTCTTAGCTGGTTTGGGACTGACGGCCGGGCCGGGGTTCGGAAAGATCGTGACCTCTCCGCAGGCGGTGGGTGCGGCCGTGACCGTCTGCGTAATTACGCTGGTCTCCTGCGCGGCGTTGCTGGTGGCGGGCGCCTGGGTGCTCCGGCTTTCCGCCCCGCGAACCGCCGGGGCCGTCGCCGGTTTCCTGGGCCAGCCCGCGGTGCTGGATGCGGCTACGTCACGGGTGGGCGACGAACGCATCGATAATGCTTACGCCACCCTCTTCGCTTTTTCGATTGTGGTAAAGATTTTCCTGGTGCCGGCGGTCCTGGTGCTCTAGCAACACCGAAGTGGGGCGGCGCGGCCGGCGCGGCCGGCGCGCGAACGTAAGCCGCGGCACGGAAGCGTGTGGGCGAGCCGGGCGGCGGCGTCGTACCGCGGCTAAAGTATGGACAGAAGAAACGAACAACAGGTGTGATAACGGGAAGCGAGGCGTGAGATGCGCGAAATGGTGCGTAAGGTGGCGGCGAGCACGGCGGCGCTCTGCGCGGCGGGAGCGGGAGCGCTCCTGCTAGGCGGATGCGATGCCGCTGAAACCACCGAGGCCGGGAGTTTTATGCGGCAGGCAGGTGCGTCCATGTACGTGGTGAGCGTGGACGGGCGTGAGCTGATCTCCAAAGTGCTGGATTGCAGCGGCGGGGAATCCCAGGTAATGACCGGTACGTTCGAACCGGCAAATAACATTGTGACCTGGAAGGACATCGACGGGAAGGAAATTGGCACCTCGGTGGCGCACTTCGCTGAGGACGGCAAAACCATCACCCTGGCCGATGAAGCTACCCCGAACGCCGGGGCCACCTACGTGCGGGAAGGCTCGCCGGAAGCCGAGCTCATGGCACGCGGGCAAAAGAGCGAGTGCGCGCCGAAGTAAATTTCACGCGCCTACAGGCGTATCACAAGCGCATAAAGCACATAAAAGCGGGGCCTTTCTCTATCGAGATGGCCCCGCTTTTCTCTCAGCTTTTCGTCAGCACGCGCGAATCATATCCGCGCTCCCGCACACTACCTGCACTCAAGAGCGAAACGTTGCAGATCCTCGAGTACCTCGCGGCTTTCCTCCAGCCACACCTGCCCCACCGGGAAGACGTGGCCCAGGGTCACCCCGCGCGGCGGTCGATAGGAATGGCATTCCACCGGAATTCCCTTGCGTGAGAGATAGCCGGCAAAAAGCAGCGTCTCGAATTCGATAAAATCATCGGAACTCGTGACGAGATAGGCCGGGGGGAACTCGCAGCGCTCCACGAGCTTTGCGGCGCAGAGCAGGTCCTCGCCGAGCACATCCACCGCGCGGTCGATGAAGCCACCCATCTCCGTCAGATAGGCGAGAGTCGGAAGTGCGGCGTCGTCGTTCCCATAACCGCAGCGATCAGACACGAAAGGCACCAGATCCGAGAGGTCGAACAGACCGGACACAAAAGCCATCCCCGCAACCGATAGCCGATCCTCACCCAGAGTGGATGGCACCGGCGCACTGCCCGGCGCGTCCAGCGTGGCAACAGGAACGTCCAGCGCGGCAACAGGAACGTCCAGCGCGGCAAAAACCTCAGGGTTACACAAAGCTGCCACCGCGTACATTCCCAAAGTCGCGCCCGCGGAATCCCCCGTGATAATTACCGACTGCGGATCCACCGGATAATCATCGAGATGCCGCGCAATCCAGGCGCAGCCCGCGAGGACATCGTGGAGTTGGTCGAGGAAATCGGCAGCCGGGGAGAGCCGGTAGCTCAGCGAGAATACCGCACAGCCCTGGGCTGCAAGATGCACACCGAAATTCTTGTTCAACTCCTTCAAGCCGTATACAAAACCGCCGCCGTGAATATCGATGTACACGGGAAGCGCTTTGCCTCCGCGCAGGTACGCATCGTGCGGAAGGTAGAGATCCAGGCGGTGGAAGGGGTTGTTTTCCCCATCGGGAAGATAGGGAATATCCGCGATAACATCCACCGTTTCCGGGGTATGCCAGCGTTCGCACCGCACGATATCAACATCTAGCACGAAAGATTTCCGTACCTCGATGGCGCGTTGCCGGATCTGAGCGGTGACGCCGGCTAGATCCTCATCAATCGGCGTCCACGTTCTGGCCCGCGCAATGTTCTCGGGGGTGTCAGCATGCATGTGTTGTCCTCACTACTCGGCCGGCATATCTTCGAGTTCAACACCGGCGGTTTCCGGAAGAGCCTTCATCACGAAAATCAAGCTCACGGCAGCGAATACGGCGTAGAGCAGATAAACGTTGCCTGTTCCAATCGCGTCCTTCAACGGCGGGAAAGTGGTAGAGACCAGGAAGTTCGCAATCCAGTTGACGGCGCTTGCCACCGCCACCCCGAGGGCGCGAATATTATTCGGGAAAATCTCCCCGAGGACGACCCACATGACCGGGCCCCACGTGAAGCAGAAGGCCAGGTAGAAGATGTACACGGAAACAAGGGTGATCGGTCCCCACATTCCCGGAAGGGTGATGGACGCACCATCAACATCAGCCTGGTAGAAACCGAGGGCAGCGATTCCCAAGAAGATAGTCATCACGCTCGAACCGGTGATGAGCAGGAAGCGCCGCCCCACCTTGTCCACGATGAACATCGCGAGGATGGTCGCGATAATAGCGCCGATGGTCCGGTACACCGAAATATTGAGGGCGAGCTGTTCGCTGAAACCGACCGACTTCCATAGCGAGGAATCGTAGTAGAGGATGATATTGACGCCGGAGAGCTGCTGGAGGGCGGCGACGGCCATGGCGATCCACACGACTTTGCGCAGCCCGAACGTCTTGCCACGCAGGTCCGAAAGCTTCGCGGCTTTCTCCCCAGAAAGGGTCGCGCGAATTTCCTTGACTTTGCCTTCCGGATCCTTTTCCCCGGTGAGGCGCTGCAAAATTGCGGCGGCTTCCTTATCGCGCCCCTTCATCACGAGGAATCGCGGGGATTCGGGGAGCTTAAGGGAAACAATGAGCATGATGAGCGCGGGGACGATCATGCTGAGAAGCATGATGCGCCAGGTGGGCATCCCGAACCAGAAGGTTTCATCGGCACCGCCAGAAGCGCTCGCGTAGCTCGCGTTCACCACAACGGCGGCGAGGATACCGAAAGCGATGGCCATCTGCTGGAAAGAGCCGAGGAACCCGCGCATCTGCGCCGGAGCTACTTCAGCAATGTACGCCGGACCAATCACTGAGGCGAGGCCAACACCGAGACCACCGACGAAACGGAAAATAATGAAAATCCACACGGTTGGCGCGATGGCGGAGAAGATCGAGCACACCACGAAGAGGATTGCCGCGATGAAAATCGTGGGAACGCGGCCCAGCCGATCAGCAATGTGGCTGGTAAACCACGCGCCAATCACGCATCCGAACAGAGCACAGGAAACCGAGATCCCGCTCATGAAGGCACTGAGATCCCACCCGGTTCTGGAACCGGCAATGGAATCAACCGCACCGTTAATGACTGACGTGTCGTACCCGAAAAGAAAACCGCCGACAGCAGCGGCTAGGCAAACGATAATAATGCGGCGTTTAATAACCGGATCGAGCGGGGCTGGCGACTGTGCAGATTTCGCCGATGTCGCGGGCCCGCCGGACCGTTTTTTATTACGCGTCATTGCGCACCTTCCTCCCTATCAACCATCTCCTTCTCCCATTCGAAGGAGATGCTGTTGTGAGCGAGCGTCAGTGACCGTCGCACTCGATCATTTTGAACCGTCGCTAATAGCAGTCACAGGGTGATCCAAGCACCGTGATCCATGCACCCGGATAAAATGTGACCGTTGGCGGACACTTACTTCTCGCGTGACTGAGCCTAGGCAAAAATCTTCGGTTGATAGTGCTGAAATGTGGCACACCCTATGCCCAAACGTGACATAGTTGCGGCGGTCTGCCTTTTTTCACGAAGAATAGGGGAAACCACGAAAATAGAGGCAGTATCGAATCGCTATAGATACCACCTCACCCTGATGAGATTCCACAACGGTTAGTTACTATGAGAGACGAATCCGCGAGGAGTTAAGCATGATGGATAACCGTATACACGACCCGAAGGAACCCATCCTCAATCGTGCTTTTTGTGAGGTGGGTTCCATGCCCGCCGAATACCCAGCCCTTGTGCTGGTGCACCGCCATCCGGAAGTTGTCCCGACCCACTGGCATTCCGGAGTCGAGGTTAATTATGTTGTCCAGGGTGGTGGCAGTGTAACTATCGACTCGCGGGTCGAGGCACTGTATCCGGGAAAGCTCTGCATTATCAGTCCCTACACTCCCCATTCATTTATTACAGAATCTCGGGATGGCAAGACTCCTCTTATTCTCTCCATCACCTATGACAGCAGCCGTATTGAACGCATTTATAAGAAAGCTGATCTTTATGTGCTGGCCGTGGATTCTGCGCGAGCTCGCGATGCGGATCGGCAAGCACTCATTGACTTGTGCCTGCGCATGATTGACACAACGCATCTGCTGGGACCCGAACGGGTTTTCGGCATCAACGCGATTCTCTTCGATATCCTATTTCTGCTTTACCAGAATTTCGTGGTCAAGTGCCGGCCGCGCGGAATTCGGCGTGCTACCGACACCACAATTCTTGCTATTATCAGCGACATCGAGCGGCGCCACCGGGAACCGCTGACCGCTGCGAGCGTGGCGGAAACGCACGGTTATTCGCGCGAGCATTTCAGCCGGCTTTTCCGGCTCAGTACCGGGATGACTTTCAAACAGTACCTCACGCGATTACGGGTCGAGGATGCGTATTACTTGCTCATGGAAGAGCAGGTTCCCACTTTGGAAGATATCGCCCAGCGGGTGGGATTTCCCAGCACCCGTGCACTCAATCGTGCTTTTATGGAACGCCACGGGGTGGCGCCTCTGGAATACCGCAAGCAACGATTAGGGCGCGATAGTTCGGGAAAATGAAAGGCAGCCCCGGGATTGGTAGTATCCCGAAGACTGCCTTTCTCACATCCGCGCCAGTGGCCTGGATGCTTATTTAGTGCCAGCATGTACCACGCTTGGGTACCATTCCTTGCACATTTTTATGCTGCAGATTTATGCTGCAGAGCCGGCCTGCTTTTCTTCTGACTTCTGCGCAGCAGGCGATGCGGCGGTAGCCTTGCCCGAACCAATCTGGACCTTACGCCCCTGCGAACCCGCGGTGGTCTTCACCGAAACGGTGAGAACCCCATCGTTGAGATGTGCATCTACCGTGGTGGTATCCACAGCCTGATCGAAGCCCAGGGTGCGAGAAACGGAACGAGTGCGGGTGCCGCCCTCAATTTCTTCTTCCTGCGCAGCCTTGAGGGTGATGTGATCCGGGTAAACGTTCAGGTCAATATCATCTGCGCTAAAGCCCGGAACATCGAAGAGGACTTCGTAGCCATCCTCGGTTTGCTTGAGTTGCGAACGGTACTCTAGCGCGAGATTCTCCAGATCGGAACGCCGCCCGTTGACCATCCGAGTAGGAACGGCAAAAAAGCCATCAAAGGGGCTGAGGAAACGGTCCATTGCTGTGGACATCGTGCGATCAATATCGTATGCCATGGTCAATCCTTCTTTCACTTCTATGAACGACGACGCCGCGCGCCTTTCGGCGCCCGGGCCTATCGCCCTGACATCAATCCCAACCCCCACGGACTTATCTTTGTTCCACTCAGTAGCTATTGTTCACTCTAGGCTCAATAGTTATTGAGTCACTTACGCTCAACTTAGGAAATATGGGAATCCCGGAGAAGAATCACAAAGAAAAGGAGGCCGGCTCCGGCAAGCGCGGCCCCCAATCCGGTGTAAAAGAAGGCGATGAAGGAGTTGGGCAGCAGCCCGCTGGCCCGCACGGCTATGCCTCCGCCCATCATGACGGCCATGAGGAGGTAGGAACGCACATCGAAGAAATGCCAGAAAGGCCGTGCCGGGCGCGGATGGGAGCGAATGCGCCGGATATGCCTCCCGGCAACCTTGGCGAACATCGCTCCGAAGGCGGCGAGAACGAGCGGGGGAAGCAGGCAGATCCACGGCGCACCCAAGGCCGATTCCGCGAAGCTCTCCACTCCAATTCGGGCAACATTTACTCCAGCCAGGCACCACACTCCGCCCGCGAGGGCGATGAGCCCAGTCTTAGAGATATGGAAATAAGGACAATCACTCATCATCGCTCCATAACTGGTAGCCGCGCATTCCTCTCGCGCGATTCGCACCGTTCGCTACCAAGAATAACGCGACACATGTCGCTTAGATAGTCGCGGGTACGGAGTGTGATTTCGCCCTGCGCGTAGGTGCCGGGGGGGGTTCAGTGGGTGTATTCCGTGGAGGTGGTGGCGTAAAAACAATCCACAACGTACGCTGTGCACGTGCGAGTTTTCGCCATGCTGACGCGAAAAACCCCGCAGCTTGGAACTGCGGGGCCGTTGTACACCGCCTGGGACTCGAACCCAGAACCCACTGATTAAGAGTCAGTTGCTCTGCCAATTGAGCTAGCGGTGCTCGTTATTCTTTTATGTTTGCCGCCCGCGGCGACGAATAGATACTTTACCCAGGGCCGCCGCCCAGTGCAAGTCAAGAACCCTATCTCAGGCTGTTTCCTCCCTCACATCGCATCCCCCACCGCCCGATACGCGCGAAATGCCGCGCTTTGCGCCGTCGTACAAACCGGCTCCCACCCAATTGACGCGCCCCGTAACCCACTGATTAAGGGCCCGCACCCAACCCTTAACCCACAGGTTAAGGGTCCGCTAAGCCACAGGTTAGGGGTCCGCTCACCCGGAGGTTCAAGGATCCGCACCGCGCCCCGCAGCAGTTCCGGCCAATTTTTATGTCGTAGGAGTGTGGCACCCTTAAGTCATGAGTTCACAACAGTCAGATCAGCCCGGGGCCGCGGCGCTGCGCCCTCGTCCGCAACTCAATGTTGCCCTGGACCTTCTGGAGGATAAGTATGGGCTCAACCCGCCTGATGATGCCCTTTATGAGGCTTTCACCCAGTGGGCGGAAAGCACCGGCCGGCCGCTCTACCCCCATCAGGAAGAAGCGTTGCTCGCCGCTATTGATGACGCTCATATGATCGTCTCCACCCCCACCGGTTCAGGTAAGTCGCTCATCGCGCTCACCGCTATTTTCTGCGGTCTCGCGCGCGGGAAAACCGCGTATTACACCGCGCCTCTCAAGGCCCTGGTATCGGAGAAGTTTTTTGAACTCATCAATGTTTTCGGTGCGGATAACGTGGGGATGGTAACCGGGGATTCCACCATTAACCCCGGGGCTCCCGTAGTGTGTGCCACCGCGGAAATCGTGGCGAATCTGAGCTTGCGGGAGGGCGCCGCGGCGGATATCGGCGTGCTGGTCCAAGATGAATTCCACTATTACTCGGATCCGCAACGCGGTTGGGCCTGGCAGGTTCCCCTCCTGGAACTCACCCGCACCCAGCAGGTGCTCCTCTCCGCCACCCTGGGGGATACCACCTGGCTGGCAGAAGATCTTGAGAAGCGCACCGGGCGCGCCGTCGAACTCATGAGTAACGCGGAACGGCCGGTGCCGCTCTCTTTCTCTTATTCCTATCAGCCACTCGGTGAACTCCTCCTGGAACTCACCTCCACGCATCGCGCGCCCGTCTATGTGGTGCATTTTTCGCAGCGGGAGGCAGTAGCACAGGCCCAAGCCCTCCTCACCCACGCCCTCGTTTCCAAGGAACAGAAAGCCCGCATCCACGAAGCCCTCGGAGATTTTTCCTTCGGGCCCGGTTTCGGGAAAATTCTCTCCAAGCTGCTCCGTTCCGGTATTGGCGTGCACCACGCGGGCCTCCTCCCCCGCTACCGGCGCCTCGTGGAAAAGCTGGCACAGGCCGGGTTACTGCCGGTCATCTCCGGTACGGATACCCTCGGGGTGGGCATTAACGTTCCTATTCGCACCGTTGTCATGACCGGGCTGGCTAAATTTGATGGCCAACGCAATCGCCACCTGAGTGCACGTGAATTTCACCAGATCGCAGGCCGGGCCGGGCGGGCCGGATTCGATACGAAGGGTGATGTTATTGTGCAGGCACCCGAATTTGAAATTGAAAATGCGCGGCTGGTGGCCCGCGCCGGGGATGATCCGGTCAAACAGCGTCGCATCCAAAAGAAGAAGCCGCCGGAAAATACAGTACTGTGGTCGGAAAAGACTTTTGAGTATCTCAAAGGCGCAGCTCCGGAAACCCTGACGTCCCACATGCGGGTATCCCACTCGCTCATGCTCAATTTGTTCCAGCGGCCGGGGGATAATGTCGCGGCCGTAACCAAGTTACTCACGGATAATCACGAACCGCGCACGGCTTCCAACCAACTCATCCGGCAAGCCACCCGCATTTACATGTCTCTCGAGCGGGCGGGCGTTATCCTGCACCGTACTCCGCAGTGGCTAGCGGAGCACCCGGACCATTCCCCCATCGAATACGCACGCGAAGTTCCTGATGACTTCTCCTTGAACCAACCGCTGGCACCCTTTGCGCTGGCCGCGCTGGATATCCTTGATCCGGATAGCCCGGAGTACGCCCTCGATGTCATCTCGGTGATCGAAGCGGTCCAGGATAACCCCATGCAGGTCCTCTACGCGCAGGAACGCGCAGCGCGCGGGCGCGCAATCGGGCGAATGAAAGCCGCTGGCATCGGCTATGACGAACGCATGGCCGAAGCCGATAAAATCACCTGGCCCCAACCGCTCGCGGAAGAACTCGGTGCGGCACTCCAGATCTACCGGCAAACCAATCCCTGGGTGGATGACTTCCAGCTCTCCCCCAAATCCATCGTGCGGGAAATGATCGAAAACGCGATCACCTTCTCGGAATTTATTTCCCGTTATGACCTGGCCCGTTCCGAAGGCACGTTGCTGCGCTACCTCACAGATACCTACAAGGCGCTGCGCCAAACGGTGCCGCTGGAGGCCCGCACCCAGGATCTTGAGGATATGACCGCCTGGCTGGGCAGCCTGGTACGCTCGGTGGATTCCAGCCTGCTCGACGAATGGGAAGCCCTGCGTGATGGCCGCATTACCACCGCAGACATCACCAATCTTGACAGCAGCACCGGCGGAGCTCGCGAACGCGCTTTCGGTGCTGATGAAGATGGAAAGGTCACGCTCTCGCGCAGCCCGCACGCGCTACGCGTCTCCATCCGCAATGCGCTCTTCCGTTTCGTGGAAGCCGTAGCACACGAAAATCTCGACTGGCTTGATAGGGCGGCACTCGATGATGGGGCCGGCGTGGCCCGCGGGGAAGGTATCCCGCTCTGGGTGGGCGGCCCGGTCTGGGATGGCGATGCCTGGATGGATGCCACCGATGCTTATTTCGATTCCTACCAGGAGATCGGCACCGGTGCCGAAGCACGCTCCGCCCAACTCGTCACCGTGCTCGAACACCCCGACCGCGCCGATTTCATCACCGCCGGAGTTCCGGCAGCCCACGTGGATAGCGTCATGGACAACCTCACCACCGCCACCGGGCGTCTGCGTGCCTGGTTGGTGCGTCAAGTTTTTGACGACGGCGCAGGTGACAACTCGTGGGGATTCTGGGCAGTTGTGGACCTCGAGGCAAGCGATGAAGCCGGACACGCCATCCTCGACATTATTAGCGTGGGAGAACTATGAGCCCGCTGCACCCGCCACCACTACCCCGGTGATGAGATATACGCCGATTCGGAAAACGCGGCACCAGTTCTGAGACCGTGTCATTAGTTCTGAGACCGTGCCATCAGTTCTGAGACCATTTCCCCAGTTCGCGGTGCAGAGATCTACCATAAACAGCGGCTGATACACGATACCTGTGGAGTTGATACAAACCATGACACATACGGAGCAGGGCAGGCTTGCTCACCTCGCCGAATTGTCCAGCATAGTCCCAACCGCGGAGGAGATCCCCGACCGCATCAACCTGGTGCGTGATGCTCTGCGCGGAGCGGAAGAAGCTGCCGGCATACCGCTCGGTACCGCTCGGCTCCAAATCGTCGTGAAACACCAGTCCATCACCGCCATTCACGCTGCGCTTGCCGCCGGATCCCGCCTCATGGGCCAAAACTTCATCCAACAACTCCAAGACGTAGAAACCCAGCTCGCAACACCCAGCACGGGTGCAGGCCCATCGGCACGCCTCATCCACGACGCCAGCGCTTGGGAAGGCAGCGGCATCACCCCGGCCAGCGCCGGAAACCCACCCCACTGGACCCATGTCATCGGCCACGTGCAATCGAATAAAGCCGGGCGCGCCCTCGAACTGGCCGATTGCATCGAAACTGTGGATAGTCTGAAACTTGCCCAGCGCCTCAACCGGCTGCAAGGCCGCTTGCGCGAAGAAGGCCACGCCCACGGCCCCTTCTCCATTTACGTCCAGGTCAACTCCTCCGGAGCAGCCAGCCAGTACGGAGTGGAACCCCACCAGGTAGAAGAACTGGTAGGGCAGATCGCCGAACTCCCCCACTTGCGGGTCGATGGCCTCATGACCATCGGAGCCAATACCACTGATGAACGGAAGATCGCCCACTCCTTCGCGCTTGTGCGTGAACTGCGGGATAAGCTCCAGCGCGAGCACCCCAGCGTACAGGAACTCTCCATGGGAATGACCCACGACATGAGCATCGCCGTGGCCGAAGGCTCCACCCAGGTACGTGTGGGCAGCGCCATCTTCGGGCCCCGGCCCGCGGCCTAAATACCTGCCGAAACCGGCACCACCATCGGGGTGCCCGTCACCGGATCCGGGATAACTACCGCAGTTATCCCGTAGATTTCCGCAATGTTTTCCGGAGTGAAAACCTCGACAGCCGAACCCGAAAAAGCAATACGCCCATCCTTCATCGCGATGATATGAGTGGCGTAACGCGCCGCCTGATTCAGATCGTGCAGGACCGCCACCAGAGTGCGGCCCTCTCGATTCAGTCGAGCACACAAGTCCAAGAGCTCAATCTGGTAAGCGATATCCAGATACGTCGTCGGCTCATCCAAAAAAATAATCGGTGTGTCTTGGGCCAGAACCATCGCCACCCACACCCGCTGGCGTTCTCCACCCGAGAGCTCCCCCAGCAACGCATCAGCAAAATCCGCGGTACCCGTAGCCGCCAAAGCCCGAGCAACCGCCTCCTCATCACGTGCCGAAGGCCGCGCAAACAAACCCTGGTGCGGGTAACGCCCCCGAGCCACCAGCTCGGCAACCGTAATACCCTCCGGAACATGCGGAGACTGCGGCAACAACGCAAGTTCCCGCGCGAAATCCCGCGAGCCCATCGCCGCAATATCTCGCCCATCCAGCAGCACCCGGCCGCTCGCGGGCGAAAGTAACCGTGCCAAACCGCGTAGCAGCGTGGACTTCCCACACCCGTTCGCCCCCACGATCACCGTGAACGAGCCATCCGGGATCTCCACATTCAGATCCCGCGCCACGGCGACATCCCCATAGCCCAGGCTCAGATCAACACTGCGCAAACGCGCCGCACCGGCCGGGCCAGCCGCACCCACGTTCACGCCACCGCTGTTGCCACGCATATTCATCGTCCCTTCCGTTGCGACATCACCACAACCAGCACATAAAGGCCACCGACCACCGTGGTAATTGCACCCACCGGAACCGGCCGAGCCAGGGCATATTGGGCGAAAAGATCAGCCAGGAACAAAATCGAGGCACCCGCTAGCGCGCTATGCACCAGCGAAATTCCGCGTCGCCCCGCCGCCATCCGCCCCACCTGCGGAGCAGCCAGAGCCACAAAAGCAATAGGTCCGGCCGCCGCCGTCACCACACAGGTCAAAGCGATACCAACCGCGAGGATCCCCCGGCGCGCCTTCTCGACCGACAAGCCGTGTGCAGCTGCGGCGTCGTCGCCTAATTCCAGCTGCCGCAACGGCCGCACGCAACACGCCACAAACGGAAGCAACAACACCAAGAAAACCAGCGCGGGCCCGATCTTCGCCCACGATGCCTGCCCGAGCGTTCCGGCGCCCCACACCGCGAGGCTGAGCGCCACCTCATCCGAGGCCCGCAAGAGCAGCCAGGTATTCGCCGCGCTGAGCATCGCCGTCATACCGATTCCCACAATAATGAGACGGAACCCGGACACGCCGTTGCGGTAGGCCAGCGCGTAAATCATTATTCCGACGACGACGCCACCTGCCAGCGCCCCCATACTCACCGCAACAGCTCCACCCACCAGGAAAGTCCGGGTGAGAATAACGCCGGTATAGGCACCGGCATTGAATCCGATAATATCCGGCGAGCCGAGCGGGTTTCGGGTGAGAATTTGGAAGAGCGCACCCGAAAGCCCGAGCGCTGCCCCGAAGGCCACCGCGGCGAGGATCCGTGGCAGGCGCCAGGTTAGAACCACGTGGGCCGCGAAGTCACCGTCACCCGCGGCAACCGCGCGTATCGAATCCGGGGCGAAGCAGGCCGCCACCTCGCCCAGGCTCAGGGGCAGATCCCCGAGGAGGAGAGCCCCCACGCACCCGAAGGCCAAAGCGAAGCTCACCGCGGCCGCAACCAGGCGGGAACGGCGGCGGCGTCGTAGTGCGACGTGGCGCAGAGGGGACTTTAAAGCGGCAGGTTGGTGCGAAAAACTCATAGCGTGAAAGCCTTTCGCCGGCGCACGAGGTAGATGAGGACCGGGGCACCCAGGAAGGCGCACATGACCGACACGGGAAGTTCCCCGGTCGGGAGAATAATGCGGGCGAGGATGTCCGCGGCGAGGAGGAGGACCGGGGCCCAGAGCGCGGACAGTCCCACAATCCAACGTTGATCCGCCCCGGCAAAGGAGCGGATAGCGTGCGGGGCCATGAGACCTATGAAGGAAATAGGGCCGGCGATAGCAACCGCACCCCCGGTGAGGAGCGTCATCGCCGCAATACCGGCCAGGCGGATCACCGTGACATGAGCACCGAGTGCGCGAGCGGCGTCGTCACCGAGAGCAATGATATTGAGCGCTGGGGTGAGCACGGCAGCGGCCATGAGGCCGAAGAACAGAAGCGGAAGAACCGGCAGGATAACCTCCCAGGGGCGGTTTTCCAGCGTGCCGGCCGTCCAGACGAGGATTTCGTTGAAAGTACGCGGATCAGTCAGGCGTAGCACACCCACGATGCCGTTGAGCACGGCAGAAAGCGCCACCCCGGCCAGGATCAGGCGAACCGGATCCGCGCGACCGCTGCGGTGCGAGCCGATGAGGAGGACCGCCGCGGTGGCCAAGAGTGCACCGGCAACCGCCCACCACATGTAGATACTCGGCCGGCTAATACCCGCCACCGCGATAGCGAGAGTCACCGCGAAACCGGCACCGGCCGAAACCCCGAGGATCCCAGGTTCGGCCAGAGGATTGCGGGAAATCGCCTGGATGAGCGCGCCGGCAACCCCGAGAGCTGCACCGATGGCAAGGGCGGCGACCGTACGAGGCGGACGCAAGGTAAGCACTGCTTGCGCGTCCATGGAATCGCGTTCTGCCCCGGAGATGATAGTAAACAGTGTTCCCGGGGAGATGGGGCGGGCGCCTATGCAAATGGAGAGGAGCGCCAGCACCGCGACAGCGATGATCCCAGTGGTGAGGGCCGCGGCCCGCCGGCGCGCGGTGGTGCGGCCGGGAGCAGGGCAGGCGCGGCGTCGTGCCGAAAAACGGTGGTGGACGGTGCTGTTCATAACGAGAACAGGCTACCCCAATTAAACAACGCCAGCGTATCCTAATAGGGCATCTGTGGTTTCAGTGACAACCACACGACCACCGCAGCCGCAGGTGCGTCCGGCCGCGAGTGCGGCATCCACGAAAGGAAGTTATGAAGAAGTCCCTGACCGCGTGGGCGGGCACCGTTCTGGTGGCTTGCCTGGCTTTTGCCGGATGCGGTTCTCAGAAGAGTAATGATTCTGCCAATTCCTCGGCGTCCCCTGCCTCCTCCTCCGCGGCGGCAAGCTCCGCTACGGACGGGAATGCCGCGACCGAGGCGTTATTCCCCGCGACAATTGACACGAAGTTCGGGCCCGTTACTGTCAAGGAAGCCCCGCAGCGCGTGGTCGCTCTGGGCTGGGGCGATGCCGAAGTGGCGCTCTCGCTGGGCGTGCAGCCGGTGGGCGCGGCTGACTGGCTGGCTTTCGGCGGCAATGGCGTGGGCCCGTGGGTGAGCGAATCGTATGAGAAGGCCCCGGAAATCCTGGGCACAATGGAGCTGTCGTACGAGAAGATCGCGGCGCTCAAGCCGGATCTTATTCTTGACGTCAAGACTTCGGGCGATAAGGAACGCCACGATAAGCTTTCCCAGATTGCGCCGACGGTCTCGCTGCCGGAGGGCGCGGATAATTGGCTGACCTCCACGAAGGACCAGGTCACCATGATTGGTGCGGCGCTGGGTAAGCCGAAGGCGGCCGCGGCGCAGCTGGATGCGGTGGAAAAGAAGTTCGCTGAGGTTACGGCCGCGCACCCCGATTGGAAGGGCAAGTCCGTGACCGTGGCGACGAAGACCTCCGAGGGCTGGGGTGCCTACCTGAAGGGCGATACGCGCCTGGAGTTCATGACGAAGCTGGGCTTCGTGCAGAACCCGAAGGTTCAGGAGCTGGCTCCGGCCGATGGCGGTTTTGCTGTGCAGCTCTCCGCCGAGCAGCTCGATGCGATTGATGCCGATCTCATTGCGGCATTCCCGATTTTCATTGATACCGCGCAGATCACCGAAGATGCCACCTGGCAGAAGGTCCCGGCGGTTGCGGCCGGCCACGCTTTCGTGGTGGATGGCGACCTGTCCAATGCGTTCTCCCTGGGTACCCCGGCCGCGCAGCTGTGGGCCTTGGACAAGCTGACGCCGCTTATTGAGAAGGCTGCGAAGTAAACGCTGAGCTTTTAGGCCGCTGTTAGGTGCTACGGCCTGGTGCACAGATTCGCGCAGAACGCCCCGGAAAGACCACTCATGGGTGAGCTTTCCGGGGCGTCGGCCATGAGCGGGCGTTAGCGATCGAGTAGCGCGGCCACTCGGTTCATCCACTCGCCTCGATTGCTCACCACGTCCACCATGCTCGACGTTCCTGGGAGAGCTCCGGGCCCGCTGTCTGCGGTGTACGGGGCGCGCGAATACGTCCAGACCTGTTTTTTCGGTTTCTTGAAGGCTGGGTCGAATACCGGGATCTGGTTGAACGTGTCGGCCTCGCCGCGTCCCAGATAGAAGGGGAACGACGGCGCAAAGGCTTTCTTCCCCAGGTAGGTGACGAAGGCAGGGCTGCGCAGCGCGGCGTCGACCTCTTCCTGGTGATTCGGGCACGTTACCCTCACAAGGAACTCAGCCCCGGCCAGGTAGGTGCGGCGGATGATCGCGTTAGAGTTTTGCTGATCCGGGGTGAAAGCGAGATTCTTATCCGAGTCGCTTTGTTTCCGGATCCACAACTGGCGCGTTCGGAACTCACGTTCGTCATTGCGGAGACCGCTTTTGGTAGCGCGGGGATTAATGGTCTGGAATTCATTGATGAGGCGACCGGGGCGATCAACCCGTACTGTAAAATCAGCGCCCTCCAACCACTCTGGCCATTGTTCGCGCGGAGCGCCCAAGGCACCCGCGAGGAGACCAAGGAGACCGGACCGCGTAGGCCGGAGCTCCGAGTTAACCACGTTCCCCGTCACCCGCGGTCCCGCCCAGGATTGCACGGGGCCCGCTAGCCGCAGGAATGTTGGATTACTCATTCTGGCCACCCAAGATCCACGCCACGACCGTGTCAACCAGGCCGTTCTTTGAGGTGGGTTCCACCCCAAACAGCTCTTCCAGCTGGGGGAACGTTCCTGTAAGAGCCAATGCGTCCCCGAAATTATCGGGATCGAAGCGCCGGGCAGCGTGGAATTGCTCTCCTAGGGCTCGCACGGAGGGTTCGAGGAAACCGCCACGGGAACTATCTGGTTGCACCGGAGTTTCAAAGCTGTAGGCGCAGCGGTAGCGCTGTTCTTCGGCAAGGGCAACGACCGGCTGCGTGTAGGGAGCCGTGGAATGTTCCTTACCGCGCGGCTGGCCGTAAATAAGAGCGGTGATCATCTGACGTAGGTTTTCCTCCGCCTCTGGTTTACCAAAAGCGGTCCAACTCGCCTGGAGTTGTTCCCTATCAATCGTCACCGTGCGGTAGAAAATACCGCTGGTAAATTGGCTGATCCCTAGGTAGGTAGCCCCGCTGCGGGATTCTTCCCCGGTGAACTTATTCTGCTCACGGATATCGTCAACAGTCGAGAAATAGTCAGTGCCAATGGTGGCAGCGTGGGTGGTCACCGCAGGCGATACGCTCAGCGCGGCTTCTGTACCCTTCTCAGGTTTCGCCGCAAACATACGCCCAAAAGCGGCAATGGCGAGGGAACCGGTGCATCCGTTAAGCACGAACTCCGTATCAGGATCGACTTCGCCGGCCACGACCTGCGCCGCAACCTGGATCTCTTCCCCACTCAACCAGATCGAACGATCCGCTTCAGCAACTCCCGCACCATCATCAGCATCGGCTTTCGCCTGCTTCTTCGTGAATTGACCGACGAGAGCGCGAGCCTTTGTCAGGGTTTTCTTCGGGTCCAGATCAGGGGAAAGCTTGAGTGCGGCGTCGCGAATAACCTCTTCGAGCTTGCCAGAGCGCACCGAAACGTCAAGGCTGGCAGTTTCGTAGGCGACGCGTGCGCCACGCTTGATGGCCTGCGAGGAATGCATGGCGCGGAGAACGCCACCTTCCATGAGTCGCTTCGGGGTTCCTGAATCGTCACGGTTGAGATTCGAGTAGCTGATCGGAGTAAGGAAATGCAGGGTTAGGTGACGGTACATGATTAGTCCTCTCGGTTATGGTTTTAGTTTTCAGAAGCTTTGGCAGGAACGGTTTCAGGTTGATCCGAAACCGCAAGTTGAGGTGCGGAATAGAATTCCTCTATTACTCGCATTCGAATGTGCTGAGATTGAGGTGACAGGCCGTTCCCCCAGCGCATCAACGTATCGGCAATATCGAAATAATTGACAGGAGGAACCAGACCCGGAATCGTTGATGCCACATCAAAAATTCGTTTGATGGATCGAGCTGCTTCTTCCATATCTTGGGTGTGTAGGTACGCTAGGCGCGCGGCAATCATTCCTGGATTATCTGGTGAAACTGATTGTGCGCGTCCGTTTTTGTTCTCAGCGGTTGCCACGCGATATGCCCACCGCCCCAAACTGTTGCGACGCTTACCTTCGTGGGAATGAGGCACGCGATCATATTCCGCAGCCAAGGCTGCCACTCGCAGCAAGGCATTACGCTGCTCGGGGCGTGCATCTTCGGGCACTGCTGGTAGCACATAGGGATAAGCACGCACTTGAGTGAACGGCGTTGCACCCTGCCGAATTGCGGCACGCGCAGCGCGATAGTCAGGATCTTTACGCCGTTGCAAGATTTCGTACAACAACGCCTTCCAAGGCTCCCGTTGCGGGGTATCTATCTGTGTCATTGTTATTTCTCCTCATAAGCCGTGGGAACATCAAATTGTTTTGTGACAGCCCGAATATGACGAGCAACATTCGAATAAACTGCCGCGAAGAGCGCCGGATCTTGCCCCCGATAGGGTGCAATAGCTTCATTGAAAGCTCCGAGCGCAACCTGAGCAGCCCCGCCGCGAGCCGCACGGATTTCTTCAGGATGCCGCTCAGCGGTTGTCACTTGAGAAAGAAAATCTTCATAAGAGCGGGTGATCGCGCGCCAGAAAATATCCGATGCCGAATCCCGATAGTTTTCAAGCGAGTCAAGAACGGTGGGCATTCCATTAGAGGCAACAGAGGCCGCCCCGCGTGCGCGTCGGAAAGGTTGGATCACACAGTAATGCAGAGCCTGGATGAACTCTGCATGGCGCCGGACTTGACCCTGTGCTCGATCAGATAGCCCGAAAGCCCATAGCTGCGGATCTGCCACATCAACCCGCGAGGAACGGATAACTGGAGAAGAGGCAGTTCCTTCGATGTAATGGCGGATGAATATCAACCGACAGTCAGAAGAGGAAACAATGCGATCATGCGCTTCGGCCACTTGTGCCAGTCTGCCGCGTGCGGCCCATTCCACCGCAAGATCCGTCGCATCCCTCCCTACGTCCATTCGCTGAGCCTTTAACTCGCCGGACTTATTAGGCAAATACAGGTAGAAAGGATCGCTCTGATCGCGCTCAACCCAGTAAGCTTTTCGGCTCTCTTTCGTTGCTCCCGCTTCTGGGGGAACCCACGCCGGTGGAACGCCACCGATGCGCACACCGGCGAGCTCGTTATCCTCCCAGTAGCAGGCAGCACTATTGGATGACCAGGTAGCCCGCCATAGTGGATGATCAGTCCCACCCCGAGATCCGGTTCGATCTGCCCATGCTGGTAAACCGTCGCCTTCTACCCATGAGCGTGGGATCATCGCTAAAAGCGTATGAAGAAGCGACGAGCCTTCCCAGATCAGTTCGGTAGCCGTCATACCTACGCCGACAAAATGGAAACCAGGACTTCCCATTTCAGCTTTTTGGCCAGCGTAAGAGTTATTTCCAGCCGGCGAATAGCAGTGATAGGCGAGAAGATAAAGCGCCGCATCCTCCAGGGAAAGAGTATCGCGCTGTGTTAGCAGACTCCAGAATTCTTCACCTTGGTCGGAGATCATGGAAGGTAACAGCTTCTTGAGCCGCAGCTCCCCTTTTCCGAGTTTGCGCTCATTATCTTTCGCATTACGCATCGGCTCAGCGGGCCGTTGCATAAACGGCTGCCGGTCATCGAATAACAAGGACCCCGGTGCGAGTATTTCAATAGCTTTGTCAATCGCCTCGGGTTCAAGACCCTCCGAGAGAATGCGTTCCCAGTCGATCCGGAATGGATCCCAGTGAGCATGATTAGACTGCCTTAAAACCACGGCAACGACCGCCGCTAACAGTCGCAACTCTGCACCATACACATAGCCCGGGACGGATTTATCCAGGACCACCGGTTCGCGGCCCATTTCTTTGTCGGAGGACCCTTTTAGAATATGAGCATCAAGAAGCGCATCGCGAACCGATAATCGTCCGCGTAGCGTAACCAGTAACGGAATGTCCGTCAAAGCATTGATTTTTTCCATGCTTCCTCTCCTTTGAGATGAAACGAGACTAACAAGAGAAGAATGCTTTGTCAATCCATTTGACCCGTCTTTACAATTGCGTTTCTCCCCGCTAATATGAAACTCAAGATAAGGGAGAAACCCAGCCTCGAAAACGCTGTTAACCCCGCTCACGCGGGGAAAGCGGCCTATCTAGGCAATCCATTAGACCCTGAAATACCCACGCTAGCCGTGGAAACCGCTCGCTAAGAGCCTAGTCGACGGAGACGAATATGGCAGATCAACACACATCGGAACCTCAACCGATCTTCCTAACAAAAGTACCGGTGCACACACTCCTCTCACGCGTGGCCCTGCACAAGCCAGAACGCGGATGGACACTGAAGGATCCGCAAGTACGCCACCGCGCGATCATGGCACTCTTCCCACAGACCGGCGCGGAACACCCCCGAGCGGAGATGGGGATTCTTTTCCGCTTGGATCACGTTCCCGGAGATGCCCCATTCTTCCTTATCCAATCCCGCGAACCGGTTCCGCAACTCAACCTCCCCCACGAGGCCGCGATGAAAGAAGTTGAACTCAAGGAACTCCCGGCTGGAACTCCAGTTTCGTTCCGCATCGCAATCAATGCGATTCAACGCATTGGCACCGGGGGAACTCGGTCAATTCCGCTTGACGGTGAGGAATCTCAACTTGGGGTCCCAAGCCTCTCTGAATGGCTGAGCGCAAAACTAGCCCCCGCCCTCACGAATACAGAGATCATTGACGCGCGGCGCGAAATTCTCACCACCGGTTCGGGAAAAAACAAACGCGCCGTCCAGATCGATACGATCAACGGAGTTGCAACCGTGGGAGATAGCGAAGCACTACTCACCGCCCAAACCAACGGGGTTGGACGTGCAAAAAGCTACGGTTGCGGACTCCTCTCCGTCCAGGCACTATCGTGATGCGCACGCACCCCAACGTATGGGCAAAGCAGCGCGGTACGGAAACGTCCTACCCCCTTCTCGCCCACTTGCTGGATACCGCAACTACTGCCGGAGTCCTCTACGAAACTTGGCTGAGGCCCGGTCTACGCACAGTTCTCGGGCCTGCGGGAAAACGGGAAGTGGTGGAATGGGTGGCCGGCTCTCATGACCTAGGAAAAGCCTGTCCGGTATTCCAATACCAGCAAACCCAGAAGGGGCCGCAGTGGGATGAGATTCGGACCGCGCTCTGTACTAACGAACCCCAACTTGGTGACATTTCCGAGTGGTCTCGAAACTTCTGTGAGGATTACGCTCCCGATATCCGTCACCATCAGAAAATGTCAGCGCTGCTACTGCATCGGAAGGCGATCATTCCCGATGCATATGCAGTACCGTCGTGGAAATACATCCCGGCGCTCGGCCATCATGGCCATTTCGAGACCCCGTCCTGGAACAGTGAAGAGACCAACTACCTTTTCGAAGACATGGAAGAAACCGGCTGGCTTGCCCTCGCCGATGATCTTATCTCCTGCTTGGAAGAAAGCATTGGCATAACCCAGGCTGAACTCCCGGCTGAACTCTCGCCCACCGCAACAATCTTACTCTCCGGCCTCACCGTGCTCGCCGACCGCATTGCCTCGGGAACCGAATGGGTGGCCGCCCAGCAGGAATTCCTCGCGGCCGGGAAACTCACCCTTGACGACCCAGCCGGGTGGATCACCGCATGCCGCGCCCGCGCCCGTGCTCGCATCGAAGAAACCGTTGGGGTGTACCACGGATGGGAATCCGCAGAGCAAAGCCAGCGGGCAATCCTCGGAAAGCACACCCCGCGCCCGCTCCAGGAAGAAGCCACCCGGGTAGGCTGCGGACTCTGGAATGTCATGGCCCCCACCGGCGTCGGCAAAACCGAAGCGGCTCTACTCCGGCACGCCACCGCGAACGAACGTCTCATTTTCCTACTTCCCACCCAAGCTACCTCGAATGCACTTATGCGGCGTATCCAGCGTTATTACGCGGGAACGCCCAATGTTGCTTCCCTCGCGCATTCCCTCGCCTCCACCGAAGATTTTTATAATCAACCGGTCACCGTGGGGAATGACCGCAGCGAAGCCCCGGGCAGAGCCAGCATCACCTCCGCGGAGCACGGCGCTAGCACAGCCGGCCTTTTCCCCACCGACTTCGTTCGCTCCGGAAGCTCCCGCCTTCTGGCACCCGTCTGCGTCGGCACAGTGGACCAGGCACTCCTGGGTGCCCTACCAGCAAAATGGACACACCTGCGGCTCCTCGCCCTGGCCAATGCCCACGTTGTTGTGGACGAAGTCCATACCCTCGATCAGTACCAGAGCGGTCTCCTCAGCAACCTTCTGCTCTGGCTGCGCGCCACGAACACCCGGGTCACCTTCCTTTCCGCCACCCTCGCCTCCGCTCAACGCGCCACCTACCTCGAGGCGTATACGGGCCAACCCCCGCAAGGCGAAGCGCACTTCCCCCTCCTGGAAAACCTGGATACCACCGGAACCCAGCTGCGGAGTATTCGCCCCGACGGCCCGCCCCGTACCCTCACTATTGACCGCAGTACCGAAAAGTATTGCAAGCTCGTTAGTTCGCACCGCGATTGGGTGCGTGACCAGCGGCGGCGTTACCCCCAGGCCCGCATCGGAGTCATGTGCAATACAGTTGCGCGTGCCCAGGAACTCACCCGAGCCCTCGCCGCCGAGGGCAACGTTGTTATCCTCCATTCCCGCATGACAGCTGAGCATCGCCGTCGTAACGCTGAACTCCTCGAACACGAAATCGGATCGGGTAGCACGGGCGCGGCGCTCACGGTTATCGGAACCCAAGCAATCGAAGCCTCCCTAGATATTGACCTCGACCTGCTTCGCACCGAGCTATGCCCGGCGGCGTCCCTCATTCAGCGTGCCGGGCGCCTGTGGCGTTCCGCAGATCCGAACCGCGCCACCCGAGTGCCGGGACTGAGCGGGCCGCGAGTGTCCGTCGTCGCTATTAATGGCACCGAAGGGGAACAGCTACCGTACCTAGCCAGCGAACTTGCACGCGTGGAGAAATGGCTCAAAGAACACAACAACATCCGAATCCCGGAGGATTGCCAGGAATTTGTAGATACTGGCACCCTGCTGCTGGCGGATATCGAGGAAGATAAACCCGATGAACTCAATGAATTCGCGAAGAAATCACTGGCGGCAATCCGCGCCCGGAACGCTACGTACGATATGAAATATTGCCTGAGCAAAAGCTCCCAGGTGCAATCTTTCACCGCCATGACGCAGCGTGATAAAAACCTCGGGGACGAGCGCTCAACCAGGCTCATTGAAGTTGAAACCACCCGCCTGATTGTATGCGGCGATCCGGATATTATCCCCGGCGCGTGGACCGGGGACCCTGAAGATTTGGGGAAGCTGCGCGGCAGTGACCGTGAAGGCATACGCCGCGCTTTGCGTGCGTCCGTTCCGGTCACGGTTACGGGTCGTGCGAAAACACTGTTTACGGATGCGACATCGCTTGAAAATGCGCCGTCGCTACTCTGCCGGTACCACGTTTTAAACGACGGCGCAGCTCATTACGACCCGCTCATCGGGCTCGTTGTGCCGGGTAGCATTCCGGATCCCCACTGCTCGGGCGCACCGGCACAGCCCGCCACCGGGAAGGAGTAAACATGGCTTACTCAGATGAGGCTCTGGCCTTCCGCACTATCAAGGCGAGCGAGCAGGTGCGCCTTGAGGACCGGATCTCCTTCCTCTACCTCGAATACGTGCAAATCCGCCAATCGCGCACGGGCGTAGTGGCCTACGATGCCGGCCGGGAAGGAAAGAATGGATCCTTGGAAGGCACCCGTGCCCGGGCGATCCAACTCCCCGTAGCCGGGTTAGCAGTGCTTACCTTGGGCCCCGGAACCTCAATTTCTAGCGCAGCGCTGACCTCCTGTGCCCGCGCCGGAACCACCGTTCTTATCACCGGCGGAGGAGGCGTGCCCCTGTATACCCACGCCACGCCGCTCACCTCGAGCGCACGATGGGCCATTGCACAAGCCCGGCTGGTGAGTAATGAAGCCCGGCAGCGCGAAGCCGCGCTGGTGCTCTACAAAAAGCAGCTGGGGGTGGAGAATGCGCCTGGTAGTTCTATTGCCACCATGCGCGGGCTGGAGGGGCAGCTCATGCGCAATACCTACCGCACGATGGCAGCAAAATATGGAACCGGGAGTTTCACGCGTGATACTTCCTCGGACGACCCGGTCAATGCCGGCCTGAACTTGGCGAATTCAATACTCTACGGGTGCGCAGCTTCCGTGTGCGCGGCACTGGGGATCAACCCGGCACTGGGGATTATTCACCGCGGCGACGCGCGCTCCTTACTTTTTGACCTCGCGGATCTGTTCAAACCGAGCGTGACGATTCCTCTGGTGTTCGCGGCCGCGCGTGAAGAAGACCCCATGACGGCTGTCCGCAAAGCGGTGCGGAGAGCTATCGTAGACCACCGCATTCTTCCCGATATGCTCGCCACCATCATGGACATCCTCCAGCCTTTCCTCCCCGCGCGCGACGACGACCGACTCATCTCCGGTAATAACGTTGAAGTTTCCGGCCACATCCAATACGGATAAGGAGGCTGTGTTGTTCGTTGTTGTTAATGCGGTCGCCATCCCAGATCACCTGCGCGGATACTTGAGCAGGTTTCTTTCCGAGGTCACCACCGGATTGTACGTGGGCGTTGTTTCCGCGCGGGTGCGGGACAATTTGTGGGAACGCGCGGTATCCGCCGCTGGTTCCGGAAGTCTCACTCTTATTTATAACGACGCCGCCCGTGAGCAAGGCTTCGCGCTACGCAGCACGGGAAGTGGCAGTCGTCCTGTCCTTGATCTGGATGGCATGCTGGTTATCGGGACGGGTGCGGAGGACGCAGTTGGTGTGGAACCGGATGATGTCGATCTGCCAGGTGCTTCGCTCAGCTCTCCTGATTCGGTTAGCAATGCGCCGATTCATCGCGAACGGAGGAGCCGGGTTCGCAAGCGCACGGTCACTATAGCCAAACGGGATAATCGGGGGCACGAGCCTGTGTCCGATGAAGATAGGCATGCCGGAATAAGCTAAATTTAAGAGGTGGGAACTAACGTGGTTGTTACGCTCGGCGAATCGGCGTATCTCCCGGCGAGCCGCAAATCTGGAACTCTGTTCCATTGCGATTTCCGGGTCCGCCGCCGATAAACAACCAGGTCAGGCAATCTCTTCCCCGCGCGAGCGGGGGTAATTCCCCCGAAACCCAAGCTACCGAGCATGAAAGCCGCTCTTCCCCGCGCGAGCGGGGGTAATTCCTGCCGTCATCTCTTCATCATCTTCCAGGCATTCTCTTCCCCGCGCGAGCGGGGGTAATTCCGGTAGCCAGCTCATTGTATTCATTGCGGGATACTCTTCCCCGCGCGAGCGGGGGTAATTCCGCTCAGAGCTCGCAGAGATTTTGGGTGTGGGTCTCTTCCCCGCGCGAGCGGGGGTAATTCCGGTTTGAATCCAAAAGCTCGTGATACGCGGGACTCTTCCCCGCGCGAGCGGGGGTAATTCCACAGTGGCAAATCCAGCAAGCAGCCAGCTATGCTCTTCCCCGCGCGAGCGGGGGTAATTCCGCTGGGGTACACGTCGCTGTAGTAGTAGTCCCCTCTTCCCCGCGCGAGCGGGGGTAATTCCCCGCGCCACCTGCGCCGTAGCAAACCGGACCGACTCTTCCCCGCGCGAGCGGGGGTAATTCCAAGTTCGAGGGTGTTCCTGATTTTCGGGTGCTCTCTTCCCCGCGCGAGCGGGGGTAATTCTATGCGCTAATCGCTGCTGCTAGATCACGGGTACTCTTCCCCGCGCGAGCGGGGGTAATTCCGCGCTCATGTTTCATGCGCAGCGCCTAGCCTACTCTTCCCCGCGCGAGCGGGGGTAATTCCCCTCAAGGAATATAAAGAAGCCCTGAAAGCCCCTCTTCCCCGCGCGAGCGGGGGTAATTCCTTTGCTTCCAGGGAAAGGGAAAGGGTCCCGTCCTCTTCCCCGCGCGAGCGGGGGTAATTCCACAGCCCTACTAATCGCCCCCGCGTTGCTGATCTCTTCCCCGCGCGAGCGGGGGTAATTCCATCGACCCGCGCGCATTGGAGCGCGACCGTCACTCTTCCCCGCGCGAGCGGGGGTAATTCCCACGCTGCGCACCGATTCGGCAACCCTTGCCGCTCTTCCCCGCGCGAGCGGGGGTAATTCCGAGGGCGGTCGGAGCCGGAGCGGAATGCGCAGCTCTTCCCCGCGCGAGCGGGGGTAATTCCGTGAAATTCAATATACCCGCACCCCGGAGCGGCTCTTCCCCGCGCGAGCGGGGGTAATTCCTCGAAAATGGTTTCATGATCTTCCGCGCAATACTCTTCCCCGCGCGAGCGGGGGTAATTCCCAAGCAGAAGCCCAAGCCGCTGGGCTCAAAGACTCTTCCCCGCGCGAGCGGGGGTAATTCCACTTGAGCGCGTATGTTCCCGCGGGGGCTGAACTCTTCCCCGCGCGAGCGGGGGTAATTCTAAGCCGGGCATTAGCCCGCCGGTGCTGCTCTTCTCTTCCCCGCGCGAGCGGGGGTAATTCTAAGCCGGGCATTAGCCCGCCGGTGCTGCTCTTCTCTTCCCCGCGCGAG
>NZ_JASPCQ010000003.1:0-227180 GCF_030230305.1 Actinotignum sanguinis
GAAATCGGGCCGGTGCGTGAAGTGTTCCTCGATGACGCCAGCGGGCAACCCACCTTCGCCCTCATTGGGCGGGGATTATTCAATCTTCGCTCCGCCCTGGTTCCGCTGCGCGGTTCGCGCCTGGTGGAGGGCAAGCTCATCCTCGCGGTTTCTGCAGAAGCGGTGGCCAGCGCTCCGGCCTGGTCAGTGGAGGACGGCCTCACCGAAGACCAACAGCAACGCATTTACGAACATTTCACCCTCACCGATATTGCCGACGGCAACGAGCACGCTATCGATGCTTAGCCACCGGATCTCCAAGGGGAATCCGCTCCTCAACGTTTCTCCCGCTGCTTGGTTGCACCGTGGAGCCACAAACTAGGCGTTCACCCGATCCCGCCCGGGGGCCACGGGGGCGAGAAGCGCGGCTACCGCCGTCGTCAAAGGAATCGCCAGCACCAAGCCAACGGAAGCGGCCAAGGTGCGGGTGATCTCCTCCGCGATCTGCTCCACCTGCATGAGGTCAAGGAAAGACCGCTGGTAAATCGAGGCGAGAATCAGAAGGGGCAGCGAAGCTCCCACGTAGGCGAAAGCCAGCGTATAAACGGTTGAGGCGATATGGTCGCGCCCGATGGCCATCCCGCGGCGTATGAGGCGGCGGCGCGGTGTGCTCGGCGATTCGGCGTGCAGCTCCCAAATGGTAGAAACCTGGGTAATGGTGACGTCATTGAGGGCACCCAGCCCGGCCAGAATAATCCCCGCCAGCAGCAGAGTACGCATATTAATACCGCCCAGGCTCCAGGAGAGCATTGCGGTTTGTTCCCCGCCCGTGCCACTGAGATTCTGGGCGCCCACCGCCCACACCGCGACCGCCGTGGTAATAAGAAGCCCGAGGAAAGTTCCGATAATCGCGGTGGTCGTACGGATCGAAATGCCATGGGCCAGATAAATCGATGCGAACATCATCGCTGACGCCCCGGTCAGCACCACCGCGAAAGCATGACCGCCACCGGCCAGCGCCGGGATAATAAAGAACCCGACCACCAGGAGGGATACCCCTAAGCCCGCGAGCGCCGCCAGGCCCTTCCAGCGTGCCACCGCCACAATGACTAGCACGTAGAGTCCGGCCAGGAGCGCCAGGGGCACCCCGCGCTCAAAATCAACGAAAATATGGGCGGTACCGGAGGTGACCATGGCAGGATTGAAACGGGCCTCAATAACATCCCCCACGGCCAGCCCGGAAGCCACCACCTCCGCCGGAACATGCACGGGAACGGATACGCCCTCCACTTCCATCTCCACCGGCGTTTGGCCTTGCGCATCCGTTTCCCCCACCGAGGTGATCGGCCCGCTCACCATGCTCACACCCGGCGAATTAAGCGGGATAGAGCCCACCGGGGACTCCCCGCGCGGCCACAGCACGACCAGCGCAATCACGGTAAGAAGGGCGAGTGGCACAACAATAGCGGCGAGCAGGCGCCCAACTTTACGGCGCACCCGCGCCGGTACCTCGATATCTGAATGATGATGCACGCCTTCAGGCTACCGGCCCACCGCCGCGCGTGGAAACCGGTGTTTCTTCCCGGGCTTGTTCGCCCGTCATCATTAGACTATCTACATGCATTTCACCACGTTGACTGCCGAAGAGTACGCCTCCGCCACCCGCCACAGCTCGCGACTCTTCCTCGCTCAGCTTCCCGAATACGGCCAGTGGCGCACGGAGCAGGGAGATACCGTTGATTATGTGGGGGTACGCGAGGGCTCCGAGCTGCGCGGCGTCGCCCTTATAACCTACCAGCCGTGGAAAAAGCTTTTCACTCGCGCCATTATTACCAACGGCCCCACCCTGGATTGGGAAGATGCCGAGCTGGTGGATTTCTTTTTCACGGAGCTCAAGGGCTACCTCGCCGCGAAGAAACGGGTGATCGCCTTGCGTATCACGCCTAATGTTCCCGCGGCTTTCTACACGGACACTGACAAAATGGCGGATTCTGCCCTGGGTACGCGGGTAACTGCGCAGCTGAGCGCGGCCGGCTTCCAGCGCGTCGCGGTGGATCCCAATGACCCGGCCGATATTCATTTTATTTATACGAAGGATATTGCTGGAAAGAGCTTCGAGGAAATCGCTGATTCCCTCACAAAAACGATGCGTCGCCAGGTTAAGCACGTGGGGCGCTACGGCGTGGAGGTGCGTACCGGAGGCGTGGAGTTGTGGGAGACTTTCCACCAGCTTTACGAATCCTCGCGCGAGCGCACCGAGATGGCCGAAATCTCGGATTATTCCGCGCACCTGTATACCGCGATGATGGAGAAACTGGGCCCGGAGCGGGCTTTCCTCGCGATTGCCTACGCGCATCCGGCCACCTACCTGGAGGAGATCACCGCGAATATTGCCCGCCTCGATGAGCAGATCGCACAGAATTCCACCGAGCCGCATACTCGCAAAAAGGCGGGAGCGCTCAAGGAGCTCGGTAACCAGCGCGCCTCCCTGGTCAAGCAGGAAACCGAGGCCCGCGATTTAGCGCAGCGTTACGGCACTAATGTGCCTTTCGCCGGGGTACTGGCTTTCCGCTGGGGTGACGAACTGGTGCAGCTGCTCCGCGGCTTCAATAAGGATTTCACCACCTATAATCGCGATTACCCGGTGGAATCCACCCTGCTGCGCTGGGCGGCCGCCCACGATATTTCCACCTATAACACTCTCGGGATTTCCGGGATTTTTGACGAGTCCGCTCCTGATTACCCGGTGCTTGAGTACAAACGCAAACTCAACGGGAACGTGGAGGAATTTATCGGCACTTTCGCCCTGCCGCTGCGCCCGGAGGCCAGGCTCACGGGAGCGCTGCTCTAGCTTTTCCGGCACGGTGCCGCGGCAGCGGTACGACGACGGGGCTGCGCCACCGGCGCAGCCCGGCTAGTTCCCCGCGCGGACTCATGAACGCCGGCGCAACCGGGCCAGGATCTTCGCCACGGGGCGGAAAAGCACGTCGATTTCTTCCATTTTTGCGAGTTTCATACCGCCCACGTAGATCAGCACCATGACGCTTCCTCCCACGATGAGGGCCAGGAGTGCCTGCGCCGGGGTCATGGGGCTAAAGACGGGGCCCACCAGGCGCGCCGCCCCGTAGCCGGCCGCGGCCGCCAGCCCGGAAATCGCCAGGAGTTTGAGATGGAAGGATGTCAGGGTGGCGCCGTCGACCCCACCCATGCGCGGGGACAGGTGCCACAACATCACGATGACCGCAAAAATATTGGCGAGGGAGCCCACAATGCCCACCGCCCACACCACGTGCTGGGGTGGCAGCAGCGCGCAGAATACCGTGAGCACGCAGGAGGCGCCCTGGAACGGCAAGCTAATGAGGAAGGCACCGCGGGTGTCCTCAAAGGCGTAGTAGACGCGGTCGAGTACGCTCACCGCGCCGATCCCAAAGAGCCCGAGGGCCATGGAAGCCACCACTTTCCCCAGGGTGACCGCCTGCTCCGCGCTCGACGTAATAGCGAAAAGCCGCGAGACGGGAACCGCGAAAACCATGAGACCGATGGCCGCCAGGAACATGATGGTGGAGACGATGCGCAGGGTGCGGGAAACATCGCGGCGCATGCGATCCCTATCCCCATCCGCGGCCGCCCGCGAGATCCGGGTAAAGACCGCGGTGGCAATAGAAACGACGAAAAGCGAGGTGGGTAGGGAGTAGATAGTGTAGGCGGTGTCGTAGGCGAAATTACCCGCGACGTACTCCGAATTCATGCCCATGCGAATGGCCCGGTCAGAGGCCCCGGCGGCGGCATTGGAAATGAGCGCCGTCGGGATAATCGAGGTGACCATCATGAGGAGCATCCACCAGGAAGCCCGGCCGGCCGCCCCCAACCCGGAATTACGCCACCGGAAATCGAAACGGAAATGGATACCCAGGCGGCGCAGCGGCCAGATAAGGATAAGCGCTTGGGCCACGATCCCCAGGGTGGAAATACCACCGAGCCAGCCCACCCGCGAGGCGGTCCACCGCCCGGCTTCCAGAGCATCCTCCGGGGTGGCCGAACCAAAAATAGCAAGAATGGCGAGCATCCCGAGAACCGCCACCACGTTATTGAGAGCCGGCGCCCACATATAGGGCCCGAAGTTTTCGCGGGCGTTGAGGATCTGCCCGATAACGGTGTACATGCCGTAGAAGAAAATCTGAGGCAGGCACCAGTAGGCCCAGGCCACCGTGAGACGATACCAATCCTCGGACATGGTGGCCGCCATAACTTTCACCACGGCGGGCGCAGCCAGGGTAATAAGCACCGTCACCGCCCCCAGGCCCACAATCGCCACGGTGAGGAGCTTGTTAATAAAAGCGGCGCCTTCTTTCTCCCCCCGTTTGGTGGCCCGCACGATCGCCGGCACCAGCACCGCGTTGACCAGACCGCCCACAATAATCATGTAGATGAGGTTCGGGAGCTTATTGGCAATCCCGAAAGCATTTCCAGCCGGCGAGGTTAGGCCCACCACCGCACCGAGGAGAATCGGGGAACGCACCAGGCCGAGGATGCGCGAGACGAGCGTACCGAAGAACATGATGATGGAGGCCCGCGCGGCACTCGCGCTTTTTGCACCGGAACTAGCGGAGGTATCGGGCTCCGCTAGCTCCGGGCGGGCATCGGCACAATCATCGGCCACAAAATGCCGCCCGGTCGGGCGGCGCGGGGGGAAGAAACGCATGCCTTGAGCTTAGCCTTAGAATCCAGATTCGGTGGGATGCGGGTAGAAGCGCCGCATTTTCTGCACCGCACGAATATCGGAAAGCATCCGGAAAATAGCGCGTTTCAGGTGGCGGTCCTTGCTATAGGCAATCGGATTGACCACCGGGCCACGCCGGCGCACTCGCCGCACCTGCGCAGCCAGCTGCGGATCGCGCACGTAGTTCCGGCCCGCCAGCCACGCGGGAATAATCGCGAAAATACCGGCGCGGTTAACCCGTTGGAGGGGCGCGGTTTCCCCGGCGATATCCGCCACCAGGGCGCGCGCCAGATTCACCCCGCCCACCTTAAGGTAGTAGTGCCCGCGCCCGGCCCGCGGGTTGAGATCCAGCCAGTAGGCCCGGCCGGTGCGCGGATCTATTTTCACGTCCATGGAGAAGAAGCCCCGCAGGCCAACCTCCCGCACGATCCGTTCGGCCCGGTCGGTGAGGAAACCATCCGGATCCGTGAGGATAATCCCAGCATTGCCGATAAGAGAAGGCTCATGCAGTCCCAGTAATACCCGCCCCGAGCCAATCGCGCTGAGGTGCCCGCGTGAATCAATATAGCCATTGACAACCCACTGGGTGGTGTCATCCCCCGGAATAAGCTCTTGGGCGATGAGGTCAATACCAACCTGGCGGCCGGCAAGCATGGCAAATTTCGCGCGGGCTGCGGCGGCGTCGTCGAATACCTCCACCTTTTTCAGACCCGTGGCGTACAGCGAGGTGGGGTTATCCGCGCGCGCGGGTTTCACCACAATGGGGAACGGCAGCGCGGCGAGGGCCGCGTCCCAGGTTTCGGGTCGGGATAAATGGACGACGGCGCGCCGCGGGGCCGCCTCCCCCACCTTTTCGTATACCTGCGCCATCGCCTCTTTCGAATTTGCCAGGTCCACGACCTCCGGGGCGGCGAAAGGGAAGAACCAATTCGACGCCAAACGGTGCCGGTTACGCACAATAACGTCCACACCCTCGTCAACGTTAACGAGGCAGATGAGGGTACGATCCGCGAACTCCGCGGCCAGGGAGTTAAGCAAGGCCACGAATTTTTCTTCGTCCTCCATAATGCGGCGTTCGCAGTACCGCACCGAGAGAATCGAGGAGTTATTAATATGCCCGCGCGGGTATTCGGCAACGACGAGCGAATTCACCCCGTAGGTTTCGTGGAAAAGCCGCGCAAAACTATAGGCTTCCACCTCATTACCGAAGATCACCGGCAGTGCATCCATACGTGTTCTCCCTCCGCGCCCCGCCGCGGGCACGATCATTATGCTAGCAGCGCCGCGCTAAAGTAGAAGCCAGCACTCCGGCCACGTGAAAGGACCGTCATGACCGACACCGCTATCCCCAGCATCGAGGTTCGTTTGCCTATTAAACTCGGCCAGTTCGTGAAATTAGCATCGTTGGCGGCTTCGGGCGCCGAGGCCCGCGAGCTTATCGAAGCGGGCGATATTAGCGTGAACGGTCGGGTAGAAACCCGCCGCGGCAGCGCGCTGGCGGAGGGCGATGTGGTTGCCCTCGCCCAGCCGCGCGGCGCGCTGCGCGTACGAGTGACGAGCCTCTAGCAGCCCACCAGTTTCTGGGCCAGGAAGCCCTCCACCTTCTCTAGCGGGATACGGACCTGCTCCATGGTGTCGCGGTCGCGTACCGTGACCGCCTGGTCTTCGAGGGTATCGAAGTCCACGGTCACGCAGTACGGGGTGCCAATTTCATCCTGGCGGCGGTAGCGGCGCCCGACCGCTCCTGCGTCGTCGAAATCAACATTCCACGAGGCCCGCAAGCGCGCGGCAAGATCCGCCGCCAAGGGGGTGAGCTTCTCATTGCGCGAGAGCGGGAGCACCGCGGCCTTGACGGGTGCCAGGCGCGGATCCAAGCGCAGCACGGTGCGCTTATCCACCCCGCCCTTGGTATTGGGCGCCTCATCTTCCACGTAAGCATCCACGAGGAAAGCCATGAGCGAACGGGTCAGCCCAGCGGAGGGCTCAATCACGTAAGGAACATAGCGTTCCCCGCTGGCCTGGTCGAAGTAGGACAGATCCTTACCCGAATGCTTCATATGGGTGGTGAGGTCAAAATCGGTACGGTTGGCGATGCCTTCCAGCTCGCCCCAATCCGATCCCTGGAACCCGAATTTGTATTCGATATCCACGGTGCGCTTGGAGTAATGGGAGAGCTTTTCCTGGGGGTGTTCGTACAGGCGCAGGTGCTCCGGGTTGATCCCCAGGTCCTTGTACCAATCTAGGCGCTGGTCAATCCAGTACTGGTGCCATTCTTCATCCTCCCCGGGCTTGACGAAGAACTCCAGTTCCATCTGCTCAAATTCACGGGTGCGGAAAATGAAGTTTCCGGGGGTGATTTCATTGCGGAAAGACTTGCCGATCTGGCCGATGCCGAACGGTGGCTTCTTGCGCGAGGTAGTTTGTACATTCGCGAAATTGACGAAAATACCCTGGGCGGTTTCCGGGCGCAGGTAGTGCAGGCCGGATTCGTCTTCCACCGGGCCGAGGGTGGTTTTCAGCATCATGTTAAAATCGCGCGGCTCGGTCCATTGGCCCTTCACCCCGCAATGCGGGCAGCCCAGCTCCGCGGTGGTAATGGAATCCGGGTCGTCAATATGCTTCTTCGCGGCCTGGGCTTCCTGGAGCTGGTCCATGCGCAGGCGCTTGTGACAGTTGAGGCATTCGATGAGCGGATCGTTGAACACCCCGACGTGCCCGGATGCCACCCACACTTCCCGCGGCAAAATAATGGAGGAGTCAATGCCGACAACGTTATCGCGACTTTGCACCATGTAACGCCACCACTGGCGCTTAATATTTTCTTTCAGCTCGGTTCCCAGCGGGCCGTAATCCCAGGCCGAGCGGGTGCCGCCGTAAATTTCCCCGGCGGGGAACACGAAACCGCGGCGCTTGGCCAAAGAAATAACGTTATCGAGACGGGAGGGAGCAGGCTTAGCCAACGTTGTTCCTTTCTATTGCGCGCATCCGGATGATGCGTGGCCCGTCTAGTCTACCGCCGCGCCCGTTTCCGCGCGGTCCCGGCCGGTGCGGAAAACGAAAAGGAAATATGCGACGACGACGCCCAGCACCACCACTGCGGCTATCCCCCACGGGTTACCGAAAATAGCTGCCCATACCGCTCGCAAGGCGAGCATACCCACCGTGGAGTAGATCGCCGCCCACCCCAGCCAGCCGGGAAGCGCGGCCAAGGTGAAACGCCAGCCGCTCATACGGGTGAGCCCGGCGCCGATGAGGATGACGGTTTGCACGCCGATGGTGAAGAAGCAGAGAGTGACGAGGGGCCAGCCGCGGCGCGCCACCCGTGCCGAGGCCGCGATAACGCGTTCGTCATGCGCCCAGGCCCAGGCGCGGTGGGCGAGGCGATTGCGCGGTTCACGCTGGCGCGCCACCAGGTAAGCGGCATAGCGGCCCAACCAGAAGGTGGCGCTGGAGCGCAAGGAAACCACAGGAAAAGGAAAAGATAGACGAAGGCAAAGGAACGCCCGGCCAGGAACGCAAAAGAATCCATGCTCAGCGACCCGCGCTTTCTCCGGTGCGGCTCGTTCCCTGCCCACCCCGCCCGGTTGTTTGCCCGGCGCAATCGGAGCAGACCCCAATGAGTTCAAGGGTGTGGTCCACATCCGAGAAACCGTTGGCGGTGGCAATGGAACGCACCCAATCTTCGGCACCTTCGAGTGCGATTTCCACGGTTTTGCCGCAGCGCCGGCACATGAGATGGTGGTGGTGTTCTTCGGTTTCACAATAGCGGTAGAGAGTTTCGGTCCCCTCCTGCATGGTATCGAGAATCCCCTCCTCCGCCATGGCCTGCAAGGTGCGATACACGGTGGCGAGCCCGATGCGCCGGCCCTCCCGAGAAAGCTTTTCGTGGAGCTCCTGGGCAGAAACAAATTCCGGGATCGTTTCCACCATCTTCGAAATGGCGATCCGCTGGGCAGTTACCCGCGGTTTAGACGCGTTCATGAACCCTCCTGTGATTGCGCCGTACCAGCGTAGATACCATTGCCACGGCCGCGTACCCGGCAATGAGAATCACCGCGATCATAGCCCCCGGAGAGGCAGAAACATAGCGGGTAATGACCAATCCGACAAGTGCGGCTCCGCATCCGAGCCCCATGGCCAGGCGCTGGGTATGCGCCAGGGAGGAGCACACCAGCTGGGCGGTGGCCACCGGGACGATCATCATGGCCGACACCAGCAGAATGCCCACCACCCGCATGGACACCGCGACCGTGAGCGCTGCCGTGACCGCGATGAGGATATTAAAGGCCCGCACCGACAGTCCCGAGGCACGCGCGAAGTCTTCGTCGTTCGTCACGGAGAAAAGCGGGCCGCGCAGCCCGATACCCACCGCGAGGATAACCACGGTGAGGGCCACGGTGTACCACACGTCCTGCCCCGTGACCGTGGTAACTGAGCCGAAGAGGTAGTAGTTGAGGTTCGCCGTCGTGCCACCCGCAAGGGAAATGAGCAGCACCCCGCAGGCAATACCCCCGTAGAACAAAATCGCGAGCGCGGTATCCCCCGAGGTGATTCCCGCGGACCGCACCCATTCGATAATGAGGGCGCCGAGCACCGCGATAACGAGGGCACCGGGCACCGCGAAACGTTCGGGTTGGCCGTGCAACCACGTGCCGGTGAGCCAGCCGAGGGCCACCCCGGTGAGAGCCACGTGCCCGATACCGTCGCCCATGAGGGCCATGCCGCGTTGGACGAGGTAGCTGCCCACCACCGGCGCCGCCAACCCCACGAGTACCGCTACCAGCAGGGAACGCATCATGAGGGGCGAGGAAAGAATATCTGCGATCATTGCACCACTCCCCCGTGAACGTAGCCATCTGATACCTGGATATCGCGGTGCACCAGGTGAGCGAGTTCCCCGCGTTCGTGGAGCACCATCACGAGGGTGAGCCCCGCGCCGTGCAGGCGGGTGAGGATATCGGCCAGATCGGCGCGGGCGCGGGCATCGATCCCGGCCAGCGGTTCGTCAAGCACCAGTAGATCGGGGCGGCGCACCAGCGCGCGGGCGATCATGACGCGGTGCTGCTGGCCGCCGGAAAAGACCCGTACCGGATCCTGGGCGCGATCTTCCAGTCCCACCGCCGCGAGGGCGTCATAGGCTGCGGCGCGGGCCGCTTTCCCCTTATCCGCGAAAAGGTGACGCCCGGATAGTAAGCCGGAGCGCACAACTTCCAGCGCGGTGGCGGGCAGGTTCCCGGCGTGCACCATCGACTGGGGCACGTAGCCCACCCGGTGCCAGGGCACCTGGCGCGGGCGCGCGGTATCCGCCCCGAAAATTTGCGCGGTTCCGGTGTGGGCAACGACGCCGAGAAGCCCCTTGACGAGGGTGGATTTACCCGAGCCATTGGGCCCGAAGATCCCCACCGATTCCCCGGCCGCGATCTCCAGGTGGGCCGAATGCACGATCTCGCGCCCGCCCAGGGTAATACACAGGTCGCGGGCAAGGAGGGCCGGGGGAAGCGTAGGCTGCGCCGGGGCCTGGCCCGCAACGGATATCGCGCCCGTGCCGGGTGCCGGGGACGGACTTACTGGCACTGCAATCCCTCACGCAGGTGGGCGAGGTTGGTATCCATAATGCTCAGGTAACCTGCGCCATCCGGATCGGATTCCGCGGTGCTCAGCGAGGAGAGTTGCGCGCCGGTTTCCGCGGCGATGGCCTCGGCGGTTTTCGCGGGGCTATTTACTTCCGCGAAGATGGTGCGGGTCCCGGTTTCCGCCATAATGCGTTTCACTTCGGAAATATCGAGCGGGGAGGGATCCTGATCCGGGTCAATCCCCGAGATTCCCACCTGGACGAGGTTATAACGGTCCGTGAGGTAACCGAAAGCCGCGTGGGAGGACACCACGGTAGTAGTAGCGCACTGGGCGAGACCCGTGGAATAGCGCGAATTGAGATCGGATAGCTCGTTCTTGAGGCGCGCGAAATTTGCCTCGAAATCAGCGCGATGCTCCGGGTCCATGGAGGAAAGCGACGCCGTGATGGCTTCGCCTACGTCCCGCATCCGCACCGGATCAAGCCAAAAATGCGGATCCAGAACGCGCCCGGCTTCGGTAGCTTCATCCCCGTGATTATCGGCTAGACCGCGGTGGTGAACCAGCTTGGCGGCATCGGCCAGATTGACAGCGTTACCACCCCCAATGGTGGAAATCGCCGCATCGAGGGAGGGCTGGAATCCGGCGACGTAGAAGATGACGTCCGTGGCTTCCAGTTCCGCGACCTGCTTCGGGGAGAACTCGTAGTCATGGGGTTCCACATTGGTGGGGGTGGCGGAGGTGACCTCCACGTAATCCCCGCCGATCTGTTCAGCGAGCCACCGGATCGGGGTGAACGATGCCGTCACACCAATGCGCGCGGTATCCGCGCTCGGTGCAGCTGCGGAGCTTGCGGCGCTATCCGCGGGCGAGGTGGAGGATGGCTGGCAGCCGGCCAGCAGCGCGGTGGATCCCAGCAGCGCTGTGCATCCGAGCAGCGCCACCATACGAGTCAAAGTTTTCTTCACCCGGCCAGTCTACCCAACGCGAACTAGACCAAGCAGTTACGCCCGAGGAGCACCTTGAGATCGGAGAAGAAACGCGCTTCGGGTTTAACATAAAATTCTTGGCCCACCTGCACCACCGAGGTGCGGCCGGGGCGCTGGATATGGAGCCGCACCGGGGCACTCCCCGGGTAGAGCTGCAGCAACTCGCTGAGCTGCCCGAGCAGATCGCGGGTGCACATGCGCTCCGCCAGCTGAACGTCCACGGGCGAATCCGGGAGCAGGTCACCGCTGGGAATTTTCATATCCTGTGCGGAGAGCTGAATATTGCCATCACGATCCGAGACGCGCGCGGTAATAATGGCTACCTGATCCGGGGCGAGCAGCCCGGCCACGGTCTGGTAGGTGGCCGGGAAGAAGTTGATCTCCGTACTGCCCGTCATATCCTCCAGAACAATCGTCGCCCACATCTTCCCGTTTTTCTTGGAGATGCGCGGCTGGACAGCTGTCACGAGTCCGGCCAAGGTCACAGTCCGCCCGTCCGTTGCGGCGTCGTCGTCCAAAAGACGCACCACCGTGGTATCGGCCGCGCGATCCAAAATATGTTCCATGCCGGAGAGCGGGTGGTCGGAAACATACAGGCCGAGCATATCGCGCTCGAGGTTGAGCTTTTCGCGTTTATCCCATTCGGGCAGCTCGGGGATATCGACCTCCACCCCGCCGGCGATTTCCGAACCGCCGAACAAATCGAACTGCCCCACCGCTTCATTCTTCTTCAGGGCGACGACGGCATCCACCGCTTCCGCGACTTTGGAGAGCAAGGCGCGGCGGGTATAGCCCATGGAATCGAAAGCCCCGGCGCGCACGAGGCATTCCACGCTGCGCTTATTGAGGACCTCGAGAGGAACCTTATCGAGGAAGTCCTGGAAAGAAGTGAAGGCACCCTTTTCTTCGCGGGCGCTAATAATGCCGTCCACGACTTTCGCGCCCACGTTGCGCACCGCGGACAGCCCAAAGCGGATCTCCTCCCCCACGGCGGAGAAATTCGCCAGGGATTCGTTCACATCGGGGACGAGCACCCGGATGCCCATGCGACGGGCTTCCCCGAGGTAGACCGCCATTTTGTCTTTATTGTCTTTGCGGGAGGTGAGGAGGGCCGCCATGTATTCCACCGGGTAGTGGGCTTTCAGGTAGGCCGTCCAGTAGGAGATCACGCCGTAGCAGGCCGAATGGGACTTATTGAACGCGTAGGACGCGAAGGGCTCCATGGTGCCCCACAGGGTTTTCACCGCGTCCTTGCTAAAGCCCTGGGCCACCATCCCGGCTTCGAAATCGACGTACATCTTATCCATGACGTCTTTTTTCTTCTTACCCATGGCTTTACGCAGTGAATCTGCCTGGCCCATGGTGAAACCGGCCACCGTCCGGGCGATCTGCATGATCTGTTCCTGGTAGACGATCAGGCCGTAGGTGGGGGCCAGAATCGGCTCGAGGATCTCCTCCAGTTCGGGATGGATTGCCTCGATTTTCTGCAGGCCGTTCTTGCGCAGCGCGTAATTGGTATGGGAGTTCATCCCCATGGGGCCGGGGCGGTAGAGCGCGGACACCGCGGAAATGTCCTCGAAGTTGGTGGGTTTCATCTGCTTGAGCAGCGTGCGCATCCCCGAACCATCCAGCTGGAAAATACCGAGGGTATCTGCATGCTGGAGCAGCTCGAAGGTGCGCTCATCATCGAGGGGAACATTATCGATATCGAGCGGCTCTTTATTATTCGCCACGATATTTTCCAGGGCGTCCTCAATCGTGGTGAGATTGGACAGCCCTAGGAAGTCCATTTTGAGGATGCCAAGGTCCTCGCATTCGGGGTATTCGAATTGGGTGATGACCGCACCGTCAGCCGGACGTTTCATCACCGGGATAACATCGGTGAGCGGGACCGAGGACATAAGGATGGCGCAGGCGTGCACACCCCACTGGCGGGTGAGCCCTTCGATGCCTTGGGCCAGGTCGAAAACACGTTTGGCATCCACATCGGTGGAGACCATATCGCGGAATTCCCCGGCTTCCATATAGCGGGAATTCTTTTCATCAAAAACGCCGGAGAGCGGGATGTCTTTGCCCATGACCGAGGGCGGGAGGGCCTTGGTGAGGCGTTCGCCCATCTCGAAGGGGTAACCGAGCACCCGGGAGGCGTCCTTGAGGGCCTGCTTCGTTTTAATGGTGCCGAAGGTGACCACCTGGGAGACTTTGTCATGCCCGTATTTATCTTCAACGTACGCGATGACTTCCCCGCGGCGCCGTTCATCGAAATCCACGTCAATATCAGGCATAGATACGCGTTCCGGGTTGAGGAAACGTTCGAAGAGGAGGCCGTGTTCGATGGGATCCAATTCGGTGATATGCAGCGCGTAGGCCACCATGGAACCGGCCCCGGAGCCACGCCCCGGGCCCACCCGGATGCCATTGCGTTTGGCCCACAGAATGTAATCGGACACCACGAGGAAGTAGCCGGGGAAGCCCATCTGGACGATGACCTCCACCTCGTAATTGGCGCGCTGGCGCACATGATCGGGAATATGCTCCCCATAGCGCGAATGCAAGCCGCGTTCCACTTCTTTAATGAACCAGGAGGTGATGTCCTCCCCTGCGGGAACCGGGAATACCGGCATGTAATTAGCGCCTTCGGCGGCGGTGGTGAAGGAGATATTGCAGCGTTCGGCCACCAGCAGGGTGTTTTCCATGGCTCCGGGTAGGTCCCCGAAGAGACGGTACATTTCTTCGGTGGAACGCAGGTGGTAGCCGTGGCCATCGAATTTGAAACGGTTGGGATCCTGGAGGGTGGAACCGGAGTTAATGCAGAGCATGGCATCCTGGACGGAATGATCCTCCGCGCGCACATAATGCGAATCATTGGTGGCCAGCAGCGGCGCATTGATTTTCTTAGCGAGATCCAGCAGATCATTGCGGGTGCGCCGCTCGATTTCATTATCGTGGTCCATGATTTCCACGAAATAGTTTTCTTTACCGAAGATCTCCTGCATCCGCCCGGCGGCTTCCAGAGCTTCGGCGTGCTGCCCCAGCCGCAGCCGGGTTTGCACCTCCCCGGAGGGGCAACCGGCGGTGCCGATGAGACCTTCGTGCAGCTCCTCGAGAAGCTCGATATCCATGCGGGGCCATTTGCCCATCTGGCCTTCCAGCGAGGCGCGCGAATCAAGCCGGAAAAGGTTATGCATCCCGGTGTTATTGATGGCCAGCAGCGTCATATGGGTATAGGCTCCGCGCGCGGACACATCGTCGCTGCGCTGCGATTCATCCCCCCACAGCACCCGGTTGCTGGAGTAGCGCGAGGTACCCGGAGTCATATATGCTTCCACCCCGATAATCGGCTTGATACCCGCGTCCTTACAGGCCCGGTAAAACTCATAGGCGCCGAAGCAGTAGCCGTGATCGGTAATGGCCAGCGCACTTTGATGTTGGGCAACGGCCTGCGCTACCAACGGCTTGATTTTCGCGGCCCCGTCCAGCAGGGAGTATTCGGTATGGGTGTGGAGGTGAACGAAATCTGAGGGAGCGGCCATGGGGCCTAGTCTATCCAGCGCTCACTATCCGCGCCATTTCCCGGTGCCAGATGCGCGCGTCCAGGAAGGGTTCGCGGGCGGTGAGTTCGTAGCCGAGGGCCCGGTAGAAGCCGATTTTGTCCTCTTGAGCATCGAGGACAATGCGCACCTGCCCGGCGTGTCCGAATTCGCGCAGCGCGATCTGGGCCGCGGCCTCACAGGCGACACGGCCCACGCCCAGCCCGCGGGCGCAGTGGCGTACGCACACCCGCCCCAGGTGTACAACGCCCTCATCGGTTGCGTATACCCGCGCGGTTCCGAGTGCTTCACCCGCTGTGTTTTCGACGACGACGTGGTGGGCGCGTTCGTCTATATCGTCAAGTTCTTCTTCCAGCAGCACGCCCTGCTCCCCGCAAAAGACTTCGATGCGGAGGGCGCGCGCCCGCTCCAGATCTCCCTCGCGGCAACGTAGCTGCGCCGTCGTCATGAAAAAACTCCCGCTCGCATACGTTCGAGCGCGGTGGCGAGATCCGCCGGGTAGGGAGCCTCGAATTCGCGCCAGCTGCCGTCCGGGTGTTCGAAGCCGAGATGGGTGGCGTGCAGCCACTGGCGGGTCAGACCGAGCGTTTCGCTCAGCCCCGGATCGGCCCCGTAGGTGGCATCGCCCACGCAGGGGTGGCCGAGGGCCGACATATGCACCCGAATCTGGTGGGTGCGTCCCGTTTCCAGGTGAACCTGGAGGAGGCTACCTCCGGCCATTGCTTCGAGGGTGTCATAGTGCGTAACGGAATGGCGCCCATCCGCGCGCACCCCCATTTTCCACTGGTGGCGCGGATCGCGCCCGATAGGGGCATCCACGGTACCGGAAAGCGGGTCGGGATGCCCTTGGACGAGGGCATGATAGATTTTTTCGGGAACGCGCTGACGGAACTCATCCTTGAGCAGCACGTAGGCGCGTTCGGATTTAGCCACCACCATACACCCGGAGGTTCCCACATCTAAGCGATGCACAATCCCCTTGCGTTCGGCCGGGCCGTAGGCGGAGAGTTGCACCCCGGCGTTCATAAGAGCGCCCAGGACGTCCGGACCGGTGAAGTTGAGGGAAGGGTGTGCGGCCAGACCTGCCGGTTTATCCACCACCACGAGATCCCCATCCTCGTAGAGGATGGGGATGGTGACGTCTCCCCCGCGCGGAGCAACGGTGCGCGGGGTTGGGATATTGATTTCTAGAATGCTCTGCGCGCGCAGCCGAACTGATTTCGCCACCGGGTTACCGTCCAGGAGCACGTCCCCGGTATCGATCAGGCGCTGTACTTCGGCTCGCGAAAGGCCGGTGAGACGCGCGATAGCGGCATCAATGCGTACGTCGTTGAATTCTTCCGTGACCGGATAGGTCCGCCACATGCTAGTCGCCTCGCTCGGGGCTGCCCGGTGCGGGCACAGAATCTGATGGACGCACCGCATCTGCCGACCGGGAAACTGGAAGTGCTCCGGTATCCGCAGTGGCGCCAGAATCCGCTGATTCCGAAGCTGCGCCGTCGTTCATCAAGAATGCTACAGCGATCATAATCACGGCCCCGGCCACCAGCGCAATATCGGCCACGTTCCCTACGAACCAGTCGAAGTAGGCGATGAAATCGACCACGTGCCCGGCGAAACCGCCCGGTTCGAAGAAGATACGGTCGATGAGGTTACCGGCCGCGCCACCCCACATGAGGGCAAGACCGACACCAATCCACCGGTGACGTACCCGCGCCGCGAGGGCGGGGAAAACCGCAAGCACCACAACCAGCGCGATGACGGTGATAACGCGGGTGGAATTTGCCCCCAGAGAGAATGCTGCACCCGGGTTAAAGACCAGGTTCAGCCCGAGGGCATCCCCCACAATGGCGATACGCTCCGTTTGGCTGAGGTTAGCGATGGCCCACTGCTTCGTGAGTTGGTCGATGGCCACAACGGCCAGCGCCCCCACGAGGATGAGGAACCACGAGGTGCTTCGCCTCACCATACGCACTAGTTACGAGCTTCGGGTTCCTGCGCGCCAGAATCGACGTTGGCGAGCAGCGTCTCGAGGTAGCTGTGCAGGCGCGTGCGGTAATCGCGCTCGAAGTCACGCAGCTCGGAGATCTTACGCTCCACCAAACCGCGTTCCTGCTCCAGCTGGGCCAGGGTGCGGTTGGACTGAGCTTCGGCATCCTCGATGATCTTGGCGCTGCGGGTTTCCGCATCCTGGATCTTCTGAGCTTTCTCAGTTTCACCGCGGGCCACGAGTTCTTCGTAGGTCTGCTGTGCCATCTGGAGCACGGCAGCCGCCTGTTCCCCAACGGTACCGGTGGGCTGAGCGAAGGACGCGGTGGTTGTGGCCTGGTCCGGCGCTGCGGGTTCTTCACCCGAACCGTTCTGGAGTTCGGTCACGCGCGCTTCGGCGACGGTGGCGCGATTCTCCGCTTCCTGGAGCTGCTTCGACAGATCGACGATGGTTTCGTAGATCGCGTCAAGGAATTCGTCGACCTGTACCTCGTCGTAACCGGTCTCCGCGGTTTCCGGGCGCTTAAAGCGGACATCCATGACATCCTGTGCCGTGAGCATTGCCATTTCTCACCTCAAGTAGTGTAACGAAACTGTGTTAAGAGCACGTGACTGTGTTATGAGCACACGGCTCTCGGATAAAGCCTACCTCATCTGGGCGAACTACGAGACAAAGATACGTAAAATTATCCCGTTGAGGATTTGAAGCACGATAAAAACAACGATGAAACCGATGTCAATCGCAATACCTCCGAGCCGCAAGGGCGGGATAATTTTGCGCACCAGATTAAGAATCGGGTCCGTCAGCGCGTAGACAATATTAACGATAACGAGAAGGGCGCCACTGGGGCGCCAATCACGCGCCGCAATGGTTACTAGATCAATAATCACCCGCGCGAGCAGCACCAAAAGATAGATGCTGATGAGGGTGGAAAGGATAATTCCAACTACTGCCATTAGAACGAATCGCGCGACTCCGGGCGCTGGTTTTCCATGCGAACGGTACGCGGGGTCATGAGCAGGACATCTGCGGAAATCTTATTGAGATCCCCGTGCAGCCCGAAGCAGATCCCGGTGGCGAAGTCAACAATGCGATTACGCGCAATATCGTCGGCTTCGGCCAGGTTGATAATGACGGGCAGGCCGTCACGGAACTGTTCCGCGAAGCCCCGCACCTCCGTGAAGGAACGCGGTTTCGCGGTGATGATCCGGGCGATATCCACGGGCTGCTCCACAGCGTGAATTTCGCTGACGGGGCTTTCCGATTCCGCCTCGTAATCATCTTCGTAGTAATCGGCGTCGTCCTGGTAATCCAGGTACTCGTCGTCGTTAAGCGTTGCCTTAGAGACAAAACGCTGGAACATTCCCATAGCAGCCAACCCTTCTCACTGTTCTCGTTTTACGTTAGGCGACACGCCCGGCCTTGTCAGCACGGCGCGCCGCGGGCGCGTTACAGTCCACCGCGAGCACTCCAGCAAAACGGCCGGTGCGCGATGCACGGCGGTAGGAATAAAAATCGGTATCTTCACGGGTGCACTGAGAACTGACGTGGATCTCACGTACCCCGACGGCGCGTAGCTGAGCGCTGAGCCCGGCCGCGATATCAAGGGAGGGAGTGCCCCAGGCGGTGCGCCCGGCAGCTTCGGGAACGCTCGCGGCAACGCTGGCCCGAAGTTCCTCGGGCACTTCATAGCAGCGCCCACAAATGGACGGGCCAAGGTAGGCGATGAGGTGCTCCGGCCCGAGGGCGCGCGCGGCGGCCGGCCCGATACCGGCCTCCAGTCCACGCCGCCCCACGTGCACGGCAGCCCCGGCAGGGCGATCACGCGCCACTAGGAGCAAGGGGAGGCAATCGGCCACCATGACTACCGCAGCAGCACCTCTCGGCACCGGTGCGGTGCCCGAGCTACGCGGAATGTCAATGAGGAGGCCGTCGGTGCCGGGGGCCACGAAGGTACCGGCGGAAGTCAGAACGCCGGCATCTTCAAGGTGGTCCCCGTGCACCTGGTCCATATAGACGGGGCGCTGCCCGATGTGCTCTGCCAGAAGAGCCCGGTTACGCTCCACGTCCGCGGGGTCATCCCCCACGTGGTGGGTCACATTGAGGCCCGCAAAAGGAGCGTGGGATACCCCGCCGGCGCGGGATGTGAATCCCGCCCGGATGCGACCACCGGGCACGGAGATATCCGCTACCCACTCCACCAGAGCGTTACGAGTCATTACTGCCTGAGTTTTCCTATGCGCTGCGTTTCCCGTAGATCTCTTAGATCTCTTAGCCTTTTGGCTCCCTTAGTTCCCCGCCCGCGTAGTTCCCTCGAAGTCCCTTTAGTTTTCCTCGAAAAGGAAGGAGGGAATATCCAGATCGGAACGTTGCGGTTCTTCCACCCGCGGCGGGATGGCGCGGTGGGTTCCCGGGCGCTGCGGTGCCGGCTGCGCTTCAGGCTGGGCCGCCTGATAGGCCGGGCTGGCCACCGGGTGCGCCGGGCTGGCCACCGCTTCGACTTCCGGTTCAGCTTCGACCGGGGCCAGGTCCTCGATCGGCTCGACGGTATCGTGGCCAGCGGGAACGCCGTCCATCTGCAGCAGGTGATCACGCGCTTCATCGAAGCCCGCGGCGATAACGGTCACGCGCACCTCATCACCGAGCGATTCGTCGATAATCTGGCCGACGATAATATTCGCGTTCGGATCCACCGCTTCCTTGACCATCTTGGAGGCGGAGGCAAGCTCCTTCATGCCGAAGTCCGCGCCGGCCAGGAAGGAAATAAGCACACCGTGCGCCCCGTCAATAGAGGCTTCCAGCAGCGGGGAGGAGATGGCACTTTCGGTGGCGCGCACCGCACGATCCTCCCCGGAGGCCGAGCCGATACCCATGAGTGCGGTACCCGCGTCCTTCATAATGGCCTTGACATCCGCGAAGTCGAGGTTGACCAGGCCCGGAATGGTAATGAGGTCAGAAATTCCCTTGACGCCTGAGCGCAGCACCTCATCAGCGAGATGGTAGGCCTCGATAATGGTGAGGTCTTCTTCGGCGATCTCCAGAAGGCGATCATTGGGAATAACAATGAGGGTATCCACCGCTTGGCGCAGTTCTGCGATACCCATGGAGGCGTTATTGGCGCGCTGAGCGCCTTCAAATTCAAAGGGACGAGTAACGACGCCGACAGTCAGCGCTCCCAGATCCCGAGCCACCTTGGCAACCACGGGGGCGGCACCGGTGCCGGTTCCCCCACCTTCACCAGCGGTGACGAACACCATATCCGCACCTTCAAGGGCGCTTTGGATAACTTCCACGTTTTCTTCCGCGGCGCGCTTACCCACCGAGGGATCCGCACCCGCGCCCAGGCCCTTGGAAACCTCGCGGCCAATATCAAGTTTGGTTTCCGCTTCGGATTTCACCAGGGACTGTCCGTCGGTATTAACGGCAATAAATTCCACACCGGCAAGTCCGTCTTGAATCATGCGATCAACGGCATTGACACCGCCCCCGCCGACCCCGATGACTTTGATATTGGCGGCGTTATTAACTACGGCCATGAGCTTTCCTCCCGAACCTCAAGTAAAACTTGAGGTTTTTCGTTCCTGACTTCGCGGACAAGATAGTAGGCGAATGACAACGGTGCAATTCCCCGCGCTGGTGTGTTGCGAAGTGATCTGCGCTACGGTGCCGAAATCTGGTCAAACGGTGCAGAAATCGCACGGAACGGTGCGAATGGCGCGGACGGGGCGGCGGCGTGGAACGGTGCGAAAATTGCGGAGAGCGGGGCTGCGGCGTGGAACAATGCGATAGCCGGTTGGTTCAGGATTAATGAACGACGACGGCGGTGGGCTCTGACACGTCGTACACCTGGCCAGGAACGGTGATCACGGTGGCCAGTGCTGCTGCTTTGAGGTCGGAACGCTGAGCATCACCCCAGATCACCTTCTGCCCGGAGGTGAGATCGAGCCCTACCCGCCCGCTATCGCTCACCGATACCCCGGCTACCTGGGCACGAACATCGTCTTTGAGACTGGAGAGGACATCGAGGGCGATACGGATTCCCGGACCATCATTCCCGTCCTCGGAGCGGGTGGCCGGCCCTGGCGTGAGACTTACCCGCGGGAGGCTTGCTTCCACCTCGGGGAGAACCGGGAAACTCACGCCGTCCCGGTCCATAGCCGAGCACGATCCTTTGTCCATCAGGCAGGCTACCGGCTCGCGTACGGTGAGGGTGACCTCCAGTCCGTGGAGGTAGCTGCGGCGTAGTTGCGCTTCCTTGATGGGCGGAAATTGCTCGCTTAGTTCGGTGGCGAGAGCTTCGGTATCCAGGCGTGGGAGCGGAATCCCGGAGCGTTCCGCGAGGGCGGCGGTGACGTCTTCCGCCGTCACCGCAGCGTTCGCGGGGATACCCGAGACGGTAATATCGCTGGCCCGCAAGGCCAGCAGCGGGCTAAAGAAGATTATCCAGGCCAGGGCGGCAAGCGCAGCGAATCCCGCACCGGCTACCCCGACGCGGCGCCAGCGTACCCGGCGTTTCTCGGAGGCTTTCTCTTCGAGGCGCTCGTCCAGGGATACCGTGGTGGTGCTCGCGAGATCGGCTAGCGGGGCGTCGCCGTCGTCGTATATCACCGGAGCGGTGGTGGCGGTGGGAACATAGGTGATCTCCGCACGCGGATTAATATCGCGCGCGGAGCGACGCCGGGATGGTTCTTTCACCGCGCCGTCCCCTCTCCCAGCAACGCTAGGATTTCGGGCCCCAGCGCGGTCACGTCACCGGCACCCATGGTGAGCAGCAGGTCCCCCGGCTTCGCGCTGGCTGCGAGCGCCCGGGCAGCTTCGTGTTTATCCGCAATAAAACACCCAGCGCCTCCCATGCGGGACGTGAGCATATCGCCCTCGATACCGTCGAAGGGTGTTTCGCGCGCCCCGTAGACGGCGGTGACAATGGCCGTATCGGCAAGCTTGAGGGCGGTGGCGAAACGGTCCGCGAAATTGCGAGTACGCGAATACAGGTGCGGCTGGAAAAGGACGCGCACGCTCCCCGCACCGGCCTCGGTGCGGGCGGCGCGCAAAGTAGCCTCCACTTCGGTGGGATGGTGAGCATAATCATCGAAGAGGCGCACTCCCCCGACCTCACCGCGTAGCTCGAAACGCCGCCCCGTCCCGGTAAAAGACTCCAGGCCGCGGGCGATATCGGCCAGGCTCACGCCCAGTTCCAGGCCAGCGGCGGCTGCCCCCGCCGCATTGAGTTCGTTATGGGCTCCGGGAACCTGGAGGGAGAGCGGTGCGCGCGTTTCCCCGCACCGTAGGGCTCCATCCTCAAGGGCTACATGGGACTCCGCACCGGGGAGCGGAGTGCCCCGCCCGTAACTAACCACCCGGATACCTTCGCGCACCGCTTGAGCACCCAGGCGGGCCGCGCCGGCGTCGTCGACGCACACGATGAGGAGTCCGCCGGGAATGATGCAGCGCGCGAATTCCGCGAAGGCTTCTTCAAAAGCTTCCCGGCTGCCGTAATGGTCGAGGTGATCGGGTTCGACATTGGTAACCACGGCAATACGAGGGCGATAGTTAAGGAAGGAAGCATCCGATTCATCGGCCTCGGCAACGAGGACCTGCCCGCTGCCCAAGTGGCCTCCGGAGCCGTGCCCGCGCACGCTCCCCCCAATCGCCCAGGATGGTTCTTGGCCCGCTTCATCCAGTGCCACCGCCAGCATCGCCGAGGTGGTGGTTTTTCCGTGGGCGCCGGCCACCGCCACAAAATCGCGGGTCCCGCTCGCGAGGGCAAGGGCTTGGGAACGGTGGATGACGCGGGCGCCGAGCTGGCGAGCCCGCGCGAGTTCCGGGTTATCTTCCCTGATGGCCGAGGATACCGCCACGAGGGTGTCGGCGCTGATGCGTGCGGGATCCGTTCCGATCCACAGGGTGATTCCGGAATCCGCCAAGCGCTCCGTGGTGGCCGAGGCACGGGCATCGGAGCCGGTCACGGTCCAGCCCTCAGCGTGGAGCAGATCGGCGATAACGCTCATGCCCGCCCCGCCGATGCCGATGAGATGGATATGTGTCACCTGAGAACCTCCTCGATAAGATCGGCGAGCCGGGCCGCACCGTCGGCCGGACAGATGGCGCGCGAAGCCTGGGCCATACGGGTGCGGGCGGACGTATCGGTAACAATGTCCAGTACGGTGCCCACCGAGTCCGCAGTGAACTGGGCATTAGGGATGAGCAGCGCCCCTCCAGCGGCTACCACATCGGCCGCATTACGCGCCTGTTCCCCGTTGCCAATGGGGAGCGGAACGAAGACCGCGGGGATCCCCAAGGCGGAAACTTCTGCCACGGTACCGGCGCCGGCACGGCACACCACAGTATCCGCCACCGCGTAGGCAAGTTCCATTTCTTCCAGGTATTCGAGCACGTGGTAGCTGGGGATAGTGGCGGCGGCGCGCTGGGCCTCGGCGGCTTTCCCTCGCCCGGTGAGGTGGAGAAGCTGGACGCCGGCGGCGGCGCAGCGGGGGGCAGCGGCAGTCATGACGTCATTGAGGTGGGCAGCGCCCAGGGAGCCCCCGGTGACCACGAGGGTGGGTAAGTGCGGATCTAATCCCAGACGCGCTGCGGCTACGGTGCGTGCCTCCGCTCTATCGGCGCTGGCGAGGGCAGCAATGGCGGGACGTAGCGGCAGCCCGACGGTGCGGGTGATGCCGCGCGCAGCACGGAGCGGCGTGGAGGGGAACGTGAGGCCAACGGCAGCCGCGCCCCGCGCCCCGAGTTTATTGGCCAAACCCGGCAGTGCGTTCTGTTCATGCACCACTACTGGGATACCGGCACGGCGCGCCGCAGCGTAGACGGGGGTGGAGGCGAAACCACCGAAGCCGACCGCAAGCGTGGCACCGACACCGGTGAGAATACGGCGGGCTTGGCGCACCGACCGTGGGAAAGCAACGGGGAAACGTAGCGCGTCCCTGTCGGGACGGCGCGGGAACGGTGCGCGTTCCACGGTGGCGAAGTCGAAGCCGCTGGCCGGAACGAGGTCTTTTTCCATGCCCGTGGCGGTGCCGACCACGAGGATACGGTGCCCGCGCCCGGCGAGTTCGTGGGCGGTGGCCAGTAGCGGATTGACGTGCCCGGCGGTTCCCCCGCCGGCGAGCACTAGTGTCACGAGGTCCTCCTGATAACTGCGCGCACCCGGCCCGCGAGCGAGCTGGAGCGCCGGAACGATTCTTTCACGCCCGGGACCGCCAGGGCTGCCGCCACGCAGACTCCCACTGCCATGAGGCAGGAGATAACGGAGGAGCCACCCTGGCTCATGAAGGGTAGCGGTACCCCGAAAACGGGCAGCAGGCCGGTGACGACGAACATATTTGCTACGGCCTGTCCGCATAGCCACAGGGTGGCACCCCCGGCAATGAAACGGCCGAAACGGTGCGGGTGGTACATGCAGATGGTGAGGAGGGCGTAGCCGATTGTGCCGAGAAGCACGATGACGACGGCGCATCCGAAGAACCCGAGTTCTTCTCCCACCACCGCGAAGATGAAGTCGGTATGTGCTTCGGCGAGGTTCCCGGGCCATTTTTCAATTCCGGTGCCCAGGCCGGAGCCGCCCGGCCCCCCGGAACCGAAAGCCCAGAGCGCGTAATCGGCCTGGGAGGGGGTTTGCCCAGTAGGAAGGGTGAAGAGGTTTTGGAAGAAGTCCTGGATGCGGGTGATGCGCGAGCGGCTCGAGAAAATAAGAACGACGACGAGGAAGAAGCCCAGCGCTCCGCTGATAAGGAAATAGCGTCCCGGGAAGCCGGCCATCCAGAACATTCCCACTCCGATAAGGAGGAAGATGAGGGCGGTTCCCATATCGCCACCTACGAGCACCACGCCGATGGCCGCGCCGGTGATGACAATGGGGATGCTCCAGTCGGAAAGCTGGAAGTGGGCGCCGTGCACCATGCGCCCGAGCACCGCGGCTAGGGCCACCACCATGGCGAGTTTGAGGAATTCGGAGGGCTGGAGCCGGATAGGGCCGAAGGCAATCCAGTTACGGTTGCCGGCAACGGAGGCACCCAGCGGGGTGAGCACGAGGAGCTGCAAACCTATCCCGAAGCCGAGGGCTAGGCCCCATAGGCGCTGGAAAACAGCGAGGGGAATACGTGCGCAGATCACCGCCAAGATGGTGCCGATTGCGGCGTAGGCCATCTGCAAATAGGCCGAGCGGAACAGGTTGGGGCCGTCTTCGTATTCGGCTCGCACCGCCCCGGGGGTAATGGCGGAAAACACCATGAGGAGCCCGAGGAGGGTAAGGATCGCGGTAGCCACCACGAGAAGGAGGATGGAACGGTGCATAACGTTGCGTACACGTTCCTCCGGGACGCTCGGGGCCTGCGGCTTCTCGATCCGATCACGCATGAGGCGTCCCCGTGGAGCTATCCTGTGCGCCGTTTTCCCGCGCCGTTTCCTCCGCCGGGGCACCGTCTCCCGGCAAGGCGTCGCCCTCCGACGAGGTGCCGCCCGCTGGCGGTGCGGGCAGGGCGCGCACGGCCGCGGCGAAACGATCACCGCGATCCGCGTACGACGTGAATTGATCCATGGACGCACTGGCGGGGGCCAGCATGACCGTATCCCCCGCTTGCGCGTAGCGCGAAGCAGCCAGCACCGCGCGCGCCATCGGTTCGGAAGCCGCCGGGTCAATATAGGTAACGGGAAGATTTGCTCCGTCCAAAGCAGCGTGCCAAGGTTCTTGGTTGACACCAATAACAACGACGGCGCGCAATTTATCCCGCACCTGCGCCACGAGGGATTCAAAGCGGGCCCCCTTGGGTTGCCCGCCCACGATCCATACACAGCTACCTTCAGCCAGTGCGGACACAGAAGCGAGAGCGGCGTGGGCATTAGTGGCCTTGGAGTCATCCACGTAGCGCACCCCGGCCCGTTCGCTCACCGTCTCGATGCGGTGGTGGCCCGGGCGCATATGCCGGAGTCCGGCGCGTACCACCTCCGCGGGAATATCGATGGCCCGAGTGAGGGCCACGGCGGCCAGGGCGTCCCAGATGAGGTGGCGCGGAAGCGCCGCAGTGGTGGGAGCCAGCTGGGCGACGTCGTTCAAAGAAGCAATCTCCACGGCGCTACTCCACCGATGCTTCCCGTAGGCACGGTCCACGATAAGGCCGTCCACGATGCCGATCTGGCCGACGGCGGGAATGCCGGTTGTAATGCCAATGGCGCGGGCACCTTCACGCACATCCGCGTTATCGACCATGCTTTGAACGGTGCTATCGCCCACCGGGTAAATCGCAGCGGTGCGCACATGCTCGTAAATGCGGGCTTTCGCGGCGGCGTAGGCAGCGCGGCTACCGTGCCATTCGAGGTGGTCATCGGCAATATTGAGGCAGATGCTGGCGGCCGACTCCATGGTGTGGGTGGTGCGCAACTGGAAAGAAGATAGTTCCAGAGCAAAGGCTTGCGGGGCGTCCGGGCCGGTGGCGCTCACGGCGGTGACTGCGGGATTACCGACGTTCCCGATGGGTTCACCGCCCAGGTGCGCGGCACACAAAATATGAGACGCCATGGTCACCGTGGTGGTCTTCCCATTGGTGCCGGTCACGGCAAGCCACGGAGCGGCGTTCCCCGCACCGTCGTGCGCGCGCAGGCGCCAGGCAAGTTCGATTTCCGACCACAGCTCAGTACCGTGGTCAGCAGCTGCGGCAAAAAGCGGGCCGATTTCGGGAATGGCGGGGGCGGGGATGATGATGTCAGGCCGCCAGACCAGCACTTTGCGCGCCAGCTCTGCCGGAGTTGGGTCGCTCCCGCCGGTGTCCACGGGGAGGGCGGTAACCGCCCCAAGTTTGGTGATATCGGCGTCCCACACGCTCACACGCGCGTCGGTGAGCTCGGTCAGTGCCCGCGCGCAGGCCCGCCCTGATTTTCCTAAACCGACGACGGCGATACGGCGCCCTGCCAGCTCCGCCGCGCCCGGATGTTGCCACTCACTCATCTTTGCATCAACCACTCAGCGTAAAAAATACCCAGGGCGATAAAGCCGCACAGGGCTTGAATCACCCAGAAGCGCACCACAACCGTGACTTCGTTCCATCCTTTGAGTTCGAAGTGGTGGTGGATGGGTGCCATACGGAATACCCGTTTTCGTGTCATTTTGAAAACACCCACTTGGACAACATCGGAGATAACTTCCAGGAGGTAGAGCCCGCCGATGAGCACGGCGAGGAATTCGGTGTGGGTGTAGATAGACATTCCCGCGAAGACGCCCCCCAGGGCGAGGGAGCCGGTATCCCCCATGAAGATTTGCGCCGGCGAGGTGTTCCACCAGAGGAATCCGATGAGTGCCCCGACGAGGGCGACCGCGATGATGTTGAGATCGCGCGGGTCGCGGATGGGGTAGCACCCCGGTGCGGCATCCACGAGGCCATAGCAGGGGTGGTTGCTTTGCCACATGGTAATAAGGGTGTAAACACCGAAGGCGATGATGGAGGCACCGGTGGAAAGGCCGTCGAGGCCGTCAGTGAGATTGACGGCATTGGACCAGGCGGTGATGAGGAAATTCGCCCAAATAATAAAAAGAATAATGCCGACGGCGGTGCCGGCGAAGGCGAGACTCAGGCCGGTATCGCGCACGTGGGAAATACGCATGGATGCCGGAGTTCGGTTATTTTCATCTGCGAACATGAGGGAGAGCACCGCGAAGGCGACGCCGACAATCCCCAGGCCAGCGATTTTTGCCCAGGGGGTGAGGCCCAGGCTTTGTTTGCGGGAAATCTTGGTGAAATCATCAGCGAAACCCACGCCCGCCATACCGATCATGAGGCCGAGGAGGAGAATCCCGGACATACCCGGGCTGCGTCCGGCCCCAATATTGCCCACCAGGTAGCCGATAACAACCGCCGCAACAATGGCGAGGCCACCCATGGTGGGGGTGCCGCGTTTAACCAGGTGCGAGGTGGGGCCATCCTGGCGTATGAATTGACCAAATTGTTTACGCACGAGAAAACGGATGAGAAGCGGGGTCCCGAATAGGGTGACGAGAAGCGAGACCGCAAAAGCGATAATAAGCGCGAGCACTATTCCCCCTTGAGACGGGTGGCGATGTGCCACACGCCCGAACCGTGCGAACCTTTGATGAGGAGTGCCCCATCCTCATTGAGCATATCGGAGAGCGCCGCCTCCGCTTCTTCCCACGCGCCGACGGAGCGGGCGGTGATGCCGGCATCACGGGCTGCCGCCGCGAGGGCTGCCATATGAGGCCCCACTGCAATAAGAAGGCTCACGCCGGCCGCTTGCAGAGCCGGGAGGAGGGCGAGGTGTTCTTCCCGGGAGGCCGCGCCGAGTTCAAGCATATCGCCAAGAATCGCGGCCTTGCGCCCGTTTCCGAGCTGTCCGAGCGCGGCGATGCCGGCGCGCATGGAATCCGGGTTGGCATTGTAGGAGTCATCGATGATCAGCGTGGAGCCACGGCGGAACACATCCATACGGTGGGCGCTGGCCGGCCCGCTCGCCAGTCCCGCCACGATGGCGGGCAGGCTCACCCCAGCGGCGCTGGCGGCGGCTGCGGCCGCGAGTGCGTTCATGACTTGGTGCTCCCCTACGAGCCCGAGGCTGACCGTTGGAGCGGACGGCGCAGTGGAGGCAGGCGGCGCTGATGGCGCGGACGGGGCGAATGGCGCTGACGGCGCGGACGGGGCTGAGAGCACGGCGGGCGCGGAGCTAGCTGCGCCGTCGTTCATATGCAGAGTGAAACTGGCCCGACCGTCACTCCCGAGAGCGATATCGGTTGCGGTCACGTCCGCCGGATTCACACGCCCGAAGGTACGCACCCGTCCACTCGCAACTCGCCCGGCCATAGCCGCAACCCGCGGATCATCGGCGTTGAGGATGGCGATCCCGTCCTCGCGCAGCCCTTCCACAAGTTCTGCTTTAGCGCGCGCCACATTCTCAATTCCACCAAATTCACCCAGGTGCGCGCGGGCCACCACGAGCACCACGGCGATATCCGGGGGTGCGATGGAGGTGAGGTAGGCAAGGTTGCCGATATGGTCGGCACCCATTTCCGCCACGAGAGTGGAAGTGCTTGCGTCAACACGAAGCACCGTGAGCGGCAAGCCGATTTCGTTATTGAGTGATCCTGGTGGGGCAACCACGTCACCGCGTTCCCGGCATATCGCGGCAAGAAGATCCTTAGTGGTCGTTTTCCCTACGCTCCCGGTCACCGCGATAACCCGCAAGTCGGGATTGAGTTGGCGAGCCAGCTCAAGATTATGCCGGGCCAGGCGTCCGAGCGCCGCGGGGATATTATCGACCACGATAATACGCTCAGCTTCGGCGCCGCCGGCCAGGGCTGCCGGGCCGTCTTCGGTGAGAATGAGGCTGGCTCCTGCCGCGCGCGCCTGGCCGCTCAGGGTATTCGCGTCCACGCGCGCGCCTTTCACGGCGGCAAATAGCGCACCGGGAGTGATGGCGCGGGTATCGATAACCGCCCCGGTAACCTCACTATCGCTCAGCGGTGCGAGCGCGGTCCCGGCGACAGCGGCGATAACCTCCGCGGAGGACATGGGAATCATTGCGTGTCTTTCTGTTCTTGCGTGTTTTTGTTGAGGGCGCCGCGGCGAGCTCGGTCAGCTAACGCCACCCGTGCTACTTCTCGGTCGTCCAGCGGAATGTTACGCCCCCCGGCCAACGGTTGATAAGTTTCGTGCCCGCGCCCGGCCAGCAGCACGGTGTCCTCCGGTGTCGCCTCAAGAATAGCGGTGCGCATGGCGGTGGTCCGATCAGCGATGTCCACGATGCGGGCCGAGCTGTGCGCGCTGCGGGCTCCGTCCAGGAGTGCGGCTCGAATGGGAGCAGGATCTTCGTCGTGCGGATCATCGTCCGTAATGTAAACAACATCGGCCAGTTCGGCTACTGCCCGCCCCATCTCGGGACGTTTGTCCACATCGCGTTCCCCGGCGCTTCCGGTTACGACGATGAGCTCACCGGAGGTGGTGGGGCGCAACGCGTTCATGGCCAGACGCAACGCCGCGGTATTATGCGCAAAATCGACGACGACGCGCGGCGCGCTGCCCACTACTTCCATGCGGCCGGGAACTTGTGGGGTGAGCCCGGCCCCTACCACAGCACCGACGGCGCGCCTGTCTGCCCCGCTTTCCAGCACCATGGCGACCGCGAGCGCGGTATTGGCGATATTGAAATCTCCGGGTAGGCCGGTGCGCACCGTCATTTCCCAGCCGTTGCTATGCGCCAGGGTAAAGGAGGTAACGGGGCCACGCTCGATATCGCATACCTGGTATCCGCAGCGGCCACCAAGCCCGGAGAACACCGCGAGGGCCACGGTGGGAACCTCGGTTTCCCCAGCCAGGCGCCGGCCCCAGTCATCATCAACGGTGATAACCGCCTTCCGCGAACAGGCCGGCGTGAAGAGGCTGCGTTTAGCTTGATAGTAGTTTTCCATGGTGTGGTGGTAGTCGAGATGATCCCGAGTGAGATTGGTGAACCCTGCCACGCTGAAAACCACGGGGCTGGTACGGTGCTGGGCCAGCGCGTGGGAGGAAACTTCCATGGAAACATCCGTCCCGCCCCGTTCGACGAGGAGTGCTAGCAGCGCCTGGAGATCCGCGGGCATGGGCGTGGTCAGACGCGCTGGGGCGCACAGGTCCGCAATTTTTGTTTCCACGGTTCCTACCAGCCCGGTGGTGCGGTCCAGCGCGGTGAGCAAGCCGTCCAGGAGGTACGTCGTCGTTGTTTTACCGTTGGTGCCGGTCACCGCGAAGCTACGCAAGCGCTCGGCCGGGTTTCCGTAGATGCGTGCCGCAATGGCACCCAGGTGCGCAGCCGGATCCTCCATAACGACTAGCGGAAGATCCAGGCCGGCCTGCCTGATAAGAACGGCACCGGTCGCATCGGTGAGGATGGCGCGGGCGCCCCGCTGCACCGCCTGGCTAGCAAAGCGCGCCCCGTGAGCGTGGGCGCCAGGTAGCGCGGCAAAGAGTGCGCCGTCGTGCACCGCGCGCGAATCTGCGGTTACGGAGGTGACGGTGGTACCGGGGGCGCTGCTCGGATCCGTATCGTCAGCGTGCACGTCTCCCGCGAAAACGTGCACGTCCGCGCCCGGAATCTCATTGAGCGCGACCGGGCGCACCTGTGGAAGGGGGAATTCGTCACTCACTAGTTGCCTACCTCGGATGAGAACCACGGATATTTAAAAAGCGGAACGGTGCTGGGCGGCACGCCTAGGTGCCGCATCGCGAAGGGCGCGAAGTTCGCGAAAACAGGCACCGCGGTGTCACCACCGTATCCGGCCCCGGCCCCGCCGTAGACCGCGATTGCCACCGCAATTTGCGGGTCTTCGGCCGGGATGGCCGCAATAAAGGTACCTACACGCCGGGTGAGGTTTCCGTTGGCGTCCGGAACCTGGGCGGTACCTGTTTTGCCGGCCACGTTGTAACCGGGAACTTTCCCGCGCCACCCGGTGGATTGGTTATTGGTGACCGCTTGCATCATATTCATCATGGTGCCCGCGGATTCCTCACTCATAACACGGTGGCTTTCCCCGGGAACGGTGGGGGTGGTGCGCCCGCTAGCATCGGTGGTGGAGTCCACAACATGGAGGGGTATATACACTCCCCCGTTGGCGATGGTGGCTCCGATCTGCCCGAGTTGCACCGTGGTAGCTGCCCACCCCTGCCCGAACATGGTGGTGTAGCGATCACGCTGCCCCCACTGCTCCGGCGGGCGCAAAATGCCACCCGATTCAGCCGGCAGTTCTATCCCGGTGGGGCTACCCAACCCGTAGCTGCGCATATAGTCATAGCGCACGTTATCGTCCACCGTGTCACCGATCTGAACGAGTCCGGTGTTATAGGACTGCGCGAGAATCCCTGCCACCGTCATCCCCTGGGTGGGATGCGGGTCATTATCGGAAATACTTTCGCCATTGGGCATGGTGATGGTGTCCGGCACCGTGAACTGGGTGAGCGGGGTGACGGTGCCGGTATCAATAGCTGCGGTGAAGGTGGGGAGCTTGCCTGAAGATCCCGGCTCGACCGGTGCCTGCACGGCACGCGAACCCCAAGAATCCGGACTCGCTTCCTGGAGGCGCGAAGGATCGGGAGCGTGGGAATCGGCAAGGGCGAGCACCCGCCCCGTCCCCACTTCAATAACAACGGCGGCGCCCCAATCCGCGGCATTGGCATCCACCGAGGCGTCGAGGGATTCCATGAGTGCGTTTTGCAGGTCGCGGTCGATTGTCAATTTCACGTTCGCACCGTTAACCGGATCCACGCGCTCGGTTTTTCCGTTCGGTACGACGGCGCCGCCTCCGGCGGTTTGCACCGTCAAGCGCCCATCCGTGCCAGAAAGGGCATCGTTAAACGTGCGCTCAATTCCGGCTTGCCCGGTGGGAACCGGGTTTTCCGCTGTTTCCCCCACGTAGCCGAGGACGTTTCCAGCCACCGATCCATTGGGGTATTCGCGTTTCATAAACTGTTCGGGTTCGATACCCGGAATTCCTAAGGAGTTGATTTCCCGCCATTTTTCGGGGGAAATATCGCGGGCGATATACACAAAGGTTGATTTTTTCTCACCGCCCAGGAGAGTGCCTCCCAATTCCGCTCGATCCACGCCGAGCAGGGGCGCGAGCACTTTCGCAGCTTCTGCCGCCCCGGTGCCTTCCACGATGAGCTGGTCATTGGCATCCAGGACGTAGTCCCCGTTGTCATCAGTTTTGTAGTGCTGGTAGGAACCGATGAGATTCTGGTTGACGCCCACGTTGTAGCGTTCCACTGAGGTCGCCAAAACCGCCCCGTTGGTGTCCACGATATCGCCACGTTTGGCCTGCAAAGTGTAGGTACGAGTACGAAACGCGTCCGCTGAAGCAGCCAGGGCATCGGCACGAATAAACTGCAAATCGATGAGCCGTACCCCGAGGATCCCCAGCGCGAAGAAGAAGATAATCGCCATGGTGCGCACGCGCCGTACGTGCGGCTGCGCGGCCTTCCAGCGGCGGGCTAGTTCCTTCATGCGCTCTTCCTTCGTGTCACTCCCCCGGAATCGGAGCAAGAATCGTAGCGGACCCCAGGTCCATATGCTGAACGTCCGTGGCGGGGACGAGGCCGAGGGCCTGCGCGCGTTCCTTGAGACCTTGCGGAGTGGAGGCCCCCACGACTTCATCCGTGAGGGTGGACTCCACCGATTGCGCGACCGCCAGCTCCTGCTTGACGGAGCGGATTTCGTACGCCGTGCCTACCATACGCGTATTAAGTGCAAAAACTGTGGCAAACGCGCCGAAGAAGAGTGCCAAGCATATGATTACGGTCCCGAGAAAGCCACGGTGCGCCGCCGGAGTGGGGATAAGCGTGAGTTCGGGACGCCCCGAGATCACGGGACGGGTACGCGGCGCTGCAACAGCGTGGGGCTGTGCGCTCATAGCTGACCTCCGGGACGGATTTTCTCGGCAGCGCGTAAGCGAACGGACGCGGACCGGGAGTTGCGGGTGATTTCTTCTTCGTTAGCTCGGATAGCTCCTCGGGTGAGGAGCTCCAACCAAGGTTTATGTTCTTCAAGTTCAACGGGCAGTCCCCTGGGTGCCCGGGAGGTGGCCCCGGCGGCAAAAGCCCGTTTCACCAGCCGATCTTCCAGGGATTGATAAGCTTCGACGACGATGCGCCCACCCACCCGCAAACTGGCGAGCGCTGCCGGCAACGCCCGCTCGAGTGTTCCGAGTTCGTCATTCACCGCAATGCGCAGTGCCTGGAAGGTGCGCTTGGCGGGGTTCCCCCCGGTGCGCCGCGCCGGGGCTGGGATGGAAGAACGTACGATATCCACCAATTCGCCGGTACGGAGCAACGGGGCACTGGCGCGCCGTTGCACAACGGCGGTGGCGATACGGTGGGCGAATTTTTCCTCCCCGTACTCGCGCAAAATCCGGGTGAGCTCGCGTACCGATTCTTCCGCGAGGATATCCGCGGCGGTGCGCCCGACCTGGGCGTTCATACGCATATCAAGCGGGGCGTCATGCGAGTAGGAGAACCCGCGCTCAGTTTCATCCAATTGCAGGGAGGACACTCCCAAATCCATGAGGATTCCATCTACGGGGCGATTTCCCGCTGCCGCGGCCACGTCGTCGTACGTGGTTTGGACGGGGCGGAACCGTTTGCCGAAACGGGCCAAGCGCTCCCCCGCCAAGGCAATGGCGGCAGGGTCGCGGTCGATTCCGATAACAGTGAGGTTTTCAAAACGCTCAAGGAAAGCTTCGGTGTGTCCGCCCATCCCGAGCGTGCAGTCAATGAGGACAGGAGCGGGAACCTGGAAGGCGGGGGCGAGGAGTTCGATGCAGGTGTCCACGAGCACCGGGGCATGCAGCGCGTTCCCAGCGGCGCGCGGCGCGCCCGAGGTGCGTGCTGTCTCCATTCTGTGCCCTTCTCATTGCGGCGCCCGCGATAGTGATCCCCCGCGAGTGATCTGAAGCTGGGGAAGTGCCTCAGAGCTCTCGCGAAAGACCGCCACCGCGATCACGCGATTCCTAGAAGAGGCCGGGGATGACCTCTTCCTCCCTATCGGCGAAAGCCGATTCTTGATCCTCCAGATAGGCCGCCCACGCGGCGCTATCCCAGATTTCGACTCGGTTGCCCGTGCCGATAACCGCGAGGTTGCGATCCAGACCCGCGTACGTGCGCAGCATTGCCGGAATGGTGATTCGCCCCTGTTTATCAGGGATGTCATCCACGGCGCCGGAGAGCAGTACGCGGGTATATGACCGCGCCTCTTTAGACGTCAAGGGGGCTTTGGCCAGGGTCTGCTGCAATTCCACAAAATCCGCGAGCGGAAAAACGTAGATGCAGTGTTCCTGACCGCGCGTCATCACCAGCCCGCCCTGGAGCTGATCACGAAATTTGGCGGGCAGAATAATTCGACCTTTGTCGTCCAATTTGGGCTCATACGTGCCGAGGAACATCTACCGCACCCCCTCCCGTGGCGCTTACCTCCACTTTACTCCACTTTCCTCCACCAGTTTGCCATGACGAGGGTATGTCGCGCTAGTGATTCTCAGAAAAGCCCGTGATCACAGGGGAAAACTGAGTGGAGTGCACGTGGAGTGTGGTGGGGTATTCAGGGGTGAGGAATGCCAGATCCATATGCGAGGCATTCCGTGGAGCAGAATGGTCAGTGGAGCGAGGGCACTTTCACCCAGCTGCGCCGTCGTACCTCAGAAAAAGAAAACGGTGAGAGGATCGATATCCTCTCACCGTTACGGGTGCTGAGTTTGAGTTACCGGCCGAACCGGTGCGGCACGCGAATCTAGTGGTCGCCGCGGCGGCGCTTTTCCCAAATTTCTTGCTGGCGCTGCATAAAGGACGATACTCCGCGCGGCCCCGCCGAACTCGGGGATGCCGCGCCGCCGGCAGGCACCGCGACTTTCTCCGTATGTACGCCCGCGAGCGCGTACCACACCGAGGCAAACATAATGATGACACCGAGCAAACCGAGCCACCACATCTTCGGTGCAGAAATCCCACCGATCAGAATGGCGATGCCCGCGACCAGCCCGAGAATCCCCAGTACGAGATTGCGCACGGACAGCTGCCGACTGATGGCTTCTACTTCCGGAGCAGCGGGCTTCATATTACGCGCGAAGCTGGGATCCTCGTTGGTGAGCTGCGCTTCCAGCTCAGCGAGCATCTTCTTCTCGTAGTCCGATAGGGCCACTGTGCCTCCTTGTTACTGTACTGCTGCCAGTCTACCGTGCCCCGTGGGCCAGCGTCACGATATGTTGTGTCACGATACACCGTTTCCGCGCCCTGCGCGCCCACCGGGTGCGACGTCGCCGCGCCCCGTTCTATCGCGCCCCGGTCCACCATGCCCCGTTCCGGCGCCTCCCGCACCATCGCCATCGCCCGCCCCATCGCCGTGGCCCGTACCCGGCACCCGCAAAAGACTTGCCGGCCCGAGTGCCCCGGCTCCGAAACGCGAACGCACCGCATCCATAGCGCTTTCGGCTTCGCCGCGGCGCGGATCATCGTCGAAAGCGAGCTGCTGGAAACCGCCCTGCTCGCTCAGGTTTTCCACCCGCAGGCCCAGGAGCCGCAAGCCGGCGGTAGGGATCTCCACCCCGTCCAGCAGCTCGCGGGCGCGTTCGTAAATATCTGCGGCAACCTGGGTGGCTTGCGGCAGCGTTGCCGACCGGGTGATGGTGGTGAAGTCCGGGAACCGTACCTTAATCGCCACGGTGCGCCCGACCAGGTCTTTTGCGCGTAGTCGGGTGGCGGTGTCATGAGCCTGAGAAAGCAGAATCCGGTGGAGTTCGCCCCGGTCAGCCAGGGGGTCGAAAAAAGTTTCTTCGCGTCCGATGGATTTTTCCTCGCGACTCGGGGTGACGGGGCGCGGATCGACGCCGCTGGCCAGCTGGAAGAGGTGCTCCCCTGCCGCGGTTCCAACCAGGCGGCGGAGCTGATCAGGGCCGGCTGCGGCGACGTCGCCCACCGTTTCGATCCCGTGCAAACGCAAACGCTCCTCGGTGCGCCCGCCCACACCCCACAGCGCCCCGGCCGGTAAGTCGTGCAAAAACTCGAGGGTGGCCGCGGCGGGGATAAGGAGAAGCCCGTCTGGTTTGGCGTGCGCGGAGGCAATTTTGGCCACGTGTTTAGTAGCGGCGATCCCCACGGAAGCCGGCACCCCAACCTCGGCGCGGATCCGGGCGCGCAGCTGTTGGCCGATATGAACGGGAGAGCCGAAAAGCCGGCGTGCTCCCCCGACATCCAGAAAAGCTTCGTCCACGGAGAGCTGCTCAACCAGCGGGGTAACCTCCCGCAAAATCGCCATGATTTTTTCCGATACCGCGCGGTAAAGCTCCAGGCGCGGGGCCAGCATAATGAGATTCGGACAGCGCCGCCGTGCCTGCCCCACCGGCATCGCGGAATTCACGCCGAAAGCGCGTGCCTCGTAGGAGGCAGCGGCCACGACACCGCGTTCCTGGCCGCCCACCGCGACGGGACACCCGCGCAGCTCCGGATGGTCGAGAAGCTCCACGGATACGAAAAAAGCATCCATATCGATGTGGAGGATGGGAGTACGCGAATCGTCATCGCCCCAGGAATGGCGGGCAGCACGTGAGCGCGGTGCGCGTGACATAAGCCCTCCGTTTCCTAGGTTGCCCTCTGCTTCGTGTCCTCAGTTTCCCCTCGCTCGACCCTGCTCTCCGTTAGGCTGGAGCTGTGAGTGTGCCTACCGAACCCGTGCGAACTGATTATGCCCTCGCCGAACTAGATCGACGCTCGGATCGCCCGTCCCTCGTGACGCTCTACTTGGACGGAGTGGAATCATCCGCCCTGGACCTCGACGATCCCACCTATCTTGAATTCGAGTATATGCAACAGTTTAGGTGCATTCTTGAAGCCATGTACCCCAAGCGTCAGCCGCTGCGGGTACTCCACCTGGGAGCGGCCGGATGCGCTTTTCCGCGCGCCGTGGATGCCGCGCGGCCCGGCTCACGCCAGCTAGCGGCGGAAATCGACGGCAAACTCGCCACCTACGCACGCGAGTGGTTCGATCTGCCACCTTCCCCGCGCTTGCGTATCCGGGTGCAGGATGCGCGCGTCACCCTGGACACCACAGCGGCACGCTGGGACGTGGTCGTGCGCGATGCTTTTGCTGACCGTGATGTTCCGCCCCACTTACGTACCGGCGACGCCGCTGCGCGAGTCGCCCAGGTTTTGCAACCAGACGGCGTGTATCTCCTCAACTCAGTGGCTTCGACCGGCTTGACCCGCTTCGCGAATGAATCACGGGCCCTCCTCGAGCATTTCGAGCATGTGCTAGCGATTATGGATCCGGCGGTGCTGCGCGGGCGCCGCTTCGGCAATATTGTCTTGGCTGCCTCGCAGCGGGAATTCGCTTTCGCGCAGATCGAGCGGCTGGTACGCCGCCTCCCACTCCCCGCGCGCATGGTGGGGCGGGCGGATTTACGCCGGAGGGCTCGCGGCGCCATTCTCGAGCGGGATACCGATATCGGCTACTTGCCCGCTAGCACTCCCCTACCCGACGATTAGTCCGCGGCGTGCCGGCCGCGCGGCCGTTCGGTGCTCGGGTTGCCCTCCGGCTCGGGACGCTGGTCGCCCCGATCACGCTCGGTGCCGGAATGCTGCCCGTTACTGGCATGTTGCCAAGCAGCTCGCATATTTTCCAGACGTTCCGTCATCTGCGCCTGCTCGTTATCAGCGTGCTCTTTGCGCTTGACCATCGAAGCATCCACTCGCGCAAGGAAACTTTCCGCCGCACGCCCGATTTCATCGGCGCTGGGGACGGTGAGAGTATGCTGCGGGGCTTGGATAAGACCCGGATGCCCCTCCGCCCGATCATATTCGGTTTCCAGGGCCGCAACGATTTCCGCGAGCTGCTCATTGTGTTCGGTGAGCTGGGCGAGCTGCTCAGATTCTTCGGCGGCGCTAGCTTCCAAATCTCCGAGCGGCAGGCTCAACCCGGCCGTTTTTGCGAGCATGGAAAGCGCGCTAGCGGCCCCGGCCGCGTAATGATGCCCCGCTATATACATAGGGACGCGCACCGTTACGGAGAAGGTCGCCACGCCCATTTGACCTAGACTGTATTCCAAAAAATCCGAGAAAGAAGCCGGGTACCACACATCGGCTTCGAGCGCGGGAGCCACCGGTTCTGAATTGCGGGTGCGGATGAGCATATCGGGCTGGCGGGTATGGGGTAGCGCCCCGGCCACCGACCCGGCCCGGTAGAGGTGCTTGACCCCGAGCTGCGCGAAAACTGCCATGAGCTCGGAGTTCAGCCCCTGCCAGCAAAAATCAGGTTCGGTACCGAGCAGGAGCAAAAAAGAGGTGCCTTCAATATCTTTCGCGTGGAACAACCCGAGCGCCGGGATAGCGATATCTTCCAAAGCACCATTGAGGTAGTGCACCCGCGGACGCTGCGCTCGGTAATCGACCAGCCCGTCCACATGTATATCGGCCACCGGGCTGAGGTCCAGAGTATAGAGCTGGGAGGCAATGAGTTCGGATACCGAACCAATGTCATTGATGGGATCGGTGAGATGAACGACGACGCTATCGAAACGCTCCCCGTTCGCCCAGGCATCCTCATGTTCACCCTCACAGGGGTAGACGAAATAGTTCACCGCGCTCCTCCTCCCTCTCCAGCTCGCTAGCTTCCCTTCCAGCCTAGACTACCGGCCTGGCCGGGTGTGCCAGGCGCCGTCGTACCGCGGCAACAGCAATCGTGACAACGAGACGTAACCGAACACGGTTCCGGTATTCGCCACCGGCTGATCACTGTCGTTCCTGTCACCGCACTATAGCGCGCCCGGGCGTTTTCCGTCATAATTGATTGTTACTTTTTTCCAGGACACCACCCGATTATTTTCGGTCATCAGGAGGAGCCGCTCGTGGTCAACGATCCTCACAGCGCGCGCGAGGACGCGATACGGGAAGAACAGCTTTTCGTGGATACTGCGTATCACGCGCTTGATCGCCAACGCGAGGCCTACGCCCAGCGCCTGGCTGCCGTGCGCAGCCAGAGCGGTCAGGAAAGCGCCGGTGAGATGACCGAGCGGGATTCTTTCGCCACCCATTACGAAGATAATCTCACCCGTTTGCGGCGGGTTGAAAACCGGCTGGTTCTCGGGCGGCTCGATACTCGCGACGGTGAAACCGATCATATCGGACGAATCGGTTTGAAAGACGAAGCCGGAGAGATCTTGCTCCTGGACTGGCGTGCCCCGCAATCGGAACCCTTTTATCGCGCCACCGCTGCCCATCCGGGGAAGGTACGGCGGCGCCGCCATATTCAGACCCGCCTCCGCACGGTTACCGGGGTGGAAGATGAGCTTCTTGATTCCTCCCGTGCCTCCTCGGATCTCAATCTGACGGGCGAGGGCGCCCTCATGGCGGCGATGAATGCCGCGCGCGACGGGAAAATGAACGATATCGTCGCGACGATTCAGGCCGAACAGGACAGTATTATTCGCGCCGATTCCAATAATGTGCTGGTTGTTCAGGGCGGGCCCGGCACCGGAAAAACAGCGGTGGCTCTCCACCGCGCGGCCTATCTGCTCTATACCCACCGTGAGCGGCTGGCGCGCTCCGGGGTTCTTATTGTGGGTCCCTCGCCGGTCTTTTTGCGCTATATCGATCAGGTGTTGCCTTCACTGGGAGAATCGGATGTTGTGTCGACGACGATTGCCGGGCTGGTGCCCGGGGTGACCGTAAGCGCCGTCGATACTGCCCCGGCCGCGGAGGTTAAGGGGCGCCTTGTTTGGCGCACCATCGCCCCGCGGGCGGTGCGTACCCTCCTCGAGCGCCCGCTACGTAAGACCGTGCGGATGCGCATCAGCGGGGTTGATGTGCGCCTGACCCCGCAGGATGTAGACAACGCGCAGCGGCGGGCCCGCAGAACCGGTAAACGCCATAATGAGGCCCGCGATACCTACGCGAAGTACCTCGTGGATGTTTTAGCGCGCCAGGTGGCCGAGGGCCAGGACGTGGAGCTCTCGGAAAATCCGTGGATTATCGCCGATGTAGCAGAGAGCATTGATGCGCGCCGGGAAATCAATCTGCGCTGGATGCCGTCCTCCGCGGTGGCGCTGCTGGAACGCCTACTCACCAAACCGCATCTTCTTGCCGAGGTGGCGCCCGAACTCAGCGCTGCGGAACGAGCCGCGCTGCAGCGCCCGGCCGGGCACGGTATGACTATCGCCGATATTGCCCTCATTGATGAATTCGCTGAAGTTCTCGGGCCTTTTGCCACCGATGCGGAGCGCCATGCCCGGGCGGCGCGCGACGCGGCCGAACGCAATCGCCTGAGCTATGCCGGAGAAACAATGGAGGCGCTGGGCGTGGGCGGCGGAATTGTGAGCGCGGAACTGCTGGCTGAGCGCATGGGTGGGCGCGGGGACGGCAGCTCACTAGCCGAACGTGCTGCCGCGGATCGGACCTGGACCTATGGGCACGTCGTGGTCGATGAGGCCCAGGAGCTCTCCCCTATGCAGTGGGAAATGCTTATTCGGCGTAATCCCTCCCGCTCCATGACGGTGGTCGGTGACCTTGACCAACGCCCGGATGGTTCGCCGCGGGCCGGCTGGGAAGGGCTGGTGGGGCGCTTGGCTGATCGGGTACGCGTGGAAGAACTCACGGTGTCCTACCGAACTCCCGCCGTTATTTTGGATACGGCCGGGGCGGTGCAGCGCGCCGCCGGGGTTATGGTGCGCCCCGTGCGTGCAGCTCGCACCGAGGGCGGCGCCGTGGAGATCGCCCCGCGCTGCGCGCCCGGAACTCTTACCACAGGTGCTATTAAGGCGACGGCGCACGTGTGCGAACGTTTGGACAGGCGCTATGGTCATGCCGGGACCCTCGGCGTAATCGTGCCGGAGGCTCGAGTAGCCCCGGTGGCGCAAGCAATCGCAACGGCTCCGGAACTGGCCGGGTGGACTGTAGATGTCACCGGTCGTGATGTCACGGCCCGGATCCAGGTTCTCACGGCGGTGCAGTCCAAGGGCTTGGAATTTGACGCTGTTGTGTTACTGGAGCCACGCGAGATTTTGGCCGAAGGCCCGGGAAATATTTACGTGGCGATGACGCGCCCCACCCAGCTTCTCTCCGTGGTGTCCGAGGGCGATCTTCCGGACGGGCTCACCGCGAGCGCGGCGGGTGTTGGTTCCTAAAATTGCCCCCCCTGCACTGCGGCTGGGACGGCCGTGGACTGCGGACCGTTATGCAGTCACTCCGTGTGCCGTGGTTAGGCGTACTGCCCGTATACATACCGCGCTTACGCCGTACCGTGATTACACGTACCGCCGTTCTGAGTTATTACCACTATGATTGATTAGTCAACGCCACGAAACCGCTGTTCGGGTGGGTGAAGGAGTAGGAATGACCGTGAAACCTTGGCTGGATATTTACCCGGAGTGGGTACCCTCCGATATCACGGTGGACGAGGAGACTTTAGAAGAGTCGCTCCTGCGCGCGGCCGAACGCTATCCCAATCGGGTTGCCTTGGATTTCCTCGGGGCAACGACGAGTTATCGGGAGCTGGTTGAGCGGGCTCGCCGGGTTGCTACTCTCCTGCGCAGTTTAGGGGTGCAGCGTGGGGATACCGTCGCCGTGGCCTTACCGAATTGTCCCCAACATATGTACGCGCTGTGGGGTGCGATACTGACAGGTGCGACCGTGGCGGAGATGAATCCACTAGCTCCGCGACCTGAATTACATCGTCAGATCACGATGGTTAATGCGCGGGTTGTTATTGCGTGGGAGAAGACCATTGCCACGCTGGCACCAGCCACCCACGACGCGCGCCACTATTTCGCGGTTGACCTCTCCCGCGACTTACCCCTGACCTCTCGGATTCTTCTCAAGCTTCCGATAGCGCAGGCACGAACCCAGCGTGCTCGCTTGCGCGGGGATGTTCCCGCTCACGTGGCTTCTTTTGATCGGGAGTGGCGAAAAGCGGCTCCTATGGATCTCGATACGTTCCGTAAACCGCAGGCGGATGACGTAGCGCTCTATATGTTTACCGGGGGTACCACCGGCAAGCCGAAAGCGGTAATGCTCACGCACCGGAATTTGGTGTCCAACCGCAAGCAGATCATTGCCTGGGTGCCTTTTGAGGCTGATCATCACGAGGTGATTGCTGGGGTGCTGCCCCTCTTCCATGCGTTCGGTTTTACGCTCATGATGATGTGCGGCCTTGATCTGGCTGCAACCGCTATTTTCTTGCCGAATTTCGATATTCAGTCTTTGCTGGCTGCTCAGAAGCGGCGCCCCATCACCGTGTTGCCCGGGGTAACGCCCATGTTCTCCCGTATTCTTGCCGAGGTGGAGAAGCGGGAAGCAGCCGGGGAAACTATTGACCTGTCCTCGATTCGTTTCGGGGTGTCCGGCGCGATGGCACTGCCGAGCGAAGTGGCGCGCCGCTGGGAGGAACGCACCGGCGGTTTCCTCATCGAAGGCTATGGAATGACGGAATCATCTCCGGTGGTTTCTGGATCTCCGATGAGCCAGAATCGGCGCCCTTCCACCCTAGGTGTTCCGTTCCCCGGTACCGAGGTACGTATCGCCAATCCCGATAATTTGGCGGAGGATGCCGCGGATGTGGGCGAGATTTTGGTGCGCGGCCCGCAAGTTTTTGCTGGGTACCTGGGTGAACCGGAGGAAACCGAGGAGGCGTTGTTCGGAGACTGGCTGCGTACCGGTGACTTGGGGCGCTGGGATGGTCCTTTCGTTGTTATGGCTGATCGCGCGAAGGAGATGATTAATTCCTCCGGTTTTAATATTTATCCTTCCGAGGTGGAGGAAGTCCTGCGGGAAATGCCAGAGGTCCGCGACGTGGCAGTTGTGGGGATTCCCGCTGCGGAACGTGGCGAATCAGTGGTGGCCGCTCTTGTATTGGAACCGGGATCCACGGTTGATCTGGCTGCGGTGCGCCGCTGGGCCGAAGGTAAGCTTGCCCATTACGCAATGCCATCGTCTATTGCTCTTTTTGATTCTCTTCCCACGTCCCAGTTAGGGAAGGTGATGCGCCGCTCGGTGCGCGAACAGCTGGATAATTTCGAGCTGACGGCCGGGGTGTGGGTGAAAAAAGCCGGCGCGGTCGCTGGAAGTGCTACTACCGCGGTGGGTGACATGACCCGTGAGACTTTCGAGCGCGTATTGGCCGGCTTGGAGACCACCTATAACCTGACTGTCGATCAGATTCAAAGTTGGGCCTCCAGCATCACGAAGTCCGCCACGGAAAGTGGTGGTGCGGTACGCCAATGGGTCGATAAGACTGCCCCCAGTCAGGAAACTATTGCTGCTTTCGTGCGTTCTGCGGGAGCTACTTTGGAATCTTTTGCCACCTGGGTGGTACGATCTGGCCACGACTTAGTTGCTGGCGCTACGCGGTCAATCACGCCTACTGCACAAGAACATGCGAGCGCCCAGAACCGTTACCCCCAAAGCGATGGCAGGAGCGACGGTGCCACTAACCCCGCCTCGGGTAGTTCCGCAACCTCCCAGAATGAGGAGAATTCAACTAGCCCGGAAAACTAGACCGTTGGTGTGGTTCCACGGGTGGGAGCGCTCCGTATAGCTATGCCTCACAACCAACCACAAGCAACGCGCAGCCCACAAACACCGCTCAGCGCAGGAGCTTCGCTCAGCGCAGGAGCTTCAGGATTGAGGTTTCGAAAAATCCGGCGATTCTGATGCAACCGGAACATCCGGATCACGGCGCAGGTCTGCGATGGCGCGCTCAAAATCATCAATCGAATCGTAATTTGAGTAGACCGAGGCGAAACGAAGATATGCGACGAGATCAAGAGCCTTGAGCGGTTCGAGAATAGCTAGGCCGATATCATGCGCGTCAATCTGCGAGCTGCCCGAGGAGCGGACTTTTTCTTCCACTTGTGCTCCGAGAAGCGCGAGTTGATCTTCGGTAACCGGGCGCCCCTGGCAGGCTTTCCCTACCCCGTTGATAATTTTCTGACGTGAGAAAGGTTCGGTAGCGCCCGAGCGCTTGACGACCACAAGACTGGCGGTTTCCAGCGTAGAGAAACGCCGATGGCAGTTCGGGCATTCGCGACGGCGACGAATGGAGAGACCATCATCGGCGGTACGAGAATCAATCACCCGTGAATCAGGGTTGCGACAAAATGGGCAATGCACATTAATCATTCTAAATGCCTCAGCTATAATGCGCCAACCGTATACCTATGGCGAGATTGCCCAGCCCTCCGTACCGCCTGTGCTCAACCGAAAGTTCAGGACTAATAGCCCGGAATCTCAAGAACCTGGCCGGGAACCAAGTTATGCGACGAGAGTCCGTTAAGGTTGACGATATCTGCCACCCCGGTGGAAATATCAGGAACTCCCGGGATGCTGGCAGCAATACTCGCTAAGCTATCCCCACCTTGCACCGTTACGGTTGCCATCCCTGTTTCCAGGAAAGTAGTTCCCACGATCATGGCAAAACTGGCTAACAGAAGAGTAACAGCGATGGTTAGCGCTACCCGCACACCCATCCGAACGACACTATCCAGAGATGCCGTGCTGGATCGCGCCCCGGGTACCGCCGCACCGCGAACCGGCTTCACCAAAGTGGCGGATGCCGTATTCGAAGCCAGCGATGCTGAGACGGTGCGTGAACGCGAGACCGATGGTGCCGATAGCGGTACCACCCGAGCAACCTTGTGAGTACCAACCTCAGATGCAAAAGCAACCGGACGGCGTACCGCGCCCAGAGCCGGAGTGTTCCAGCGCCGGCGCGCCCCCGCTACCCGTAGTGCCGTGACCGAAGCTGCCCCGCGAGCATCCCCGTGGCAAACTTCTTCCCCGCGTGACTTACTATGCACGGCCGCGGACTGCTCACCCACCACCCGCAGCTTCGGGTGCCGCCGGCTAGTGTGAGCACGGCTGGTTTCCCGCGTTATCTCCTGGTATGCGACACTCATTTTCCACTCCTCGAACATTCGTTCGCCGAACATCTGTATGTTAGACTAGTACGACAGTGAGGGTTTGTCTAGAACGTTCGTTCGACTCCGTGAAGTTCGGTCCTACTCCGGGCCCTACCGTCGTAGAACTATTCAAACCCGCCCTTACGACAAAAAATTCGGCACGAACGCTCGGGAGTGCATATGGATCATCCTCAACTCACGGCTCGCCAGGCAGAGATACTGGACGTTGTCATTGACGGGATCGCCACCCATCACGTCCCGCCAACGGTGCGGGAAATCGGTGAAGAAGTGGGCATGTCCTCCCCTTCCTCAGTGAAATACCAACTCGATGCACTGGAGGAAAAGGGCTACATCTCCCGCAATCCTCGCCGGCCTCGCATGATTGAGCTCACAGAAGCCGGCCGTGCCCACGCACGCCGTTCTCGCGGTGATTCCGAGTGGGAAAGCCAGCTACTTCCGGTGGGTAAACCGGGTCAGGCCAGCTTAGAATCTGATGTCCCGGTGGATATTAGTGAGGCAATCAATGTGCCAGTCGTCGGGAAAATCGCGGCCGGCGCTCCGATTCTGGCTGAAGAGCTCATTGAAGATGTATTCCCGCTACCGCGCCAATTGACCGGAACCGGCGAGCTTTTCACCCTGAAAGTCCAGGGCGAATCGATGATTGATGCGGCGATTTGCGATGGGGACTGGGTGGTGGTGCGCCGCCAGCCTACCGCCGAAAACGGGGAAATCGTTGCTGCCATGATCGATGGGGAGGCCACGGTGAAAGTTCTCCAACGCCGCGATGGCCACGTCACGCTGCTTCCTTGCAACCCCGCTTACTCCCCCATTCCCGCCGATGATAGCGAAGTGCTCGGGCGCGTCGTCATGGTACTGCGCACCCTCTAGCCAACCTCGGTTTCAGGCGGCCTCCGGAACACCGCGATTGGTAAACCTGCATATCGGGCAGGGCTGCGGCGTCGTACTACTATCCACTGCCCAAGCCGGGTTACTATTCGGGCTAGACCGCTATTTAACTTGAGCCGCGAGCCGCCCCAGGGCCGCCCGGACCACGGCACCGTTGTCCGTTCCCCACATATGCGGAAGCGAAGCGCGCAAGAACCCACCGTAACGCGCGGTGACAAGCCGCGGATCCAGAATCGCGACCACACCCCGGTCACTCTCACTGCGGATGAGGCGCCCGGCCCCCTGCGCCAACAACAGGGCAGCATGCGCTGCGGACACATCCATGAAGCCGTTATATCCGCGCTCGTTAGCCCGGCGTGAACGCGCTTGGACCAGCGCGTCGTTGGGGCGCGGGAACGGAATCCGATCAATGGTCACCAGGCGGCACGTCAGACCGGGAACATCCACCCCCTGCCACAGCGAAAGGGTACCGAAAAGCGAGGCGTGGGGATCCGCGGCAAAATCTTTGACGAGGGTGGGCAGCTGGTCCTCACCCTGCGCCAAAATGGGCAGATCGAGGTGATCGCGGGCGAAAGCCGCGGCCTCGTTCGCGGCCTTACGGGAGGTGAAAAGACACAGCGCCCCGCCCTCCGCCGCCTCGATCAATTCCACGAGTTCACGCAGAGTTTCCTCCCCGTACCCCTCCTTCCCCGGGACGGGCAGGTGGCGCGCGACATAAAGAATGCCCTGCTGGTGGTAGGTGAATGGCGAGCCGACGTCGATTCCCCGCCACGGACCCTGGCTCGGATAAGAGAAACCGATCTGACGAGCAGCCAGGTCAAAACGCCCGCCGATGGCGAGCGTGGCGGAGGTAAGGATCGCGGGACGGGCCTCGAAAAGCGTATCCGCCAACGGTGCAGACACATCGAGGGGTGCCGCACACAGACTTGACCGCCCCTCCAGATCGCGGGCAAGCCACACGACCAATGTGCCAGTTGCCACTTCTTCACTCACCATAGCGCTCACCATATCGACGCAGGTAGAAAGCCGGTGGCGCACCACCGCTTTCGTTGCGGCATCTGATTCGGTACTACCGGGCAGAGCTGCGACGTCGTTCTCTACCAGCTGCAATTCGCGCAACAACAGCATAAGAGCGTCCTGCAAAGGCGCGGGCAGGCAGGCAAGGCGCCCTTCCTCCAGCTCATCCATAATGGCGACGACGCCGTCACGGGCCCGTTCGATCCCCTCAGCCAAGATTTTTTCACGGCGCAGCAGGCGCGCCAATCCCGTGATTTCCCCGTGGGAAAGCGCGAAGGTGAGCTGACTCGTCACGCGGTCGACGAGATCATGAGCTTCGTCTACAACAAAAGCATCCGCGTCCGGGAGCACGGGGGTGCCGGAACTATGCACGCCGAGCATGGCGTGGTTCGTGATGACGATATCCGCTTCGGCCGCCGCGGTACGGGCCCGCACCGGAAAACACACGTCACGGAGCGGGCACTTCACCCCCACGCATTCGGGTTTACTCAAGGACACCTGGCGCCAGGCCCGCTCGGATACCCCGGGGACAAGGTCGTCACGATCCCCGGTCTCAGTTTCCGCGGCCCATTCGCGCAAACGCACGACTTCTTCACCGGTTGCACTCGCGCCGTATTCCCCTTCGGCGCGGCTGACAAGCGCATCATCCTCGGGATAACCACCGTGGACCTTACGCAAACACACGTAATTATTCCAGCCTTTGAGCAGAGCGATATGCGGCTCATGCCCGGTTACCGCACTGACGGCTCGCGCCACTCGCGGCGCGTCCTGCCCCACGATTTGGCGCTGCAAGGCAAGGGTGGCGGTAGACACCACCGCACGCTGACCGGTCCGCACCGACCATTCCATGAGCGGAACCAGGTAACCAATGGATTTCCCCGTGCCCGTCCCAGCTTGGATCAGCAGGTGGGAAGAGTCCTCCAACGCGGTGGCGGTCTCCTCAACCATACGATTCTGGCCCTCGCGGACCGCTCCCCCGAGATCCGCAACCACCAGTTCGAGGATCTCGGCCAGTTCTTTTCTCATGCCCGCATCCTGGTGGACGCATCTGTTTGGGCATCCCAGCGGGAGTCGATCTGCCCGGCGATATTTGCTCGCACCAGGGCGTGGATACGCGTGCCGGTCGGCAGATAGTCGAGCTCATCCAATAATTCGCCCTCTTCCAGAATCCGCGAGACGAGATCACCACGCTCGAAGGGAATAATGGCGTCAATTTCAATATCGGGGTGGGGCAGTTCTTCCTCGATGCGCGCAAGCAGCTCATCGATTCCCACCCCGCTATGCGAGGAAACCGCGATAGCGGAAGGGTAGCGTGAACGCAGAGCGGTCAGATCTACCGGATCGGCAATATCAGCCTTGGAGAGCACAATAATCTCCGGGATATCGCGGGCACCGGGCACATCCGCGAGCACGTCGTGCACGGCCGTGACCTGGGCAACCGGATCCGCATTGGAGGCATCGACCACGTGGAGGAGAACATCCGCCCCATCCACTTCTTCAAGGGTGGAGCGGAACGCTTCGACCAGCTGAGTGGGAAGATTACGCACAAATCCCACCGTATCCGAAAGCGTGAATTCACGTCCTTCCGGGGTGATGGCTTTGCGTACTGTCGGGTCGAGAGTGGCGAAGAGGGCATTTTCGACCAGAACATTCGCCCCGGTAAGCCGGTTGAGCAGCGAGGATTTCCCGGCATTCGTGTAGCCAACCACCACCACGGAGGGGATACCGGTACGCCGCCGTTCGGCACGCCGAGTGGAGCGGGCCGGTGCCATCTTTTTGATATCACGCCGGAGTTTTGCCATGCGTTGGCGAATGCGACGTCGATCTAATTCCAGCTGAGTTTCACCGGGGCCGCGCGATCCGATTCCGGCACCGCCGGCCACCTGCCCACCAGCCTGGCGTGACATCGATTCACCCCAACCGCGCAGGCGCGGGAGCAGATATTCGAGCTGCGCGAGTTCTACCTGAGCTTTGCCTTCCTTCGATTGGGCATGCCGCGCAAAAATATCAAGAATGAGAGCGGTACGGTCAATAACCTTGACATTGACGATATCTTCGAGGGCGCGCCGTTGAGAAGGCGCCAGCTCGGTATCAACAATGACGGTATCAGCTTCGTGAGCTTCCACCATCGCGGCAAGTTCTCGAGCTTTTCCCGCACCGAGATAGGTGGCACGGTCAGGAAGCGTGCGGCGCTGGATAACCCCGGCGAGTACCGTTGAGCCGGCCGTATCAGCTAGCGCTGCGAGTTCACGGAGGGATTCTTCGGCCCGTGGACGATCATCAGCGAAGACTCCCACAAGGATGACTCGTTCCAGGCGGACCTGGCGGTATTCAACGTCAATCCCTTGTTCGCGTTCGATACCGCGGGCCAGACCTTCAACTTCCTGGAGGCCGACGTGGTCGCGGTGGATATTGTCCGTACTCTCTTGCCATACGGTATCGGCTTGGAGCACTGTGCCGCGGCGGGTGGAGATATCAACATCACCGACGTGGTGCTCATGTTCATGTACTTCGTTACTAATGGCCACGTTCTCCTTCGTATGGACTCTCATTTTCTCACGTTGCGCCGAAGTTTCCTACCGGCAACCTGGCGCACATGCGTGGTCGGCGGCGCTTCCTGCGAGTTTCTTCCTCTCCGCGCCTCGTTTAAGCTGGTGTTATGACTTCGCACTACTTTTCAGAGCATCCGGATACCGCGAGCAACGCCCGTGCCATGGAGGTAACGATCCGCGGGCGGGACTATTCCGTTACGGTCGACGACGGCGTCTTTTCCGGCAACGGCCTCGATAAAGGAACCGCGGTCCTCTTACGAAAAGTGCCCGAACCGGAATTGGAGCCGGGTGATATCGCGGTGGATCTCGGGTGCGGCTGGGGGCCGATCACCTTGGCTTTGGCCGCCGAAACTCCTCGCGTTATCGGGGTGGATGTGAATGAGCGGGCTCGCGAATTGACACGTATCAACCTTGAAGCCAACGGCTTACATGGCGACGTGCTTACCCCCGGCGAGGCCCTGGAGCGTTTGGGAGAGAAATCAATTCGGTTGCTGTGGTCGAATCCTCCTATCCGGATTGGGAAAGCTGCCCTGCATGAGTTGCTTGCTACCTGGCTGGATCGCCTGGCCGCAGATGGCGAAGCCTACCTGGTTGTGCAGAAGAATTTAGGTGCGGATTCCCTTGCTGCTTGGCTAGCGGGCGAGGGGTACCTGTGCGAGAAGATCGGATCCTCCAAGGGATTCCGGGTCTTGCGGGTACGCCGGTCATGACACACGTTGGCCACTGATTACCAGGCGATACACTCGGAGTGACAAGGGCGCTCTTCGCCCTCGTCACGTGAGCTCCTCAAGTATCCGGGAAGCAAGCTGGGCTGGGGTAGCCGCATTGGCTTCCAGCCATGTTATGCGCGGATCGGCCCGGAACCACGAGCGTTGCCGGCGCGCAAGCTTCCGGGTGGCGATCCGGATTTCTTCCGTGCCTGCAGCGAGGCTGAGGCTACCATCCAGGATTGCCATGGCCTGAGGGTATCCGGTGGCCCGCGATGCGGTAGGAGCTTCCCGCAAGCCGCGGCGCAACAAGCCCGCGGTTTCTTCGAGGAGTCCTTCCCTCATCATGTCATCCACGCGTGCGTTGATCGCGGCGTGAAGATCAGTTATGTCGCGGTGGATCGCGAAGATATGTACATCCTCATAGTGCGAGGTGTGGCGCGGGAAACGTGGGGTGTAGGGCTTACCCGTTAGCCGGATCACTTCCAGGGCTCGAATGACCCGGCGTTCATTACGAGTATCGATGGTGGCATATGCCTCCGGATCACGTTCCTCCAGCTCCCGCAGGAGCCGCGGGAAATCACTGCGGGCTTCTTCCGTAATCGCAGCGCGCAGTCCGGGATCGGTCCCGGGAAACTGCAATTCATCAAGAAGCGCAGACACATAGAGCCCAGAGCCCCCCACCACCACGGGGATTTTTCCCGCCGCGGTGATAGCCCTGAGATCCTGCCGCGCATGCTTTTGGTAGGCAGCAACCGAGGCTTCTTCCGCGATATCCAACTCGTCAATTTGATGATGGTTAATTCCACGCCGCTGCGCGAACGGAAGTTTAGCGGTACCGATATCTAAGCCGCGGTACAGCTGCATAGCATCGGCGGAGATGACCTCGACCTTCTCCGGCCCACCCAAAAGCTCTGCGAGTTCCAACGAGACGGATGTTTTTCCGCTTGCGGTGGGCCCCACGACTGCGATAATCACTCTGCCACCGTGCCTTCGGTCGTATAACCGTACCCGGCATCCCCCGCTTCTTCCGCGGTGTGTTCATCCACGAGTATCGCTCGGGCTCGGCGCAGTGCCTGTGCGCATTGCTCGGCTGTGAAACCGCGCCGGGCCAGCATGGCGTACGTGCGCTGGGCTAGCGTTTCCGGTTTCCCGGAAGCGCTGCGCAGCTTCTTCACCGCTAGCTGCACCGCAGAATCAAGCTCCGCATCGGGATCAATATCCGCGAGCGTTTCTTCAATGAGCTCCACAGCTACGCCTTTGCGGTGCAACTCAGCTGCGATAGCACGCCGGGAAGCATGTTTATCGCGCCGGCGAACCGCGGTGAGAGCACGTGCAAACTTGGCATCGTCAATATAGCCAGCAACGTCAAATTCGTGGAGTACCCGTTCAGCTATTGCTTCCGGGACCTGACGGGTGTGAAGCGCCTGACTGAGCTGATAGCGGGAACGATCCATCATGCCGAGCTGGCGGTAGACAATATCCCGAGCCCGGCGTAATTGTTCTTCTTCGCTCAAAGATTCGAGGTCGGGCGTACGCCGACGACCTTGCCCATTCCGGGTACCTCGCTGTGATCGGCTACGGCCCGGTGATCGCCCACCGCGCGTTTCGGTATCCGAGTAGTGTGTCACCGCGGTCACCTACTTAGAAGTCAACAGTTTCGGTAGTATTCCCACTGCTTTTCGCGGATGTACTCTGCTTAGTTCCCGTAGAACCAGCCGTAGCACTACCGGCACCTGCCTTAGCTTCGGTTTCTCCGCCTTCGGTTATTTCCGGATCTTCACGCAGTCCGGCCTTGCGGAGGATCTTATCCTCGATTTCATCACGCAAATCCGGATTATCCATAAGGAACTGCCGAGCTTTTTCTTTACCTTGGCCCAATTGGTCACTCTCATACGTGAACCATGCCCCGGCCTTACGGATAATATTCAACTCCACACCGACGTCAAGGAGACTTCCTTCTCGGGAAATTCCCTCACCGTAGATGAGGTCAAATTCTGCTTGTTTGAAAGGCGGAGCCATCTTGTTCTTGACGATCTTGACGCGGCAACGATTCCCCACCGGTTCACTACCGTTTTTGAGAGTTTCGATGCGCCGCACGTCCATGCGAACGGAGGCATAGAACTTGAGCGCTTTCCCGCCTGTGGTAGTTTCCGGGTTACCGAACATCACGCCGATTTTTTCACGCAGCTGGTTAATAAAGATGGCGGTGGTTCCCGAGGCGGAGAGCGCACCGGTCATTTTCCGCAAGGCCTGGCTCATGAGGCGTGCTTGTAAACCGACGTGGGAATCACCCATATCGCCTTCAATTTCTGCCTTGGGAACGAGGGCCGCCACGGAATCGATGACGATGATGTCAATCGCGCCAGAGCGGATAAGCATATCGGCAATTTCCAAGCCCTGTTCCCCGGTATCCGGCTGGGAGACAATGAGCGAATCAGTATCAACGCCCAGAGCCCGCGCATAGATTGGATCAAGTGCGTGTTCCGCGTCGATAAACGCAGCGATACCGCCATTGCGCTGCGCGCTGGCAACAGCATGGAGAGCAACCGTGGTTTTACCCGAAGATTCCGGGCCGTAAATTTCTACCACGCGCCCGCGCGGCAATCCGCCGATACCGAGGGCAATATCTAGGGCGATCGATCCGGTAGGAATGACTTCCACCCGGGGACGGACATGGTCACCCAGCCGCATAACGGAGCCCTTACCGAATTGCTTATCAATTTGCGCCAGAGCGGTATCAATTGCCTGCTTGCGATCATCTGCCATAGGGCGCCCGACCGTTTTGGTGCGGGCACTAGCTTTAGCTGCGGCCATATCCCATCCTTACTCACGTTTCCTACAGATCAGGCCTAGGCGAGACACTCCCTCTCCGAGAGGCTCGAGATCACTGTATATCCGGCCTACGACATACTTAGACGCCGCGAAACTCTTGTGGATAACGCTGACGCCTGAGGATCTGTGGATTATTCTAGTACGAACGGTTGTTCGGTACCGCATTGAAAGGGTGTGTCACCCGCTGCATTCGCGCGTAAGTCGCGAATGCTTCCCGCGAATACTGAGCGAGAGGACGGTGCGCGCGCCACTTCACGAGTGCTACTCCCCGCCACTATTCACGGGCTGCGAAATCTTCCGGGCTGAGCCGGTGGAGGTAATGGTAGTAATCCGGGAATCCCATCGTGTCGCACACGGCATCCCAGATACGTTGCGGGTCTTCCCCGGCTTCGAGGGCTTGAACCGGGCTGCGATCCCCCAGGGCCGAAAGAACAAGATCTTGGGCGGCGCTCCTCCCGCGCCCATGCGGGAACGCCCGATCAATATTGAGCCAGAATTCTGATTCACGCACCGGTGGATTATATTCCTTTATTGGTTGTGGGGTCTGGAGTAGGACGCGCCTGGTGAGAAGCGTTCCGACACAGCATAACGGCGCGCATCAAGGAAAGCTGAAGCCATAGAGCTAACGCTAAGCGCTCCCGCTTCCGCAGCGGGGCACCGCCTTGACCGCGCCGTTTGCGACGTGGTGTACAGGGATTACTTCGTAGTGGAAAGTTCCCCGCGCATGAGTTCGGCCGGGCTCTCCGGCACGCGCAGGTGGGCCGGGATGCGACCTTCAACCAGGTCAATCCGATCAGCAACCAAGCGCAGTACGTGGCTCATGGGCACGTTGAGCGCCCGGCAAATCGAAGCGAGGAGTTCCGAAGAAGCTTCCTTCTGGCCACGTTCAACTTCGGAGAGATATCCGAGAGAAACACGTGCATCGGAGGAAACTTCCCGCAGGGTACGCCCTTGCCGCTGCCGGTAAGCCCGCAAAACCTCGCCAATCTCTTCGCGAAGGAGAGCGGGTTGGCGCTGTTCAGGACGCACTACGAAATCATTCTTCCGGGTTACGCCGGTACGGGTATCAATTGTCATCACTAATCTCAACGCCTACTTCCTGTTTTTATTCCCCACAGAGCGAAACATCTTCATCGCCTTCGGTGCCAGACTCGTGGCACGAGGCCATCAAAAGGTTCCACAAATATTAAGCCAGGCGAATCTGGAGATTTACTGGGAGCGAACAGGAGTTAGTCAGGACACAGCCAAGTTTGCGCGCGGCCCGGGTGCGCCGTCGTTCAAAAAAGCAGCAAGAAGTTCGACGGCGCCGCGCACGGCCCCGCTCCGTACGTCGCTGCGGCCACCGGCGAGGTGGAGCTCGCGCGCCATCTGCGCACCACCACGTGCACTCACCGCGATCCACACAGTTCCCGCCGGGTGTCCATCATGCGGACCGGGCCCGGCCACCCCAGTGGTGGCCATGCCGATATCAGCTCCGGTCACGTCGCATACGCCCCGCGCCATCTGGAGCGCGACGTCCCGATCTACCGGCCCGTGAGTACGCAGCCGTTCACTAGATACTCCAAGGATGCTGGCTTTCAGGTCCGTCGCGTAGCTGACCACTCCCCCGCGCAGCACCGCGGAAACCCCGGGAACAGTAACGAATTGCGCGGTAAGGAGACCGCCGGTTAAAGATTCCGCGCAGGCGAGGCTGAGGCCATGCTCGCGTAAATCTGCCACGCAGGATTCGGTGAGCGTGGCCAGGTACGGGGCCTCACCTGACTGCGGCGTCGTCATGAGCGCGCTCCCTGGCCACCGCCGCGCGCGATACGCACCGCATCACCGACGTACCCGATCGCGGACCACACCGACAGGACGAGGGCCACCCCGAGGGTAATCCACCCGAGCCATTGGAAAATATCTCCGCCCGGGTGCCCGAGCCACGCAATCCACGGCAGCATGAGGATACCGGCACCGATGGACTGGGCAAACATCTTGAGTTTACCGATCCACCCGGCTGCCATAACCTGTTTCGTCACCACGAGCATCCGCACCAGGGTAATGAAGATTTCACGGGCGATCATGAGGACAGTGACCCACCACCACAGCCGATCATGGACCGACAGCATAATGAGAGCCGCAGCTATAAGACCTTTATCGGCAATGGAATCGGCAAGTTTCCCAAAGTTGGTAATAAGCCCACGCGAACGTGCTAGCTGCCCGTCGAGGCGGTCAGTGAAAGCCGCGACGGCGAAAACTACCCATGCCCAGAAGCTGCGAGTAGCGGTGGGTTCCCAGAATACCCAGACAAAAACAGGAATGAGGATAATCCGCGCGACCGTCAAAGCATTGGCGATATTGAGGAGGGGCGGCTCGCTCGCCTCCGTAGCGTTCGTGTGAGACATGTCCCTACTTTACCGCCCCGTGAGCTGCCAGGCGTCCTCCCCGGATTCCCCGGCGGGGTCATCATCGTCGTACCAGGTGGGAGCGGTGTCCTCCGGGTCGTGTGCCAGTGGGTCTTCAGCGTAGCGGTTCGTGCCCACCGTATCGGTATCTCCGGCACCGTGTGGCCCGCCAGGTGCACCAGGTGCCACAGGTGCGCCGGGTACCACAGGTGCGCCAGCCTCGGGGTGATCGGCGCCTCCGACTCCAGCCGTGCTATCGCCAGTTTCGTCCTCGTAAATAGAATCGCGTTCCCCGCGCAGCATGGCGAGGGCATCTTCCACCAGTTCCGGTGCCACCAGCACGTCGCGAGCCTTCGAGCCTTCGGAAGGCCCCACAATCTCGTATTGTTCGAGCAAATCCATCATCCGCCCCGCCTTGGCGAAGCCAATGCGCAGCTTACGCTGCAACATAGAGGTGGATCCGAATTGGGTGGTGATAACAATTTCCGCGGCCTGGAGCAGAATGTCGAGGTCCTCACCAATTTCTTCGCGCTGCTTCTTTTCACGCCCGGCAGCCTCCACCGTTTCCTGGAAATCTTCGCGGTACTGGGGGCGCAACTGCGTTTTCACATGCTCGACGACACGCTCAATTTCCGCTTCGTCCACCCAGGCACCCTGGAGACGAATCGGCTGGGCACCACCTGGCATAAAGAGAGCATCACCTTGCCCGATGAGTTTCTCGGCCCCGCCCTGGTCGAGGATGGTGCGCGAATCAGCGAGCGAGGATGTCATAAAAGCCAGGCGGGAAGGAATATTAGCCTTGATGAGGCCGGTAACCACATCCACGGAGGGCCGTTGGGTGGCGAGCACCAGGTGGATACCAGCGGCGCGCGCCAGCTGGGTGATGCGCTGGATGGAGGATTCCACGTCGCGCGGTGCCACCATCATCATATCGGCAAGTTCGTCTACCACGACCAGCAGGTAGGGATAGGGCTGGAGGGTACGGTGCGGGTCATGCGCCTTAACGGTGCCCGCCCGAATCGCTTCATTGAAATCAGTGATGTTCTTGAAGCGGTAGGACTGCATATCGTCATAGCGCGCATCCATCTCCTTGACCACCCATTCCAGCGCCTCGGCAGCTTTCTTCGGGTTGGTGATGATCGGGGTGATGAGGTGCGGAATACCGGCATAAATGGTGAGTTCCACGCGCTTGGGATCCACGAGGATCATCCGCACTTCGTCCGGGGTGCAGCGCATGAGCACCGAGGTGATCATCGAGTTAATGAAAGAGGATTTGCCGGCGCCGGTGGCCCCCGCCACCAGCAGATGTGGCATTTTCGCCAGGTTGGTCACCACGAATTGTCCGCGTACATTCTTCCCCACCGCCACGGTGAGGGGATGGTGGTCACGGCGTGCCACGTCGGATGCCAGCACATCGCCCAGCTGCACCACTTCGCGGTCCGCGTTGGGAATTTCGATACCGATCGCGGATTTACCTGGGATGGGGGAAAGAATACGCACATCGGCACTCGCCACCGCGTAGGCAATATTCTTCGAGAGCTGGGTGATGCGCTCGACCTTGACGCCCGGCCCCAATTCAACTTCGTACTGGGTGACCGTCGGTCCGCGCGAAAAGCCAACCACCTGCGCGTCCACCCCGAAATCAGTGAACACCTGGGTCAGTGCAGCGACCACGCGATCATTAGCTTCGGTGCGTTCAGGATGCACCGCTCCGCGTTTGAGTAAATCCGGAGAGGGAAGCTCATACAAAATACTCGGGTCGAGGGCCAGTTGCTGAGTGCGCGTGAAGGGCGCACCGGTATCGGGGGCGGGAAGATCAGGCGCCGTCGCGGCACCGTCCTGGGTGTCTGCCGCACTACCGGCTTTCTTGGTGCGCACCGTTTTTTTCGGCGACGCCGCCGCGCGGCCCGCCGCTCCACCGCCCGCCGTCGGCTGAGGCAGCACCGTGGTGGCGCCCTGGGTCTGCCCGCCGTCGGCACCGTCTGCCCAGTCGGCCTCCGCCGCCCCGTCCGCGCCATTCGCACCGTTGTTGGTAGCGGGAGCGGTAGCTGCGCCGTCGTTCTCAGAAGGAGCCCCGGAAAGTGCCGCATCCAGATAGCTGCGCGCGGGCTTCTTACCGCGCCGGGACGTGCGTCCGGCGCTCGGGAGCCGGGTGGTGTTTTCCGCCGCGTCAATATCGTGAGGCGAATCGTAAGGCACCGATGCGGAGTGCCCGCGGTTAGCGATCTCATCCCCCGCTTCAGCATCGCGCTGCGCGCGCCGATCCCGAATAGTGGCGGCAATATCCGCCATCGAGACGTCGGCGATGTAGAGCCCGGCCCACAGGATAATAATCACGAGGATAGGAACGGCACCCCACGGGGAGAAAAGCATCTCGAGAACGCCCCCGCTGAGCCACCCAAGTAGGCCGCCGGCGTTTTCTACGTCTGCGAAGTGGTCGGCCGGGCTTCGCGGCTGTTTCACCACGTGAATAATGCCGGCCAGACACACCACGATAATCAACACACCGAGCAGTACCCGCCGGTGTTCATTCCCGCGTGCCGGAACCACCAGTCTGATGGCGAGGGCCAGGAAGACGGCGGGAAGGAGAACGGAGAGTAACCCAAAAATACCGGCGGTGGCGTGGTGAATAACCCCGCCAAGTACCCCGGAAATATTGAACCATTCGCGCAGTGCCACAATAACCGCGAGACCGAGGAAAGTGGCCACGAGGGCGTTACGAACATTCCCCGTCAGCTGGCGCCCCTCCGCCCGCTCCGTGCCCGCCCCGTTTGCGGGCGTGGCGGAGCGTCGGGACGGGCGGCGCGCGGGCGCAGTCGTCTCTTTCTCGGTTTTTTTGACACGTCGCTGAAACTTCACATCAAAAGCCTAGCCTTTGTGCAAAAAGTTGCCCCTCCCGGCGCGCCGCATGCGAGGGGGACTACACCTCCACGACAGTCGGAATAATCATGGGCGAACGGCGCAGTTTGCGGGAAACCCAACGCCCCACCACGCGCCGCATGGCCTGCTGCATCCCGTAGCTATCTGAGCCCTTCGCCACGGCTTCTTCCAGGGCTCGCGTGACTTCCGGAGTGATGCTGTCAAAGACAGTCTCATCTTCAGCCATGGCGCGTGCCTGGAGGTGCGGACCGGTGACGATGCGCCGCGCATTGGTATCCACCACCGCGAAAATAGCAATAAATCCTTCATTGGAAAGAATTTGGCGGTCCTTGAGTTCGGATTCGGTAATATCCCCAACGGAGGAGCCATCCACATAAATATTCTGGAAAGGCACCGAACCAACGAGACGAACTTCGCCGTCGATCATATCGATAACCGAACCGTTTTCCGCCAGAATCACATTATCGGCGGGCACCCCGGTTTTCACCGCGACGCCGGCGTTCGCGACCTGGTGGCGTACCTCCCCGTGAATAGGCATGGCGTAGGCTGGCTGCAAAATGTTGTAGCAGTAGAGCAATTCGCCCTGGGCAGCATGCCCGGAGACGTGCACCCGCGCATTACCCTGGTGAATCACATTCGCGCCGAGCTTGATAAGCCCGTTGATCACCCGAAACACCGAATTTTCGTTTCCGGGAATGAGCGAGGAGGCCAGCAGCACCGTATCTCCCGGATTAATCGCCACCTTAGGGTGGGAACGATTCGCGATACGAGAGAGCACGGCCATGGGTTCACCCTGGGAGCCGGTGGACATGTAGATGCGGCGGTTTTCGGGCAGGTCCTTCATATTTTTGAGGTCGACGACGGTGCCTTCTGGCACGTCCAAATACCCGAGGTCCTCCGCGATCTTCATATTGCGCACCATAGAGCGACCCACGAATGCGACCTTACGGCCGTTATGTGCCGCGGCATTGAGAACTTGCTGGACCCGGTGCACGTGCGAAGCAAAGGAAGCAACAACGATCTGCCCGGTAGCCCCGCCGATCACCGAATCAATCACCGGCTGAATTTCCGACTCGGAATGCACAAAACCGGGGATTTCGGCGTTGGTGGAATCACACATGAAGAGATCCACGCCTTCGTCTCCGGCCGCCGCGAAAGCACGCAGGTCGGTGAGACGTCCGTCCAGCGGAAGCTGGTCCATCTTGAAATCACCCGTGATGAGAATATTGCCCTCCGGGGTGCGGATGAAGAGGGCCAGTGCATCCGGAATGGAGTGGTTGACGGCAATGAACTCAAATTCCATGCCCGCGATGCGCATGGAATCCCCCTCGGCCACCACGGTGACATTCGGGGCGATGTGGTGCTCCTGGAGCTTCGCCTCCACGAAAGCAATGGTCAATTGGGAGCCGATCACCGGGATATCCGGGCGCATTTTCAGCAGATACGGCACTGCCCCGATATGATCCTCATGCCCGTGGGTGAGGACGATGGCGGCAATATCGTCGAGGCGGTCTTCCAGGTAGTCAAGATTGGGGAGAATAAGATCAACACCGGGTTGGGCTTCTTCGGGGAACAGCACTCCGCAATCGGCAACTACCAATTTGCCCTGGTATTCAAGAACGTTGCAATTGCGACCGACTTCACCGAGTCCGCCCAGGGGAACGATACGAACGGCGTTCCGCAGCGGTGGTACAGATTTCTTCACTTCATCACTCACCCCTGTATTCTCTCACGAAGCGCGGCGCTTCCATAGGTGCTTCCTGCCCGGACCTCGCCCTGGCGGCTCGATACCCGCGCGGGCACGAGCACCGTGCGCGCCGCCGGGGAACACCGAGCGCGCACCAGCGGGGGGAGCTAGCTCGCGAGGAGACCTTCGGCGCGCAGCGCTTCCGCCAATTCCGCGATCTGCGCCGTAGATGCCCCTACCAGGGGTAGGCGCAGGGTAGCCGAGGGGATGATCCCGAGGAGTTTGAGCGCTTCTTTCGCCATAACGGCACCTTGCCCGCTTCCCATAATCGCGGAAATAATATGGCGCTGCGCGGCGGCTTCCCGGCGGGCAGCCGGCAGATCTCCGGCGTCGACCTGCTCCACCAGGGCCCGCAAGCGCGCCGCAATAACGTGCCCGGCCACCGAAATCACCCCGGAAGCCCCGTGCGCGAGCCAGGCGAAATTGAGGGCATCGTCTCCCGAGTAATATTCCAAGCCGGTGCGTGCCATTTTGACGAAACCGGCCGCCACATCACCGGTGGCATCTTTCACGGCGTGGATGCGCGGGTGCTCAGCCAGGCGCAGCAACGTATCCAGTTCGAGCCGCACCCCGGTGCGCCCCGGAATATCGTAAACCATAACGGGCAGGTCCGTGGCTTCCGTCACGTTCACAATATGTTGGTAGACGCCTTCCTGGGAGGGCCGGTTGTAATACGGGGCGACGACGAGCAGCCCCTGCGCCCCACTTTTTTCAGCCCCGCGGGCAATGCGCACCGCGTGGGCGGTGTCATTGGAGCCGGCGCCGGCGATAACCATGGCGCGGTTACCAACCGCCGCGCATACTTCCCGCACCAGGACGTCTTTTTCCGGCTGGTGCGTGGTAGGAGATTCTCCGGTGGTGCCGGAAAGGAGCAGGGAATCACATCCCTGGTCCACAAGGGTGGTGGCCAGCGCCACCGCGGCGTCAACATCCAAGGCGCCGTCGGCGTGGAAAGGGGTCACCATGGCAACGCTAACGGATCCAAAACTGCGTGAAGGCAAAGTGTGCTCGTCCATGGGCTCAGCCTATCGTTCCCAGCTCATGTACTGCTCTAATCCCACCTGCACGCCCGGATGCTGGTCAATGCCGCGGATAGCCAGAAGCACCCCGGGCATAAAAGACTCACGGGTGAAAGAATCTTGGCGCAAGGTGAGCTGTTCCCCGGGATTCCCCAACAGCACCGTTTCGTGAGCATTCAAGCCCCGAAGGCGCACCGCATGCACCGGGATGCCGGCAATTTTCTCCCCGCGGGCGGGCGCGGGCCCGGTGGTGGCATCGGGAGCCGGGGCGCATCCGGCTGCCGCTCGAGCTGCCGCGATTTTCTCCGCGGTGGCGCGCGCCGTTCCCGAAGGTGCATCCACTTTATCGGGATGGTGCATTTCCACCACTTCGACGGATTCAAAATACGGGGCGGCCATTTCCGCGAACATCATGGTGAGTACGGCACTCAAACCAAAATTCGGGGCGATGAGCACATGGCGCCCCGTTTCCTTGGCCACCGCCTCGATGCGCGCAATCTTTTCCGGGGTCCATCCCGTGGCTCCGACGACGGCGTGGCAGCCGTTGGCGAGCAACGCACGCACGGTATCTTCCGTGGCGTCGGGAACGGTGAAATCGACTCCCACAGTGGCGCCCGCCAGGGTCTGGGGGGTGATGGGATCATCCTTGGTGATCCGGGCGGTCAGGTTCATATCGGGGGCGTCGGTGACGGCGGCACACACGGTGCTACCCATCCGTCCCGCCGCGCCCACCACAGCTACGTTGATAGTCATACCGTCCATGCTACGTGGCCTGGATAGACTAGGTGCTATGAGTTTTGGATATGAGCACAGCTCGGAACGTTACGATGCCCGCGGTGGGCGCGACTACCGGGGAGGCCGGGGCCCGCGCGGGGGCCGAGATCGCCACTTTGACCGTCGGGATGGGCGAGGCGGGGCGCCGCGCGAACGGCGCGAATTTGTGCGGGTCGAGGGAGACGACGTCGATCTTATTGATCGCCTCCACGAACTTGACGGACGCAACTACCCGGCCTACAAGTCCGTTATCGGTGATTATGACTACGGCATGTATACCGTCCATATTGATCGGGTGCAATCCGATCCCTACGCCCCGCCCTCCTCGCTGCGGGTAACAGCCGATCCGGCGAAGGTGGGGATTCCCGCCGACTTGCTCACCACCCCGGAACAGCGCCTGGCTGTTGCTGATTTCCTGGCCCGTACTTTTGCGGAGCGCTCCCGTCATTCCCGCGATATTTCTATCGCGAAAGTGGGGCAAGAGATTTTGGAGCGTTCGAGCGCAACCGTTTTCGCCAATCGCGTGGAATTACGTTTCCAATGCCATTTCCCGGCTCAGGGACGCACCATCCTCGGGCACGCCATGGCACAAACCGCAGATGAGTACCTTCCCGAGATTATCGAAGCCACGCTCAATTTCTCCTCCGAAGGAGAAGAATTCGCTGCTCACCGGGCCGCGTTACGCAAACACGTGGAAACATATGAAGATTATCTCGCCCTCCAGGAACTGATTCGGGAGCGCGGCTGGATTGGTTTTATTAACGACGGCGCAGTGCTGGTGCGCCGCTCAGGAATTTCCGATCTGCCTTTGACAGACGCCATCGCATTCTCCAGCCCCGAGAACTTGCGCGACAGCGTGCATCTCCCCCATGCCGGTGAGGTGACCGGTATGCCGATTATCCCGGGTATTACGGTGATCGTCGGCGGGGGCTACCACGGTAAATCCACGTTGCTCTCCGCTCTCGAGCGCAGCGTCTATCCGCATATCCCCGGGGATGGCCGCGAACTGGTGGCCCTGGATCCCAGCGCGATGAAGGTACGCGCTGCCGATGGACGCTGGGTGACCGGTGTGGATGTCTCAGCTTTCATTAATTCCCTGCCCGATGGCACGGACACCACCGATTTTTCCACCGAAAATGCTTCGGGTTCCACTTCGCAGGCCGCCGCGATTTCCGAGTCCATCGAAGCCGGCTCGCGGGTTTTGCTTATTGATGAGGACACCTCGGCCACCAATCTCATGATTCGTGATGAGCGGATGCGCGAGCTGGTTCCGGCTACCCAGGAGCCTATTACACCTTTTGTGGATCGGGTGGCCGGTATGGCGCGCGCCGGTATTTCCACCATCATGGTCATGGGCGGCTCGGGTGATTACTTGGATGCCGCGGATCGGGTACTCCTCATGGATCACTACGTGTGCCACGATGTTACGGAGCAGGCCCGTGCGGTAGCCGCAGCTCACCCGCGAGAGCGTAATGATATCGCGGAGTTTACGCACCCGGCACCGCGCTATCCCCTCCCCCTCAAGGCCCACGGGGTGAAAGCGAAAACGAAATCGCGCGGGGTGGATCTTATTTCTCTGGATCGCGCTGATATTGATGTGAGCGATGTGCCCCAGATTGTGGATCCGGGCCAAACCGCCGCAATTGCCTGGGCGATCCGCTCCCTGACCGACCCGACCCGCGCCCTGTGCCTACGGGGCAAATACACCGTTCCGGAAGGTATTGGGCGCCTCGAGGAGACAATCGCTACGCACGGTCTGGATGCGCTGGGCGCCGGTGAGAAACCAGCTTTCCTGGCACGGCCGCGCGCGGTGGATATCGCCGCGGCGCTTAACCGTTACCGCACCCTCAAGGTGGTGCACGCACCGGTGGAGGAACCCACCGCGGACGAGGCAGAGGATGCAGAGAAGGCTCACGATCTCGTTGCCACGCCGTCCGCGCCGTCGGTAGAGAGCACCCCCAGCGCACCGTCCGCACCGTCGGTAGAGAGCACCCCCAGCGCACCGTCCGCACCGTCGGCCGGAAGCGCCTGCTAGTTCTCCGGTCCGACCGTTACACACGAACGCTGGCCTGCCGCAATGCGGCGGGCCAGCTCGTTTATATCGGCGGCTCGCACGGCGCGGGCCCGGCGCAAGTGTTCCTCATGCGAAATAATGCTGCCGCGCACCAACTCGGAGGTACCGAGCCGGGTCATAGCGGTGCCCACCCGTTCGGCGTCGAAAACAATATCGGCACGCAGACGCCGGAAAGCAGATTCTGTTTCTTCTTCACTCACGCCATCACGGGCGAGGCGATCCAACTCGGTCATCATGAGCTCCCGCACGGTGCCCACATTGTGCGGGGCGCACCCGGCCGCCAGGCAGAACATCCCGCCTTCGCGGTAACTAACCGGGAAGGAGTAGGTTGAGTAGGCCAGGGCGCGCCGCTCGCGAATTTCTTGGAAGAGCCGCGAGGACGTTCCTCCACCCAGAATCGCGTTGAGGGCGAGCAAGGTAGGAAGCTCCGCGCTGGTCAAGCTCAGCCCCGGCATCCCCACGATAACCGCAGCCTGCTCCACTTCCTTAGGAATATGCAGCTCGCGTGCCTCCTGGTAGGTAATGGACGGGGCGATACGGCGCGGGTGGGCATCGCGCTCCGTGCTCAGATCCCAGCCCCCGGTGCTCAGCGCCCGCACCGCCAGCTCGCACAGTTCTTCATGGTCGACGGCGCCCGCGGCAACCACCACCACCTCATCGGGATGATAGACCCCGTGGTAGTGCTCGAGGAGCGCCTCGTGTTGCAAAGCCCGCACCGTTTGCGCCGTTCCCCCGACGGGGCGCGCCAAGGGGTGATCCCCGAAAACAAGCTGTGGGATTTTCTCCATGGCGGTATCGGTAGCGTCGTCGGCATACATGGCGAGTTCTTCGAGAATAACGCCACGTTCCACGGCGAAATCTTCGGCACTCAGCGTGGCGCTGGTGAGCATATCCGCGAGGATATCAACGGCCTGGGCCAGGTCTTCGTCAAAAATATGACCGTGGTAGTGGGTGTATTGCTTCGAGGTGGCCGCGTTAAAGCCACCGCCCAGGTAGTCTGTTTCCCGCGAAATATCAAGGGAACTGCGCCGCTTCGTTCCCTTGAAGAGCAGGTGCTCTAGGAAATGGGTGGATCCTTGGGTATCCGCTACTTCGTCGCGAGATCCGGCACCCACCCACATGCTGACGTAAGTGGAGTGAATATGGGGCAGGCGGTAGCTGAGGACACGGAGCCCGCCGGGGAGGACGGTGCGGCGCAGAAGTGCGCCGTCGTCGTCAATACTGAGACTGGCGCCCGCGTTAAGTGGAAGGGGCAGTTCGCTATACAACATGGGAATACTTTCCTGGATAGTTACGCAAACTCCCCGAACGTCCGGAAACATTCGGGGAGCTCACTGTACCTTAGCGCCCGTGGGCGCGGGTTTTAGTCTTCGTCCGTGTGAACGGTGCGACGACGCCGCCGCGAACCGCGACTTCCACGCGAACCGCGGCTCGAGCTGGAGTCAGCATCGGAGTCGTCGGTCGAGGGTGCGCTGGGCGCCGAAGACTCGGTGCGCCGGCGCGAACGGGAACGCGAACGGTTCTGGCGCGGGGCGCTTTCCTCCGCTTCACCGTGCTCGCCCTGCTCGGACGTTTCCGTTTCGGCGTTTGCTTCGCCTTCCGGAACCACCGCTTCCAGGGAGATCTTGCCGCGGTCATCGATTTCACCGATTTCGACCTCGACCTTATCGCCTACGTTGAGGACATCTTCCACGTTTTCCACGCGCTTGCCACCCACGAGGCGGCGAATCTGGGAAATGTGGAGGAGGCCGTCGCGCCCCGGGGTGAGGGAGATGAACGCGCCGAAGGTGGTGGTCTTGACCACGGTACCTACGTAGCGTTCGCCCACTTCGGGAAGCTGCGGGTTGGCAATGGAATTGACGGTGTCACGAGCGGCTTCCGCGGAAACGCCGTCGGCGGCGCCAATGAAGACGGTGCCGTCGTCTTCGATGGTGATTTCCGCGCCGGTATCTTCCTGGATCTGGTTGATCATCTTGCCCTTGGGACCGATGACCTCACCGATCTTGTCCACCGGGATCTTCACGGTGAGGATACGCGGAGCGGTGGGTGCCATCTCATCGGGGCCGTCAATGGCCTGGTTCATGAGATCGAGGATGGCCAGGCGGGCATCACGGGCCTGGGATAGCGCCGCGGAAAGAACCTCCGCGGGGATGCCGTCCAGCTTGGTGTCCAGCTGGAGCGCGGTCACGTACTCGCGGGTACCGGCCACCTTGAAGTCCATATCGCCCAGGGCGTCTTCCGCACCGAGGATATCTGTGAGGGTCACGTACTTGGTTTCCCCGTCGATCTGGGCGGAGATAAGACCCATGGCGATGCCGGCAACCGGTGCCTTGAGCGGCACCCCGGCGTTGAGTAGGGACATGGTCGAGGCGCATACGGAACCCATGGAGGAGGAGCCGTTCGAGCCCATCGTCTCGGAGACCTGGCGGATCGCGTAGGGGAATTCCTCGCGGCTGGGCAGCTGGGATTCCAGCGCCATTTCGGCCAGGTGCCCGTGCCCGATTTCGCGGCGCTTGGGGCTGCCCACACGCCCGGTTTCGCCGGTGCAATAGGGCGGGAAGTTGTAGTGGTGGATGTAGCGCTTGTGGGTAATCGGGGAAAGATTATCCAGCGGCTGCTCCATCTTGAGCATATTGAGGGTGGTCACCCCGAGGATCTGCGTTTCACCACGCTGGAAGATCGCCGAGCCGTGCACGCGCGGCAACACGCCAGCCTGCGCGGAAATCGAGCGAATATCGGTGGGGCGGCGCCCGTCCATCCGCACGTTTTCGGTGAGGACGTGGCGGCGCATAACCTCCTTGAAGTGGTCATTGACCGCGGCAGCGAGGCCCGGGCCGTCTTCTTCCAGATTGAACTGGGCATCGGCGGGCACCGTCAGTTCGGAAACGATCTGATCGGTAAGGTCATTGAGGGCGGTATCGCGCTCCACCTTGTCCACAATTCCGAGGATGGTATTGAAGCGATCACCCAGAACATTCCCGACGGCCTCAAATTGGGCTTCGGTGTAATTCGGGAAGAAGGGGTAGTCCGCGGTGGGCTTACCGCATTCTTCGATGAGCGCGCGCTGCGCCTCGCAGAGGGTGCGGATAACGCCCTTGGCGGCTTCCAGGCCCTGGGTAATAACCTCTTCGGTGGGGGCAATACCACCGGCGGCCACATTCGCTTCCGTTTGTTCGGGAGCTTGGGCCTCCACCATGGTGATGGCGACGTCGTCCCCAACAATGCGCCCGGCAATATCCATGGAGAAGGTGGCGCGCGCCATTTCCGACCAGCGCGGGAAGGCGATCCACTGCCCGTCCACGAGGGACACGCGGGTGCCGCCGACCGGGCCAGCAAAAGGCAGATCCGTCAGCGAGGTGGACAGGGACGCGGCGTTAATCGCGAGGACGTCGTAAGCATCATCCGGGTGGATGGAGAGGACCGTCTCCACGATCTGCACTTCGTTACGCATGCCCTTGGTGAAGAGCGGGCGCAGCGGGCGGTCGATGAGGCGGGCGGCCAGAATCGCATCCGTACCGGGGCGACCTTCGCGACGGAAGAACGAGCCGGGAATTTTACCGGCCGCGTAGGACCGTTCTTCCACGTCCACCGTCAGCGGGAAGAAATCGAAATGTTCCTTCGGGCTTTTCGAGGCGGTGGTGGCGGAGAAAACGGTGGTTTCTCCATCTAGGTAAGCCAGGGCGGCACCGTTGGCTTGTTGGGCAAGCAGCCCGGTTTCAAAACGGATGGTACGTGTTCCAAAGGAGCCGTTATCAACAACGGCTTCCACACTATGAATATTGGGACCCTCCACGGGACCTCCTTTTATTTCGGCCGCGAGGCGGCCATCAGTGGTAATTCACGAAAACGGGCCAGAGTTGTTCCCGCCTTCGTCAACCATCACCGAAGACCACGTTCGCGGTACTCCACATATTGGGGTGCGCAGGCGCGCCACACCCTTTCTATCGTAGTGTCCGAGCAAGCAGCTGAGCGCCGCACGCAGTTCACTTGCGGCGATGCTGAGCAGCTTCTCACGCCTGCGGACATACGGAAAGCGGCCCGGGATAAAACCCGAGCCGCTTTAAGTACTTATCGACGCAAGCCGAGGCGTGCGATCAGCGACCGGTACCGCTCGATATCTTCCTCAGCGAGGTAGCTGAGAAGGCGGCGGCGCTGGCCGATAAGAAGCATGAGACCACGACGCGAATGATGGTCGTGGATGTGCGAGCGGAAGTGCTCCGTCAGCTGCGAAATACGAGCCGAGAGCAGGGCCACCTGCACTTCGGGGGAACCGGTATCGCCCTCGTGCGTGGCGTATTCGGCAATGATCTTCTGCTTTTCTTCAGGCTTGAGGGCCATGCGATTCTCCTTAGTTTCCGTTGCACGGAGCTCCGGGGCATGTTCTCCCAGGCATGACGCTACCGTGGCCGATGTAAACGGCCTGAAAATTCTAGCACACGGCGACGACGCCGCGCACTGGCGTCCCCGCCAGTGCGGGTGTGGCCTTCCCCGCTTTCCGTTTACTAGTCGATGGCGGGTAGCTGGTCGATGGCGGGAGCTAGGAGCGTTCCACGAAACCGCTGAGCACCATATTGACGAGGGAGACCACGATCCCGCCGAAGAGTGCCGCCCAGAAGCTACCTACCACCAGGTGCACCGCCAAGTCCTGAGAAGCCCAGGCGGTGAGCGAGATCATCGCCGCGTTGATCACCAGGGAGAAGAGTCCGAGAGTGAGGATATAGAGCGGGAATGAGAGGAATTTCAAGATTGGGCGGATCACCGCGTTGAGGATGGCAAGAATGAGGCCAGCCACCACGAACCATCCAATGAGGCGGAGCGTATCGGGGGCCTCCCCCACCATTGCCAGACCGGGAATAACCAACGTGGCTACCCACAGCGCAACAGCATTGATAGCGACGCGAAGAGCGAATGTACTCATGCACCTACCCTAGCGAATGCGCCCTGTGGTTTCTCGGCGGTGCTAACGGCGCCGACGGCTTGTTAGGCCCGCACCGCCCCGGGTGGGACACGCCCGGCGGGTGGAACGCCCAAGCGGTCCGCGGTTTCTAAAACGTCCAGGTCGATACGATTCAGCAGCTCATCAACCGAGGCAAAAGTGAGCATGGGGCGGATACGGGAGACGAAATCGATACTGATGGGTTCCCCGTAGAGGTTGAGGTCGCTACGCCCGAGCACGTGGGCTTCCACGGTACGTTCCTGGCCATCGAATTGCGGATTGGTCCCCACGGATATGGCTGCCGGGAGGTATTCTTCGGCGCTGCCTCCCGAAACGCGGCGCACTAGCCATCCGGCGTACACGCCATCAGCAGGCACTTCACCCAGCTCATCGCCACTCAGGTTGGCGGTGGGGAATCCCAATTCACGCCCGCGCCGTGCCCCGTGCACCACGGTGCCGTGGATACGGTGCGGGCGCCCTAGGATCTGCGCGGCGCTAGCGACATCGCCGGTAGCAAGCGCGGCGCGCACCCGGGTGGAGGACCACCGTTCACCCGCCGCGTCACAGCGGTCACCTACGATTTCCACACCGAAACCCAGCTCGGTGCCGAGGCGACGCAGCACCGCTTCATCTCCGGTATTCCCCGCCCCGAAACGAGCATCGTGCCCAACCACAACGAAACCGGCCCGGAGTTGGCCCACAAGTTGGTTCCGCACAAATTCCGCGGCGGTGGCACGGGCGTAGGCGGCGTCGTAACGCTGGAGGTAGAGCGCATCCGCACCCAGCGTCTCAATGCGATTAATGCGATCTTGCAGGCTCATGACGAGACGAATATTTGCCTCGGGGCGGTGGACGGTGGCGGGATGGGGATCAAACGTGAGAACAATAACGGGCCAGCCGAGTTCCCGGCCAATATCAACCGCGCGGGTGAGAACGGCGCGGTGTCCACGATGGACGCCGTCGTACACCCCGAAGGTCACCAAGCTCCGGTCAAAATCCGGCGAAATATCTAAGGGAGATGTCCAAATCTGCACGTTCTCCAGGGTAGCTTATTCCCACCGTTATCCAACCTGCGCAAAAATCAGAATTTTTTGCGCGCTCGGGCTTGACATTTTTCTGTCATGGCGCGGGGCCTCCCGCGCCCCGTATGCCCCAAAATCCCGGTGATTTTCCAGATAAACTGGTACGCGAAGAAAGCGTGCGCAGCGTCGGGCAGCCAGGTTACGGTGCCCCGGACCTGCGCGCAGGATAGCTGTGGCGATGGGAGGCACACCAATGGCACGATTTGTGAGCGCCGGTGAAGCACTTGTAGACATTATTATCCGTGAAGGGGAAACCGGACCCGGCACCGAGGTCGTGGGCGGTTCACTTCTCAATGTGGCATCCGGTGTTGCCCGGCTCGGCCAGCACGTAGAACTCGCTACCTGGTTCGGGCGTGACGAGCGAGGGGAACGTATCGCCGCGCAGGCCGCCGCCATGGGGGTGGATATCGTCCCCGGGTCCGACGGCGCCAGCCGCACCACCACCGCGAGCGCCTTCCTCGACGCGGAGGGCCGGGCAAGTTATGAGTTCGACGTCGAATCGGACTTCCCCGAGATCCCGGACCCGGAAACGGTGGGTCACCTGCACTGCGGCTCATACTCTGCGGTGGTGGGTGCCTCGAGCAAGAAGATTTTGCGTGCCGTCAAACGCCAGGCCCTCACCGGCACCGTTTCCTATGATCCGAATGCCCGCCCGGATCTCATGGGTTCTCCCGAAAAGGTGCGGGAGAGCATTGAGGAACTGGTGGCACTGTGCGATGTGGTCAAGGCTTCCGATGAGGATCTCGAGTGGCTCTATCCCGGTGAGCCGGTAGAGCGAATCATGCGGCGCTGGGTCACCTCCGGGCCGGGCATGGTGGTGGTAACCCGCGGGCCGTGGGGCGCTTATGTCAAGCTGGCTGGGGAGCGCGATATGCTCGTCGTCGATCCGCTTAATGTGGAGCTGGGCGACACCGTGGGCGCCGGCGATTCGTTTATGGCCGGAATGCTGGCCGGACTCATGGAGGCCGGGCTTCTCGGATCGGTGGAAGCCAAGCAGCGCCTGCGTGCAGCCCATTTCTCCGACGTGCGCCCGGCCCTGCACCAGGCGGTTATTACGGCGGGGCTGACCGTCAGCCACGACGGTGCTTACTCCCCCACTCCCGCGGAGGTAGACACTGTTCGCACCGGCGACCCGGCGCTACGTTAAGTATTATTTTGGAAGGAAAATAAATGACACTCCCCTTCGTTGTTGGGGCGTATGCTTCGCTCCCCGAACCCGCCTCGCAGCCCGATTACTATCACCTGCTGGCGGAGCAGGAATGGGTCTCCGGAATCGAGATTCCTTTCCCCGGAGTCCTGGCCAGCGATGCCAAGTCCATCGCGGATGTCATCGCCCCGCACTGGACGCTTAACACAATTACCGCGATTCCCGGAACCATGCAGAACGTCGGGAAAAACCCAGCTTTCGGACTGGCTTCCCCCGACGAGGAGGGCCGCGCGGCCGCCCTCGCTTTCACGGGCAAGATTCGGGACGCCGTTGCTTCCCTTGCCCAGCTCAGTGGCCGCCCCGTCATCACGAAGGTGCAGCTCCATTCAGCACCCACAAAGCAGGCCGACGGCGCAGCTTTCCGCGCCTCCCTTACCGAGCTAGCGAAGTGGGATTGGTCCGGGGCGGTTCCCGTGATCGAGCATTGTGACCGCTATATCGAAGGTCAGGCTCCGGAAAAGGGCTTCCTTGCCCTCGAGGAAGAAATTGCTCTCTGCCAGGAGCTAAGCCTGGGTATCCACATCAACTGGGGGCGCTCCGCACTCGAAGAACGCAGCGCGGACACGGCTTTCGCGCATATCAAGGCATGCGGCGAGGCGGGTGTGCTTGCCGGTCTCATGTTCTCCGGAGCGGGCCCGGCAGAAACCCAGTACGGCTACGCCTGGATTGACGGACATCTGCCCTCGCAGACCGACGAGCCGACGTCGATTATGACGGCGGAAGAAATCACCCGCTGCGCCAATGCTGCTCGCGAGGGCGGGGCGCGGTACCTGGGGGCTAAGATCTGCGTGCCAGCCAATGCTTCTTTGCCTGAGCGCGTTGCCATGCTTGAGCATATCCACCGTGCCGCGGTAGCGAACTAACCGCACATTATCGCTAGCGCGTGCATCACCCCGCGCCGGTAACCTTCACGGCACCGGCGCGGGGATTTTTATGCACCTACACGCCGAGGGGGAATACTGTGGCCGGCCGGAAGGTATCCCCGTGCCGGCGCGCAACCGCAACGAGGTCATCGCCGCGCAGCAGGGCGACGGTGCCAGCTTCACTTCCTGCCCTGGAATCGTCTGCATGTACCTCTGGGGCGAGCTCATCCTCCGGCACCGTTCCTCCAGCAGGCGTCACTTCTCTCCCCCGTGCCTGAAGGAATTGGCCGTGGCGCACGGATTCAGCTTCGGCTAGGTCAATCTGCACCGTCGGCAGCGCACGAACCGCCACCTGCGCCAGCGGGATAACAGGGGGCTGTGCCCCGCTCTCTACCAGTTGTGCTAGTTCCGCTATGCTCACCGCTTCGGCTTGGCTGAAGCCGCCCACGCGGGTGCGTCGCAGCGCGCTCATGAGGGCCGCACTTCCCAGCGCTATCCCGGTATCCCGGGCAAGGGCACGGACGTAGGTGCCCGAAGAGCAGCTCACTTCCACATCAACATCGGCAACCGACACAGATGGTGCGCGAGCTTCTACCTCATGCATCCCATCCCCCAGAGCCGCACCATCCAGCGCCGCTATGCTACCGATCTCCACGTGGCGCCACCGAAGCTCCCCGCTACGCTCCAGCCGAGCAATATGGACCGGCACCGCCTCGAGCGCCACCTTCTGGCCAGCTCGAGCCAGGTCATAGGCCCGCTTGCCAGCGATCTTCTTGGCCGAATACGCCGAAGGCACCTGGGAGATATCACCCTGGAGGGAGGAGAGAGCAGCGTCAAGCTGCGCCGTCGTACCGGAAAAACCTGGAGTGGACGTGACGGTACCGGTGCAGTCCTCGGTATCGGAGCCGATGCCGAGCGTAAACGTGGACCGGTAGTCTTTATCAGCCCCGCTCAGGTAGGTGAGGAGACGGGTACCTGCGCCGACGCCCACCACGAGCACCCCGGTGGCCATCGGGTCAAGAGTACCGGCGTGCCCGACTTTACGGGTGGCACATAAACGACGCAGCGCCGCGACAACGTCGTGGGACGTCACTCCGGCGGGTTTATCAATAACCAGGACGCCGCTCGGCGCCGGATGCTGCGCGCGCGGCAGCTCAGGCCACGGATTCTGGCGCATCGGTTTCATGAGATGCTTCCGGAGCAGATGTCGCACGAGGAAGCGACGGAGCCTCAGAGTCTGACGGTGCTGCGGCGCCGTCGTCCTCCGTTACCTCACGGGGTTTGCGGTAGGGATCAGCCTCCCCCGCGTATTCCTTGCCCTCCGCGTTGCGCGCCAGTTCGGCATCACGGTGCAGCGCCGCGGCCAGAACATCCTCGAAGGTGCGAGCACCTTCGGGCAGTTCGTCTGCCACAAATTCCAGGGTCGGGGTGAGGCGCAAACCGAGCTGGCGACCCACTTCCGAACGCAGCGCACCCTTAGCCGCCTCCAGTCCGCGAGCAGCGTCTTTCACCTGGTGTTCGTGCCCGATCGCCGTGAAGAATACGGTGGCGTGCTGGAGGTCGCCGGTTACCCGGGTATCGGTGATAGTCACCATGGTCAGGCGCGGGTCTTTCATACGGGTGTTAATGGTTTGCGCCACGATCTGCTGGATACGTTTCGCCACCCGTTCCGCACGGGGATTAGCCATCTTCGTCTCCTTTATTGCTGGTGGATACGGTGCGGCCCGCCAGCGCCAGTGGCGAGCCGGCGGGCCGCACCATTCCTCAGGACAGTCAGGACAGACCCCTAGCTACGGGCCTTCTCCTGCATCTCGAAGGTTTCAATAATGTCGCCTTCGTGAATATCGCGATAGCCGAGCGTAATACCGCATTCGTAGCCTTCGCGCACTTCGGTGACATCGTCCTTTTCGCGGCGCAGCGAGACAATTTCGAGTTCGGGTTGAACCACGACACCGTCGCGCACCAACCGTGCCTTCGCCCCGCGCTTGATCGCGCCGGTGCGGACAATCGAACCGGCAATGGTGCCGGCCTTGCCCGAACGGAAGAGCTGGCGCACTTCGGCGCTGCCCAACTGGACTTCTTCGAGGACGGGCTTGAGCATGCCCTTGAGGGCCGCTTCCACTTCCTCGATGGCTTGGTAGATGACCGAGTAGAACTTCATCTCCACGCCTTCGCGTTCGGCCAGATCCGCCACGCGTTCCGCCGGGCGCACATTGAAGCCGATAATGACGGCGTTATCAACGGTCGCGAGGTTGACGTCGTTCTGGGTGATGGCACCCACGCCACGGTGGATAATCTGCAGCGCCACTTCGTCGTCGACCTCAATATCGAGGAGCGAGGATTCCAATGCTTCCACGGCACCGGAGGAATCGCCCTTGATAATAAGGTTGAGCGTTTCGACGCTGCCTTCCTTGAGGACGTCGCCGAGGTTCTCCAGCGAGACACGCTTGCGCCGCCTGGCAAGGGAAGCCGCCCGTTGGGCCGACTCGCGCTGTTCTGCGATTTGGCGTGCGGTGCGTTCGTCGTCCGCCACCAGGAAAGCATCACCCGCGGAAGGCACCGCATCCAGGCCGAGGACCTGCACCGGCATAGAAGGACCAGCTTCCTTGACCGGGTTGCCACTGGCATCAAACATCGCGCGCACGCGCCCGTGGGCAATACCCACCACAATCGGATCGGAGATCCGCAGCGTACCGGTCTGCACCAAAGCAGTAATAACCGAGCCGCGACCCTGATCGAGCTTGGCTTCAATAGCAACACCGCGCGCGGTGCGATCCGGGTTAGCCTTGAGCTCCAATTCGGCATCTGCAACGTAGAGGATGGCTTCGAGGAGATCGTCGATACCGATACGCTGCTTAGCCGACACGTCAAGGAACATGGTGTCCCCGCCGTATTCTTCGGCGATGAGTCCGTATTCGGTGAGCTGACTGCGCACCTTCTGCGGATTAGCGCCCTCCACGTCGATCTTATTGACCGCGACAATGATCTTCACACCCGCGGATTGCGCGTGGTTGATAGCTTCCACAGTCTGGGGCATCACGCCGTCGTCCGCGGCAACCACGAGGATCGCGATATCGGTAATATCCGCACCGCGGGCACGCATCTGGGTGAAGGCTTCGTGACCGGGGGTATCGATGAACGTAATTGCCCGGGTTTCGCCTTCGTATTCGATATCGGTCTGGAAAGCACCGATGGCCTGGGTAATACCGCCTGATTCGGTACCTTCCACCCGTGAATGGCGGAAAGCGTCGAGGAGCTTCGTTTTACCGTGATCCACGTGGCCCATAACGGTAACAACCGGGGGACGCGGCTTGAGGTTCTCTTCGTCTTCCAGGAGCTCTTCTTCTTCGAGGTTGATGTCGAAGCTCTCCAGGATTTCGCGATCCTCATCTTCGGCGGAGAGAACTTCCACCTCGTAGCCGAGTTCGGCGCCCAGCAGCTTGAAGGTATCTTCATCCAGCGACTGGTTCATCGTGGCCATTTCACCCATGCGGAAGAGCACAGTAATGAGGGCCGCAGAGGAAGCACCGATACGCTCAGCGAAGTCCGCCAACGAAGCCCCTTGACGCAGGCGCACCACCGTGGAGCCATCCCCGCGAGGAACCTGGACGCCGGAAAGCATCGGCGAGGACTGTGCTTCGTATTCTTCGCGCCGGGTCCGCTTGGACTTGCGGCCGCCGCCACCTCCGCGACGCCCGAAAGCACCAGCGGTGGAACCGCCGCGCGAACGCCCGCCACTGCGGGTGAAACCACCCGTAGGCCGACCCTGACCGCCGCGATTCTGACCGCCACCAGCCGGGCCACGCCCGCGGCCACCACCGCGACCGCCCCGCCCTGAGGAAGGAGCACCGGCCATCTGGTTAGGCATCATCGCCGGCGAGGGACGCGAACCACCGTGCCCGCGCCCGCCACCGGAACGCTGCCCGCCACCGTGGTTGTTTTGATGTGCACCAGGGCGCGGAGTACCCGCACTCTTGCGCCCGCCACCGGGACGGGGCATACCCTGCGAGGTGGCATATGGATTATTGCCGGGCCGCGGGCCGCGCCCGCCACCGGGACGGGGCATACCCTGCGAGGTGGCGTAGGGGTTGTTCCCGGGCCGCGGGGTGCGCTGATCGGCTTCGGCACGCGCGGCCTTGGCGGATTTCACCGCACCGCGCGGGGTAGGAATATTGGAACGGCCGGCGTGCCCAGTTTCATGGGACTTTCCGCCGCCATGCGCGGCATCGGAGCCGTGCGCGGATCCCGTGTCCCCAGACTTTCCGGACGGTGCGGGCGCGCCGGGCTTAGGAGCCGGTTTCGGTGCCGCCTGCTGCGGGCCCGGCTTGCCGGGCTTCGGAGCCGCACCGCCGTGCGCGCCAGCTGCGGAGCCGGGCTTGGGCGCGCCAGCAGCGCCAGTGCCGCTAGCGGTTCCGGCAGCGCCTGCCACCGCAGTCGGAGTGGGCGCCGCGGCGCTATTCGAATGAGGTTTGGCCGGAGCCGGCTTCGGGCCGGGCTTGGGTGCACCGGTACCAGTACCGGCAGCAGTTCCGGCATCCCCGGAGTTCGCGGCAGCCTTCGCCTGCGCCGTCACATCGACAATCGAGGCTGAACCGGCGGGCATATCCACCGCATCGGGTGCCACGGGGTGCTTACGGACCGGCTTGCGCGGTGCCGGCTTACCGCTCCCCTTGGATTCAACCAATTCGGGATGCGCTTCAAAGTATTCACGTGCTTTACGCACGACAGGTGCCTCAATGGTGGACGAGGCAGATTTGACGAATTCGCCGTTCTCTTTGAGTGTGGCCAGCAGCTTCTTGCTGGTCACCCCCAATTCTTTGGCGAGTTCATGGACGCGGACTTTTGCCACAGTTCTCCTTCGTTGGGCCCGGCAAAAGTGCGCGCGGACCCGTTAAATCCGGTTGTTCATCGTTGGGTACTCATCGGGTGCCCATCAGCTTCCAACCCGCTTTCTTGGTCTCGGGTTTTCGCTCCGCTCACGCGAGCGAACTGATTACTTTTGTTACGGCATGCGGAGGAAGAACGACGGCGCAGCGAAAGGCATGCGCAAGTTGTCCTGTCCGCATTCCCCTGGCTAGACAGTCAGGGCGGGCGTGCACCCACGCTCCCCGGCCGGGCAGCCGCTGCTTTTTATCCACAACAACTCCCGCATCGGTTAGCGCTAAGCGCACCAGATCCTCCCGGGCGGCACGCTGACGGCACCCCACGCACATGCGCGGATTTTTAGCCATCATCCCACCGCCTCGAAATTCACACCCTATCTATTTTAGCGGCAAGATGCTACTAGCGCACGTCATCATGCGACTGTGCCGCGTGATCTTCCCCGTGTTCAGCTCCGCTGGTTGGTTCACCATCGGAAATTTCCACAGCGGGAGTTTCTTGCACATCGGATTCTTTACGAATATCGATGGACCATCCGGTGAGCTTAGCTGCCAGGCGCACATTCTGCGCTTCTTTACCGATAGCGAGGGATGCCTGCCCATCGGGAACGATGGCCCGTGCCTGACGCTTCTCCGCGGAGATGATATCCACCCGGGTTACCTTCGCGGGGGACAGTGACGCGGCGATAAAGACCGCCGGGTCGTCGTTGTAGTCAACGATGTCAATTTTTTCTCCGCCCAGCTCCGTGGTAACCGCACGCACGCGCTGCCCGTTGTGACCAATACATGCACCCTTGGCATTGACCTCCGGATCCTCAGCGTACACGGCGAGCTTGGAGCGATGCCCCGCTTCGCGCGCGAGCGCCACAAGTTCCACGGTCCCGCTAGCAATTTCAGGCACTTCCAGTTCGAAGAGACGGCGCACAAAATCCGGGTGGGTACGCGAGAGCCGAATAGAAGCGCCGCGGCTGGTCACCACTACGTCCAAGACAAGGGCGCGGATACGATCTCCCCGATTGAGATGTTCGGTCGGAACCTGTTCTTCAGCTCGCAAAATAGCTTCGTGATCCCCCACCTCCACGAGGAGATCACGGGAGAAGCTATCGCGCCCAGCCCGGCCCTGCACCACGCCGGAAATAATGTCACCTTGCTTATTTTTAAAAGAGCCAAGAACGCGATTCGCTTCGGCTTCCTTGAGTCGCTGGGCGATAACGGATTTCGCCGTCGCCGTTGCAATGCGCCCAAAATCGTGCGGGGTGTCATCGAATTCACCGACGACGTTACCCTCGTCATCAATTTCCGGGGCCCACACCACGATTTTTCCGGTGCGCCGATCCATATCGACCCGAGCCCCACGAATCGCACCGGGCACCCGTGCATAGGCGTGCAGCAAGGCATCTTCAATTGCTTCGACGAGTACATCGGAGCTCAGACCAAGTTCACTTTCCAGGGCCCGCAGCTCGTTCATGTGAATTTGAATATCCACGATTTCTCCTACTCTTCCTCGCCGTCGCGATGGAATTCAATATCAACACGGGCCCGTTCCACCCGGCCAATGGGTAAGCGCCGTTCCGCTCCCCCATTATCCGGTGCGAGAACGAGGATATCGCCCTCAACGGCGCGCAACCGGGTCACGATCTCATCCTCACCGGAGGGCGTCAAACGCAGCAGGCGTCCCACGGCGCGAGAAAAGTGGCGCGGTTCGACGAGTGGACGGGTGGCACCGGGGGTGGACACTTCAAGGTTATAGGCGCCTTGGACGAGGTCGACGTCGTCCAAACGCGCGGAAATAAGACGCGAAACGTCGGTTAGTTGATCCGAGCCAACACCGCCGGGGCCGCTGGGAAGATCGACCGTAACTTGGACGACGGCGCGCCCGCCGGCACGCCCCACCGTTACGCCTTCCAGGTAGAGCCCGCATCGGGATACAAGAGGTTCAATCGCGGCGATGATTTCACCGGTCCGCTGTGCCTGACTGGATTTACGGGGCCCGGTAGAGCGGTGGTCCCGCCGCGTGGGAGGACGCGAACTCTTGGAATGACTCATGGGCTAATCCTACAGTTTCCGCGCCGGGCCGTGGTACACGGGCGTGCCAGACGGCGCCTACGGTGCTGCCGAGGTGGCACAATGTAAGCGGTTTTATTCCCGTCAAGAAACAAGAGAGCGGAGAAGCATGGTAGCTGCACCCCGGAGCGGAGCGCCCGCTCATCGGCGCACCTCTCAGCCGGTTCGAACCACGGTGCAGCTGGTGGGCGCCGCCGTGCTTACGATCCTCATCATTGGCGCCATTCTTATTGCGATGGGAGCGCGGTGGGAACACGGCGATCCCTCCCCCGCACCCATGACGACGGCGCAAGAACTGCGCCAAAGCCTTGCCGTAGCATCCCAACGGTGCTCCGCGGCTGCCACTGATCTGGCCGCTGAAACGGGCGGCTACGCCGCGCAGGTATACCAGGATGTTGCCGAGCACGCGAGCATATGGGAGAACCAGCTTGGTGGGGTATGGCAGGCGTGGCCGAGCGGAGCCCCGGCCGGGCATACAAATTCCCCCGAGCCTTCTCCCCTGGCTCCCGATGCTGCCGAATTACTCACGGAATTATCCAAGATTAGCTCCGCAGCGGTAACGGCCGCGGATGCGCTACTGCCCGAAGCAGAAACTCCGGCGAAAGGAGCGGCCGTCGGTGCGGCAAATGGTGCAGTAACTTACGTGGCAGACGGTGCGGTAGGCGGCGCAACGAAAGGCGCCGGGGCTCGCGAGGAGATGTCCGAGGAAACAGCCGGGGAGCGTGCGCTCTATTTAGCAATTGCGTTGCGGGCAACCTGGGATGCTCAGCTGGTGGCAGAGGCTGCTGGCTTGCCCGCCCCGGCTCCCCTTGGTGCTGCGGCGCAAGGTGGCGCCGGCTACGATGTCGCCCAGCTGGCATCGGCTGGCGGCGACGAGAAACTTCTCACGGCCGCGAATACAGCCCGCCAATGGTATGAAGTTGATGCGGCACGGCGTGGCATGGAGGGGCATGCCGAACGTATGGAACGCATCGCACGCATTGCTGATCTGGAGGAAGCCCTACTTCGCGCCGGCACCCCGGATACCCGCGCCGCCAGCATTCCCCTCCCGGCTGTTGCAGACGATGAGCTCGCATCCGCTGCGTACGCCACTTTGATCGGTGCGCTGTGGCATAGCGGAGCACCGGCCACGGAGGCTCTCAATTTTGCGATTGCAGTGAATGACGCTGACGGCGGCACCGGTGCGGGCGGTGCTATCGGTGCCAGCGGCACCACTAGCCAGGGCCTGGGCAGCGACGCACTCCCCGGGCTTTCATCACGCCGTCATTAGAGCCACTTTTGTCTATTAGCCCCACAAAATGCGCTTCCAGGACATACATATTTATGTAGCTGGAAGCGCATTTTGTGGTTATACATTTTCAGATCCGAGCACGATGTGCCTAGGATTGAAAACCGTTACTCGCCCGCTTGGGCAGCAGCTAGGATCTCCTGTACGCGCGAGGCAGCATCCGCCACCGCCACGTCTTCGGATTCCCCGGTGGCGCGGGTGCGTACTTCCACCGTTCCATTGGCCAGACCCCGGCCAACCACCACCGCGTAGGGCATGCCCAGGAGCTCGTAATCAGCGAATTTCACTCCGGCGCTCACCTTACGGCGGTCATCGAAGAGGACTTCGATACCCGCGGCGGTCAACTGCGTGGCTAAGTCCTCCGCGGCAGAGAAGACGGCGTCGTCCTTACCAGTGGCAAGGATATGCACCTGCGCGGGCGCGACACCCACCGGCCAGACCAGGCCCTTCTCATCGTGGTACTGCTCGGCAATAGCAGCAAGGACACGGGACACACCCACCCCGTAAGAGCCCATGGTGACCACGCGAGTTTTACCGTTTTCGTCGAGCACCGTCAGACCGAGAGCCTCGGCGTATTTGCGTCCCAGCTGGAAAATATGGCCAATTTCGATACCACGCGCGATATCGAGCGGGCCCGAGCCGTCCGGGGCCTCGTCACCGGCGCGTACTTCCGCTGCCTCGATGGTGCCATCAGCCTCAAAATCGCGCCCGTAAACCAGGTTGAAGACATGCTTATCCACCGCGTTGCCGCCGGCGATCCAGCGCGAGCCCCGAGCTACGTGGGGATCAAGGAGGAGGCGCGCCACCGGCACCGTTGCGCCGTCGCCAGCACCGTCAGCTCCGTCGCCGGAATTATCAGCAACAGCACCACCGCGAGCCTGCGGGCCAACCGCGCCGGGACCGGTATAACCCGGCACAATTCCCGGATACTTCTCCATATCCTCAGGAGCAGCAAGCTCCACCTCTGCCGGCGCCAAGCTAGCTTCCACCCGCTTCATATCAACTTCGCGGTCTCCGGGAAGGGCGATGACCACCACTTCCTTCTCCCCATCGGGATGGGTAAGGGTCACAATAACCGATTTGAGGGTATCTGCGGCATTCCACGGGCGGTCCGAACGCGGATGCACCTGATTTGCCATCTCAACCAGGTCAGCGATGGTTTTCGCCCCGGGAGTGTCTACCAGCTCCGGTGCAGGAACGTCGGAGAAGTCCTGCTCGGGAAGCTGCGGCGTCGTAACCGCTTCGGTATTCGCGGCGTAACCACCCGCGGACCGGACAAAAGTGTCCTCCCCAATAGCGGTGGGGAATAAGAACTCTTCCGAACGCGAGCCGCCCATTGCCCCGGACATCGCGGAAACAATGGCGTAAGGCAGGCCCAAGCGCTCGAAAATACGCTGGTAGGCCGCGCGCATCGTATTGTAGGAAACGTCCAGACCTGCCTCGTCCATATCGAAGGAATAGGCATCTTTCATGACGAATTCACGCCCGCGAATCACGCCGGCGCGCGGGCGGGCCTCATCGCGGTACTTCGTTTGGATCTGGTAGAGCGTGAGGGGCAGATCCTTGTAGGAAGAATAAAGATCCTTGACGAGAAGCGTGAACATTTCTTCGTGCGTGGGGGCAAGCAACATGTCGTTACCCTTGCGATCCGCCAGCTTGAAGAGAGTGGGGCCGTATTCGCTCCAGCGGTTCGTTGCCTCGTAAGGTTCGCGCGGGAGCAGGGCCGGGAAAAGTACTTCCTGAGCCCCGGACGCATCCATTTCTTCCCGGACAACCCGCTCCACTTTCCGCAGCACCCGCAAGCCGAGCGGCAACCAGGTGTAAATACCTGGAGCCACGCGCCGCACATACCCGCCGCGGACTAGGAGTTTATGACTGGCGACCTCGGCGTCGGCCGGGTCTTCGCGCAAGGTGCGCACAAAAAGACTAGACATTCTCAGCACGCCCGCCATTCTACCCGCTCATGATGCAGGACGGCGCGGCACCGGTGGTGGATGGGGCAACGGCGCAAACGGGGCACGGCTCACTCGGCACCGGAGCGGATGGCGGGAACGGTACCCGAACGGAGCGACAGCGCCAAACGGAGCGGCAACATGGCGCCAGAGGGTACACGCAGCGCCCTGAAACTAAAGGAGGATCGTTGCCCATTCCCCCGCGCGGCTGAAACCAACATGCTGGTAAAGCCTAACCGCGGCGGTATTGTAATCATTGACGTAGAGAGAGACGGTGGGCGCATAGCGGGCGCGCACCTGGTCAACGACGCTGGCCATCGCCCGGGTTGCTATCCCGCGGCCCCGTAGATCAGGGGCGGTCCATACGCCTTGGATCTGCGCCACTCCCCCGGCCAAGGCACCGATATCAGCCTTGAATTCCACTCGTGGGGCTCCGGTGGCGGGATCTATTCCCATACGCACGAAAGTGTGACCGGAGCGGATAAGATCACGGACTCGCCGCCCGTAGCTCGGCCCATAAACAGTCGGGTCGTATCCGACTTCCTCGGTGAACATAGCTACTGCCGCGGGAAAAACAGCACCGAATTCCCAGGGCTCGGCCGGCCGCACCTGCGGATCGGGCGCCACCGGGGAAGCGTGGGTCAGGGAGAGGGAATATTGGCGTGCCCGAACCTCACGAGCGGGACTCCAGGAGCGCTCCAGGTGCTCCCACAGTCCGAGAACCTGATCGGCTGGCCCAAGGATGGAGCAGGCCACCCGATGCCGGGAAAGAATATCGTCACCTAGTTCGCGCAGGCCCGCCGGGGAAAATCCCAAAGGGATAATATTGCCGCCATCCCAGGCTAGAGCTTCAATATCGCGACGGTGCATCGCCGCCAACGCCGAGGATGTCCCCACGCCCATGCGTTCCACATTGACGCGGGCGAGCACGGAATTGACCGGGTCGCGAGCTAAAAATTCCAGGGCGCGGGATTTATCCGCACCCGTGAGACGGCGCAACGAGGATGCAGCTCGATGCGGCCAAATGGAGCGTTTCATCGCGGTGTATTTACTCCGCTACTCCACCGCAAGCAAGACGCTGACAGCCCGCTCGAGGAACACGTCAACGACGGCTTCGTCATAAGCGTTTTTTCCGCGCGATTCCGGGAAAATAGCATCACGCACCACTTCTGAGGTGACGGTTTCTTCACCATCGAAATACCGGGCAAGACGGTCGAGAAGCTCATCAACATCCGATTTGCGGTATCCCCAACCTTCAGCGTCAGCAAAACGCTGCCCAGCCGGGCGTAGCAGGCGCGGATAAAGGCTTTTAGCGTCCTGGTAAGCGAGGTTGAGCCATGCCTGTTCCCCGCGCGCCCCGATAGTATTCGCACGCTTGAGGTGAATAAAGGCAGCTTCGAGGCGGTCGAGCGCGGCATCCACCCGAGCCGGATCATATCCGCCACGCTGGCGGGAAAAACCGGCGCGCCGCACATCCGTTTCGTCCATATCGCCAGTTCCTCGCGAATATGCGTCTTTTGCACGGGCGAGGAAATCATCGACCTGCTCGGTATTGTATCCGCGCGTGAGCGGACCCACTCGTTTAAACGTGCTCACAACTCACCTCACTTGTCTATGCCAGCACCACGGTGCCGACCTGCCGGCCTTCCCTCTTAATGTGCCGCACTCATTTTGCCATATGCGCCCGCCACACGCCGCTCTCGCTCACAGCGCAGCCGTGCACCGCACCGAGCTAGTATCAGAACACCCCTTGCGCCGCCGCGAAGAAGAGGTAGCAGAACGGCGCCCACAACAGGATGGAATCAATGCGATCAAGCATGCCGCCGTGCCCGGGGAAAATTGCGCCCATATCTTTAACGCAGAGCCAGCGTTTGAGGCGTGACTCAAGCAGGTCACCGGCGGTGCAGCACACCACCGCTGCCATCCCGATACCGCAGGCCCACCATACGCTGTGCCCGAGGGCCCCCGTGGCGAGCAGCAAGGCCACCATCAGGCAGGCGAGGATTGATCCGGCCAGCCCTTCCCAGGTTTTCTTCGGGGAGATTCGCGGGGCGAGCGGATGACGCCCAAAAAGCACCCCGGCAGCCCAGCCCCCGGTGTCATTGGCAACGGGCAGGAGGATGAGCGCTGCGACCATCCACGCCGGGGAATCCAGCTGGCACAGTGCCACCGCAAAACTCCCCAGCACGCTAATCCACAGGGAGACGAAAACCGCGCAGGCGGCGTCGCTCACCTGCGCACGCCCCCGGTCGCGCAACCCCAACCACAGGGCGCAGGCCACCACCGTCGCCCCGAAAGCCAGCATGGCGGCGCCGAGTCCGCGCCACCAGGCCAGCGCCAGGATCGCGATATTCCCGGCCATCAGCATCGTGAGCGGCAGTCGGATCTGACGCGCGAGGAACGCACCCGCGGCCTCCCATACGGCAAAGCTAAGCGCCATCACCACGAGCACCACAAAAAGCTCAATACGCCAGAGGACACTGAGGGCCACCAGCGCCAGTAGGATGAGCGCGGTGGGGACGGCGGCTTTGAGGTTACGGCCGGCCCGCGAGGAGGTGGGGCGCGGCGGTTGCGGGGGACGCGGAGCGAGCAGGCTCCGCAACGAGGTGCGCGACATTAGATTTCGAGCAGGTCCTTTTCCTTGCCTTCGAGGAGCTTATCGATCTGCTCCACGAAGCTCTTCGTCAGCTTTTCCAGCTCGTCTTCAGCGCGCTTGACTTCATCTTCCCCAGCCTCGCCATCTTTTTGGATAGCTTCGAGGGTGTCCTTCGCCTTCCGACGCACGGCCCGGATGGACACGCGCCCATCTTCAGCGCGCGTGCGAGCCAACTTGACGTAATCCTTTCGGCGTTCCTCGGTTAGAGCCGGGAGGTTCACGCGCAGCACATTGCCGTCATCGGAGGGATTGACACCCAGGTCCGATTCGCGCAGCGCCTTGTCGATCCCTTGCTTGGCACCCGGATCGAAAGGCGTGATCATAACGGTGCGCGGTTCGGGAATGGTGATGGTAGCCAGCTGCTGGAGCGGCGTAAGCGTTCCGTAGTAATCCACCAGAATCGGGTTAAACATCCCGGCGCTGGCCCGCCCGGAGCGGATATGCGAAAATTCTTCGCTGGTTGCTTCAATAGTTTTGCCCATCTTTTCGCGGGCTTCGCGCAAAGCTTCTTCAATCATCTTTTTTCCTTCGCAGTTTCGTTCACGGCGCGTAGCTACGTGGTACGACGACGCCACCGCCACCACACGCCCGATGTGACATATCTTACCGGCTTAGCGGGGCTATGCGCCCTGGGCGGAGACCACCGTTCCAATATTCTCACCGCGCAGCGCGGCGGTGACATTCCCCGGCTCGGTCATACCGAAAACCCGCATCGGCAGGGAGTTATTCCGCGCCAGAGCAAAGGCCGCGCCGTCGGCCACCTGGAGATTATGGGAAAGCACCGTATCGTAGCTGATGGCGGTGAGCTTTTCCGCTTCCGGATGGGTGCGCGGATCGGCGGTATAGACTCCATCCACCCCGTTCTTTCCCATGAGGAGCTCATCGCAGCGCAGCTCGAGGGCACGCTGCGCGGAAACGGTATCGGTAGAGAAGTAGGGCATGCCGGCCCCAGCACCGAAAATAACCACCCGCCCCTTCTGAAGATGGCGGATGGCGCGCAAGGGAATATACGGTTCAGCAATTTGCGTCATCTGGATTGCAGTTTGCACGCGACACTGGGTTCCGGCCTGCTCGATGAAATCCTGGAGCGCGATCGCGTTCATAACGGTGCCGAGCATCCCCATATAGTCTGCCCGGGCTCGATCCATTCCAGATTGCTGCAATTCAGCTCCGCGGAAGAAGTTTCCTCCCCCTACAACAATGGCTACTTCGATTCCCGAAGCCGCCGCTTCGGCAATTTCACCGGCGACACGCTGGAGCACCGCGGCATCAACCCCGACACTACCCGCCCCAAAAGTTTCTCCCGATAGTTTAAGAAGAACTCGGCGGACTCCATCCGAGCTCGCGTCATGTTCCAGTAGTGTCACCATTGCCTCCCGTCGCTCAGTTCATCGGGCTTAACCATACCAGCGCGGACTCAGGCATAATATCCGGGTGTCTAATGAAAATATTTCTTCTGACGCTGCCACATGGGTGGCGTCGCTGCGCGCCCTCACGCCGGGCGTGCTGCTTGCCGCTGTTATCGCGGTAGCATCCTGGGGCCTGAGTAAGCTGATGCCCCTGCTTTCCGCCATGCTCTTCGCCATCGTATTGGGCATGCTGGTGCGCAACCTGGGACTTATCCCGCGTTCGGCTAACCGCGGTCTCACCTTCACCTCCAAACGGGTGCTACGCACCGGGGTGGTGCTCCTGGGGCTGCGCCTATCCATTCCCGCAATTCTGGGGCTGGGCTGGGGTACCCTCATCACCATCGTCACCTGCGTGACTGCAACGATGCTCATTTCGGTGCCCCTGAGTAAACTCCTGCGAGTCCCGCACGCCTCAGCTATTCTCACCGCCGTGGGCACCTCCATTTGCGGGGCCTCCGCGGTGGCGGGAACTTCCGCCGTGGTGCGGGTGCGTAACGAAGACGAACGCGATACCGCCGCGGCGACCGCTATTGCCTGCGTGACGCTTTTCGGTACTCTCACCCTCGTGGCACTCCCCTGGCTCGCCCACCTGCTGGACTTGAGCGCCAATCAGGCGGCTGTATGGATGGGCGCCACTATTCACGAAGTTGGCCAGGTGGTGGCCGCCGCAAATATTTACGGTGGGGTGGCCGATACCGCTACTGCCGCCAAGCTTGGGCGCGTGGTATGCCTGGCCGCGGTGATTGCCGTGGTGGGGCTGCTGGAGCGCGCCGCTAAGCAACGTGAGGCCCGCGCCGCGGGGCTGGACGGTGCGGCGCTCGATACGCACGGCCATACACGTGGCTCCGCACCGCTCATCCCGCTGTTCGTGCTTGGCTTCCTTATCGCGGTAGGTATCGCCTCCGTCCTGAAGAACCAGGCCTGGGCGGCCAGTGCCTTGCAGATTCTTGGTAACGACGTCGCCAACTGGCTCCTCATCGCCGCGATGGGCGCCATGGGTGCCGGCGTTCATCTCAAAACGATTATGCATACGGGGGCACGCACCGTCCTCTTTGGGTTCCTTCTCACCCTCGTGATTGTGGGGATCGGATTGGCGTGCGTGGCCGTTTTTGTGGTGTAGCAACGGCCTAACATACGTGAAGCGGGGGCTTTCCTAACGTGGGAGCCCCCGCTTCGTGTATGCCCCGTATGCGGGCAAGCTAGCCGGTATCGGCGTGGATTACTTCAGCGGCGCGTCGTATACGTCAGCTGCGTCGTCGTCACGCAGATACGCAACCCAGAAGTACGTGGCGAGGATGAAACCGCCGCCCACGATATTGCCGAGAATCACCACACCGATATTGAGGGCGACGGCGCCCGGCGTGAACGCGGCGTAGTCGGCGAGACCGTGACCGGAGGCGAGCACCGCTTCGGAATTCCAGAACGCATCCCCACCCCAGTACTTGCACATAAGGCCGAGCGGAAGTAGGAACATATTGGCCACCGAGTGCTCGAATCCAGCGGCAACGAAGAGTGGGATGGGGCATAGACAGGCGAGGATCTTATCCGCCGTGGAACGCCCCGATTGCGCAATCCATACACCGGCGCACACCGCGATATTCGCGAGCACGCCCAGGAGGAAGGCCTCTGGGATAGAATGCGCGGCCTTGCCCGCCGCGGTATGGAGGGCAACCTCGCCCCAGGCTCCCCCGTTAGAGAGTGCCTGACCCGCGCCAAAGACGAGCAACGCCAAAAACAGCGCGCCAACTAAATTGCCAGCTAGGGAAGTGCCCCAGTGCGCGAAGAACCGCCGTGGCCGCACCTTCTTGTGGTAGAGCGGCATGACCGTCATCGTGGTTGAGGTGAAGAGGTCCGAGCCGGTCAGTACCACCAGGATGAGACCGACCGAGAAGCACAGGCCCCCCAGGACTTTCGCCGGGCCGAGCGGCCCGTCGGCCAGGCCCTGTTGCGACGTGATGTAGAAAATGTAGCCCATGCCAATAAAGGCGCCGCCCGAGAGTGCCATCACGAAGGATCGCGTCAGCGGTTTCTTAGTTTTCTTGTATGCCGCGCGGGCGTTCTCAACCGCGAGGGTGTGCGGATCGGGAATGGTTATGCTCACCTCTTACTCCTTTGTCAGTTCAGCGCCCCTCATCTTATGTGAAAGTGCCCGGTGGGAGCTATAGATATTTAGAAGCAGATAGGTCCGGTGCCCGAAACAGCACCGCTCCAGCGAAAAGAAAACGGAGGGCGGGACGCACTCACGTACATCCCGCCCTCCGGCGTTTAGTGTTCTCACAACCGAAAGCTAGGCTCCCGGCAGCCGGAAACTACGTCCCGGCGCGTGCATAAACTTACTCAGCGTGCGAACCGACGCGCAGACGCTTGAAACCGGTCACCTTGCCGCCGGTCTGGGACACGATGGTCTTGACCGGGGTCTTCGGCTCGCGGGCGTAGCCCTGCTCTTCGAGAACGACCTGCTTGTAGAAGCCGTGCATGCGGCCTTCCACGATCTTCGGCACGGCCTTTTCCGGCTTGCCTTCAGCGATAGTGGTTTCGGTGGCGATGCGCTTCTCGGTTTCCACCACGTCAGCCGGCACATCCTCGATGGAGAGGTACTTCGGATCCAGCGCGGCGATATGCACCGCGACATCATGCGCAACTTCGGCAGCCTTGGCATCGGTGGCAACCAGCACGCCCACCTGCGGGGGCAGGTCAGGGTTGGTGCGGTGCATATAAGCTTCCACGTGCTCGCCCTCGAGGACTTCAACGTGGGAAACTTCCATCTTTTCACCGATGACGGCGGTCATGGCGGTGATGCGATCCGCAACGGTGCCATCGCCTAGCTTGGCGGCGAGCAGCGCTTCCACGCTATCGGCGCCGGAATCCACGGCAGCCGTGAGGATCTCATCGGCCATGCCAATGAACTTCTCATTCTTGGCCACGAAATCGGTTTCCGCGTTGATCTCCACGAGAATGCCACGCTGGCCGGCCGCGGTATCGGACACATGCGAAGCCACCAGGCCGTTCGCAGCGGTGCGGTCCGAACGCTTAGCGGCAGACTTCATGCCCTTGACGCGCAGGATCTCCTCAGCCTTGGCGGAATCCCCCTGGGCTTCGTCGAGAGCCTTCTTGGCGTCCATCATGCCGGCGCCGGTCTTGTCACGCAGCGCCTTCACATCGGCGGCTGTGTAATTAGCCATGCTTCACTCCTCACTTGTAGTGCTCAGGCTTAGGCCTGGGCGTCAGCTTCTTCGGACTTGTTTTCTTCGGATTCGGTCGCTTCGGCCTCGGCTTCAGCCGGAGCGGCTGCAGCTTCCGCGGCGGGAGCGGCTTCTTCAGTAGCTTCCCCAGCCGCGAGAACTTCACGCTCCCACTCGGGCATCGCATCTTCGGTAGCGTTCTTGCCAGCGCCGCGAGCCAGGAGGCCTTCGGCTACCGCATCACCGATGACGCGGGTGAGCAACCCAACGGCACCGATGGCGTCGTCGTTACCCGGAATCGGGTAGGCAACTTCATCCGGATCGCAATTAGTGTCCAGGATGGCAACCACCGGAATGTTGAGCTTGTTGGCTTCGGACACCGCGAGGTGTTCCTTGTTGGTATCCACAACCCACACGGCGGAGGGCAGGCGGTGCATATCACGCAGGCCGCCGAGGGTCTTCTCCAGCTTGTCCTTTTCACGGGAGAGCATGAGGAGTTCCTTCTTGGTCAGGCCCGAGCCGGCCACGTCCTCGAAGTCCATCTGCTCGAGTTCCTTGAGGCGCTCAATACGCTTGGCAACGGTCTGGAAGTTGGTGAGCATGCCGCCCAGCCAACGTTCGTTCACGTAGGGCATCCCGGTGCGTTCGGCCTGTTCCTTCACGGCTTCCTGCGCCTGCTTCTTGGTGCCCACAAAGAGGATATTTCCACCGTGCGCCACGGTTTCCTTCACGAAATCGTACGTGCGGTCGATATCGGCGACCGTCTTGCGCAGGTCAATAATGTAAATCGAGTTACGATCCGTGAGGATGTAACGCTTCATCTTCGGGTTCCAACGGCGGGTCTGATGCCCGAAGTGCACACCAGCTTCCAGCAGCTGGCTCATGGTGACGACAGCCATGCGGCGTCCTTTCTCAGGCGCCATTATGACAATGGCGCGGTATCGGTTCTTGCACGACGGCGGAATTGCCGCCGCGCCCTGGTGCCCACGAACCGCGGTTCCCAATATGCGCCACCCACCGGGTAGCCCGCATCGGGACCGATCCGCGACCCTCTTATGCGGGCACGCGTATTACGACCGGGGATAACCGGCCGCCTGTACATATTACCCCACCAGGAAAAGCTGCGAACGGCGAGCGGGTGTGATTTTCGCGGGAATCTTGCGGCTAGGCGAATGCGCACCCGAGGCTGAGGCTAGCGCGCACGCTCCATCTCAACATATGGTTGCGGTTGTGCAGCTTTTCCGCATCACTATAGGATAATCCACATAGTTACTAACACTAGATCCTAGGAGCAACCTGCCCTATGCGCGTCCTTGAATCCAATACCTATCGCATCAAGGAAACCTTCTTTATATAAAAATGCGAGAAAGCCGTATTCTCGCACGCACTTAGCGATGATGCGCGCCCGGAGCGTATACCTATTTCCTCAGGCCCCGGGTGAGTACAGCTGTGTACTTTTCCTAAATGGTGCGTGCGATAGGGGCCCATGCTGCCCTGAATACGGCAATTGGATTGATAAGGATAAGGATTTTGATAGATCCTCATATTCCCGTCCTCGACGTCACCCATGTGCGGCGCGTTTTCGGGAAAGAAAAATTTGTTGCAGTTGATGATGTGTACCTGGTGATCGAAGCGGGCCAGGTGCATGCCTTGCTCGGTCCGAACGGGGCCGGGAAAACCACAACGGTGCGGATGTGCGCGACTCTGCTGGCTCCCACGTCGGGACAGGTACGGATCGCGGGGATCGACGCGGTGCGCCATCCTGAAAAGGCGCGCTCGCGCCTGGGCCTGGTGCTAGGCGGGGACCTCGGGTTTTATCCCCGGGCTACGGCACGCGATAATCTCTTGTATTTTGCTGACCTGCAGGGGGTAGGGAGCGGGCAGCGGCGCGGCGTCGTCGCTGATGTTCTTGAACGCGTTAAGCTCACCGACTCCGCAGGGGTTAAGGTGGGGCAGTTTTCGCGCGGGATGCGCCAGCGCCTCCACCTGGCGCGCGCCTTATTGGGCGCTCCGCCGCTGCTCCTTCTTGATGAACCGACCACGGGGCTGGACCGCGACGTCGCGCTCACGGTGCGCGATATTATCCGCGACGTTGCCAGTAACGGCACCGCGGTGCTCCTCACCTCGCATTCCATGCCGGAGGTCGAAGAGCTGGCGGATACCATCACCGTCATTGGCGCGGGCAAAATCGCGGTGCGAGGTACCGTCCGAGATATCGCGGAATATGCCGGGGTGGGTGCAACCACGACGTTCACGCTGGGTGCACGCAAAGCGGATATTTTCACGAGTCTCGAAGCTGAATTCCCCGGAGCGGTGATTATTCGCCGTCCACGCGCGGGCAATTGGGCGGTCACGATCTACTGGGAGGTGCGCTCCGGTGCGCAAGCCGAACGCCTGGTGGCGCTTCTCGGGCACGAGCCGGAGGATCTGGTTACGCGTCCGGCTTCGCTGGAGGAAACGTATCTCGCGCTGGCAGATGGGTTGGCACGGTGATGCGGCAATTACGTATGAGCGCTTTTCACGTGCGCCAATTTGTATCCGTTCCCTATTTCATCCAGCTTATGGTGACGACGACCCTCGCCACCGCACTGGTGCAATTCCTCGGTTTCCGAGCTTTCGGAAATATGAGCGCGACGCAAGGGTGGGTGCGTGCCGCGATTATCGGCATGTGGACCACGGCAACCTGCGCGGCTGGAATTATTGGTTTCGAGAGGTATAAAGGTACCCTCGTCTACTTGGTGAGCGCGCCGATTGGGGCACTACGGAGCATTGCTGCGGTAGTAGCTTCGGCCGGTTCCTTCGGACTGGCCGCATTCCCGGTGGCCTGGGTGACGTGGGCCCTGTGCTCCGTCTCGGTCACCTTCACCGCACCGTCCTGGGGCTTTGCATGCGGGATTCTACTGTTGTGGATGGGGTGCCTGAGCGTTTCCTTCGTGATCGCCGCGCTTTTCGTGCTCACCCCGAACGCGATTAGTTACGAAGGTCTGCTCCTGGTTCCGATGTTTTTAGCTTCCGGAATTCTTTTTACGACGACGGCGCCACCCACGTGGCTGGCCTATCTTTCCCTCTTCGTACCCCTCTCAATGCCCACCTCCCTGCTCTTCGGAGAGGATATTACCGGGAGTGACGTAGCTGTCTGGGTGGTCGTACTGGGCGTGTGGCTGACGGTGGCGGGAGTGGCGGGGCGCGCGGCGCTGCGCCGTGCTACCCGCTCCGGGACCTTGGAGGTGATGTGATGCTGACGCGCTATCGCTCGATTATTCGGGTCTCCTGGGCTTCCTCGGTGACCTTTGCAACGGTGGGGACGGCGGTGACCACTCTCCTGGTTCTTCCGCTCCTCGACGTGCTTTTTGATGTGGTGCTCGGCAATGACGTGGGTACCCCGGACCTGGTGCGCACGGGCTATGCCGCGGCGCTGGTTGCTTTGGCCACGTCGGTGGCCTCCGGGGTGGTCAGCGCGGTGGCAACCGACCGGGCGCTAGGGATATTCCAGGAGGTTCACCTGCGCCGGCGTTTCGATGTGGTGTACTGGGTGGCGGTGGCCACCGTTCCATGCGTCTTGGCACTCTCCACAGGTATTGCAGCTATTGGCGCTGTCTTCCTCCTGTCCCCGGACAAAGATGCGGCGCTGCTGGGGCGCGTGGCACTTTTAGCCTGTGCAGCTTTGGTATGCGGAGTGCTGCTCGGAGTGTGCGCTGCCGGCATCGGGGTTGATCTTCCTGACCCGTACCTAGGGGCGACGTTACTCGCCACGTTCTTGCCTGTTTTCACCGGAGTTATTGTGCCCCTTGATTACTATCCGCCCGTGCTGGCTGCGCTAGCGAATGCTGTGCCCCTGGCAGGAATTATTGCGGGTATCGCGGCGCCAGCCGGGTGGCTGGTAGTCCGCGATATTGCGGTTGCGGCGATCTGGGCCGGTATCGGTGTGATAGCGACCCGCCATGCGGTGGCTCGGCTGCGTTCGGGTATGCGAAGGGATGTTGTATGAGTTTTCTGGGCTTTGATGAACGTTGGGCGGCCTACCTAAAAGTCGCGGAAATTAACCTTGGCGCTGCCGCGCGCATGCACGGCGGGCGGATCGCCGCGGTGCATCGTGGCGCTGTCGAGGTGCTCCTAGTTGCTGATGCCGCTGCTCCGGACGGGCCAGTAGGTGCCACTGCTGGTGCACCAGACGGAGCGTCGCTGCGTATTGACCTCGATATTCCGGGCCACTGCCGAGATAGTGAATCCTGGCCGCCGGTGGTGGGTGACTGGGTGGGCGTGGATGATGCCGGGCATATTCTCGACATTTTGCCGCGCCGTACCTACCTCACCCGCCCGTCGGTGGGCCGTGCCGCTCTCGAGCAACCTATCTGCGCGAATATTGATGTGGTTCTCATTGTGGAACCCGTGGTGCCAGCAGCCAGTCGCGGGCGTATCGAACGTTTCGTGGCCCTGGCCCACGCGAGCGGGGCATGCCCCTGGCTGGTGCTCACGAAGGCGGATCTGGCGAACCCGGCAGATCTCCAGGAACTGGGTGAGGGATGCGAAGAAGTCCTCGCACTCGATGCGCGTTCCACCGAGGACGTGGCGCGGCTCGTTGAGCGCCTCTCCGGTACGGTCGTGGTGGTGGGGCGCTCCGGCGCGGGGAAATCCACTCTCACCAATACTTTGCTCGGAGCCACCCAGGAGGTGGGAGCGGTGCGCGAAAGTGACCATAAGGGTCGGCACACGACCACCGGGCGTCAGTTGGTTTGCGGAGAACACTTCGCGGTCATTGACACTCCCGGGGTGCGCGCTTTGGGAGCCACGATGGACACGGAGGCCATTGCGGATACCTTCGCGGATATTCGCGAATTGGCTGCTTCGTGCCATTTCGCGAATTGTAGCCACGGGCGTGAGCCGGGGTGTGCGGTGCGTGAGGCCTGCGCGCACGGGGCTTTGAACGCGGACCGTTTAAATCGCTATCTACGCATGATGGCGGAGGCAGAACGGCTACGTTCCCGCAGCGACGCACGAACGGCACGGAGCCAGGATCGGCACGCCTCGAAAGAGAATACCCGCGGGCGGCGCGAAACGATGCGTCTCAAGGGTAAAAACCGCGGATAACAGCGCAAAAACCCAGGCTAGTTCCAGAATAGAGCTAGAGCGTTCCACAGGTTGCGGAGACGCATGGACTATCCACAGCCGGTGGGTGCCCACTGGAGTTCGGGCTTTCTCCACGGCATGCTCAGCCCTATGAAGACTCTCAGGATTTTTGCGACACGATTCCCCGGTGCGCGCTACGGTCCGGGCACGGCTACTCGTGCCCGGACCACAGCGCTCTCCCGCTCCCGTGCGGGGCGCATGATCGTGGCACGTTGCCTGGCCGCGGCCGGCGCAGCTCTCACCCTGGTGGCGAGCGTCATTTCAGAATCGGCATCTAGCACGGTGGCGCCGTCGTCGGAAAACACCCCCGCGCAAGCCGCGACCTCGAGAACGGAAAACACGCCAGGGGCACCGCCGGCGTCCGCCCTCATGGTAGACGCCAGGAACACCACGCATACAACGGCTGCGCATCCCCGCCCCACCGGCTTCCGCTCCCCTACCGGTAGCGAGCCTGTAGTCACTCGCCCCTTTGACCCGCCGAAGCACAATTGGCTGCCCGGGCATCGCGGTGTCGATGTGGAGCTTCCGGCGGGCAGCCCCGTTCTTGCTGCCGGCACGGGCACCGTGGTGTATGCCGGGATGCTTGCGGATCGGCCAGTAATTTCTATCGAACACGCCAATGGTCTGCGCACCACGTATGAACCCGTGGAGCCACAGGTGCAGCGCGGAGAAACCGTGAGCGCCGGGACGGTCATTGGGACATTGCTGGCCGGGCATGAGGATGGCGGACGCTTCCCCGGGGATGTTTTGCACTGGGGTGCGCGGCGCGGGAAAACCTATATTGACCCGCTCTCGCTCCTCTACCGGCGTGAGATACGCCTTTATCCGTAACGCTCCTGTGACCCTTCTTTAGGCCCGCGGATGGGCTTGGAGGAATGCAGCCCGGAGCCTGTCGGCGCTGACGTGGGTGTAGCGCTGCGTGGTTTGCAGGGATGAGTGGCCCAGGATCTCTTGGACGCTGCGCAAATCCGAGCCACCGTTGAGAAGATGCGTGGCTGCGGAATGGCGTAAATCGTGCGGGGTAATATCGGGTACTCCCGCTCGGCTGGCGGCCCGATGCACAACGTCGCGCAATGAACGCGGATTGAGGCGCCTACCCTGAGCCCCCAAAAAGAGAGCCCGGGTCGGTTCTTTCATAAGAGAGGCGCGCGCGGGCAGATATTCCTGCACGGCCCGCATAGCCGGCACTCCGTACGGCACCACGCGTTCCTTATTTCCTTTTCCGATAACGCGCACCGTTAAATCAGGGCGAACCTGGTCAATATCCAGGGAACACACTTCGCTCACGCGCAGGCCTGCCGCATACATGAGCTCAAGGGCCGCCCAGTCTCGGTAGGCGAGAGCATTCCCACTCTCAACCGCATGACTTTTGGCGTTGTTGAGCAACTGCTGGGCTTGGTGTTCATTGAGGACATGCGGGAGCTCATTGGTGACCCGGGGTGATTTCAGCCTGGCTGCCGGATCCGAGGCGGTATAGCCACACCGGTATGCCCAGGAACTAAAAGTACGTATTGCTGCGGATTGTCGTGCCATCGAGGCCAAGGCACTACCGTGTTCGCGCGAATGGGCCAGCCATGCCCGTAAATCAGCTAAGTCCAAGTGTTCGAGGTCAATATCTTGCTGGGATAAATCTTTATTGGAAGCCTCGTCCCCGGTGGATAGCTCATGGAGGAAAGCGAGAAGTGAGACCACTTCATGCACATAAGCGCGAATCGTATGCTCGGAGTATCCGCGGCGCAGCCGCAATTCTCGCTCATAACGGTCCACAATATCTGCTACTCGCATACTTCCAGTTTATGCGAGCCTCAGGTCGCCCGTTGCCGGCTTGCCTCCCGAGCCTGGGGCGTTAGGCGCCATTTCCCGCCCCGGCTCTCCGCGATTCCGGCTACCTCAAGTTTTCCGAGGGCCGCCATCACCTCAGCAAATCCCATTCCCGCGGTCTGCGCTATTTTATCTAGCGGCTGATAATTGCGAGCCGGTAGCGCGTCACGCACCCGCACCGCCCGCGGATCCCCGGCAAGCGGATCGGTAATGGCGAGCCCGAACCCTAGTTGCACGCCGCCGGTAAGCGCATGAGCAACAGTTCGGCTTGCTGCCCCGTCACCGTTAGGAGCCGTGCTCCTCTCCCCCGCTACTCGTGCACGATCTGCACGGAGAAGTTGCTGACCGGCGCTAAAACCGAGCATGTCCACAATATCTTCCACCCCGGTAATACATACCGCTCCTTCTCGCAAAAGTCGGTGACAGCCCGTTGAGCACATGGCGTAAATGGATCCGGGGACTGCCCCCACTGGAATGCCGTAGGTATGGGCGTGCCCCGCGGTATTAATGGCTCCCGATCGATAGGGAGCTTCGATAACAACAACGGCGCGCGATAGGCCCGCAATGATCCTGTTTCGGGCCAGGAAACGGTGCCGGTGGGGAGCATTACCCGGAGCTGTTTCTGAAAGGGCGAGCCCACCAGCGTCGAGGATCCGCGCGAAAAGCTCCTGGTGGGCTTTGGGATAGGGCCGGTTAATTCCACTGGCGAAAACCACCGCGGTAGGAGCATTAGCGAGCACGGCGCCGCGGTGAGCGGCCGCGTCAATACCAATGGCTCCCCCGGAAACAATAAGGGCACCACGTTCGGTGAGCTCGTAACTAAAATCAGTGGCAATCTTTTCTCCATAGTCAGTTGATGCGCGCGAACCTACCATCGCGAGCGCGGGTCGTTCAAGGGCCTCAATATTCCCTTTCCACCACAGTCCCAGCGGACGCTGTTCCCCGAGCTGCGTTAAGGATTGCGGCCAGGTGGGGCTACCCGGGTAGGTGAAACCATAGCCTCGATTGAGCAGTTCACGATCACGTGCAAAGGCATCGGCATCATATCGAGCATTCCAGCGGGTAGCGGCCGTGCGCAGCGGTTCAGGTACCGGGGCGCCCGCGCGTATCTCTTCCAGCCAGCTCAGAGCTCCGACGTAACCGAGATGTTCGGTGAGAGCAACCGCGTGGTAGTCTTCCCCTTCTGCCAGGCGGGTCCACGCCATTGCTGCGGCTTCTTCCACACCCGTATATCCAACGGCGGTGGCACCCGGACCGGTGTTCCCCGGGAGGCTTGCTTCCATACTGGCGACTCCCGTGCAAGTTTCTCTCACGCCGGCAGCTCCGGTTATTTCTCTGCCACTCCGGACTGTTTTATCCTCCGTCATAACCAGCATGTCCTTTCCCGCGTAGGGCGAAAGCCCCGGCAACGTCGTCGGTGGTGGGTTGTGCATGGCCCGCTAGGTCCGCGAGAGTCCAGGAAACCCGCAGAATTTTATCCGCAGCCCGCATACTGATGAGACCGCGGGTGAGAGCGTCATGCAAGCTCGCGCTTGAGCTGGGCGCTAACTGAGTATGTGCCCGAAGCCAGGCACCCGGTATCCCAGCGTTAACATCCCAGCTTTCACCCCGGAAACGGTAATGTTGGCGTTCGCGAGCTTCGCGCACCCGCGCGGCGACCGTTTCGCTGCTATCTCCACTATTACCCGCAGCCAATTCCGCCCGGCTGGGCCTGGGCAACGTAACCATGAGGTCGATGCGGTCTCGGAGCGGACCTCCGATGCGATGCTGGTAGTGGGCGCGGTCTGCCCCCGAACAAGTGCAGGAGGCGGGGGAATCAAGTAGTCGGCCGCATCGGCACGGGTTCCCGGCTCCTACCAGTTGGAAACGGGCCGGGAAACGCACCGAGCCGTGGGCACGGTGAATATGTACTTCTCCCGATTCCATAGGTTCACGGAGGGATTGGATGGCCCTGGTGGTGAATTCGGGAAGTTCGTCGAGGAAAAGCACGCCGTAGTGCGCGAGGGAGATCGCGCCGGGGCGGGGCCGGCTTCCTCCTCCCACCAGTGCGGTGGCACTTGAGGTGTGATGCGGCGCCACGTAGGGAGGCCTGGTGGTGATCTCCTCAAATTGCCCGACGATGGAGCGGATACTGGCGCTTTCTACCGCTTGGGCACGGGTGAGGGGCGGCATGATTCCCGGTAGCCGAGTAGCCAGCATCGATTTCCCTACCCCGGGCGCCCCGATCATGAGAAGGTGGTGGCTCCCCGCAGCAGCTATTTCCAGGGCGTGGCGAGCCAGGTATTGGCCCCGTACCTCAGCAAGGTCACCAATATCGCTACTGGTACGAGGCTGGCATACCGGCACGGGTGGCGGTGGTGGTACCGGATCGCTGGCAAGCCCCAGGTGCTGTGCTATCTGGGTGATATGCCAGATTTCTCCCACCTGGATCTGGGCGAGCGCGGCCTCGGCTCCGCATCCGTGCGGGACGATGGCGTGGCGGAAGCCGTGGCGGGTGGCTCCCAGCACGCACGGCAAGATTCCCCGCACCGGACGAACCGACCCGTCAAGGCCGAGTTCACCCAAGAAAACGGTTCCAGACGGGAGTTGGGTATGGGCTTGCGCAGCAAGGATGGCGGCAGCAATCGACACATCGAAAGCGGTGCCAGCCTTTGGGGTATCTGCCGGAGACAGGTTAACCGTGACACGCCCGGCCGGGAAAGGGATCCGAGCTGCGGCGAAAGCTGCCCGGATGCGTTCGCGTGATTCGCTCACCGCCGCATCGGGCAGGCCCACAATCGTGAAATTGGGCAGTCCAGAAAGGATCGCGACTTCCACCCGGATGGGCATGCCCTGAACACCGAGGATGGAGACGGTATGGGAGGTGCCAATCATGAAGCGTTCCGCAGATGCTCGATAGTGATGGGACCGGAGGTGGGAACGCTGATGGCCACGATATCTACCGCGAGTGCGGGATAGTTTCCACCTTCGGCTTGGAGCCACTGCGCCAGAAGCTGGCGCAGCCTGCGATATTTTTCGGAACTAACGGCCAGAGGCGCGGGAACCGTATTCCACCCGCGGCGGGTTTTCACCTCAACAGCAACCAGGGCACCGCTGGGTTCTTCGCGGCATACCAGGTCAAGTTCCCCGCGCCGGCATCTCCAATTCTGGGCCAGCGTGCGATAACCGAGTCCACGCAAGTATGCGGTAGCAACATTTTCTCCCCACTCTCCTACCTCCCGGGTGGTGGCGGAAGCAGAAAGCGGGGCGAGCTCGTTGCGAGCAATGGTGGCATACAGAGTTTCACACTGGTACATGCACCTAGTGTGGCGCGGACATTAACGATGATGGCTCGAGCGGTGCGCGGCTGGGGATAGCGTCGTCGTTTGAGATACCTGTGGATAAACCTAAGCTCCACGAGAACTCACGACGCAACGTTCTTCCGATTAAAGCGAGGAACCGGGAAGATCAAGCTCGCGAGTAATATCGGTTTGGTTGAGCTCTTCGATATTGACGTCCTTGAAAGTCACCACCCGTACCGAACGAATGAAACGGGACGTGCGGTAGATATCCCACACCCACGCATCGCTCAGGTTCACCTCGAAAAACACGTCGCCCGCGGTCGAGGATCGTACTTTCACGTCTACGTCATTGGCCAGGTAGAAACGCCGTTCGGTTTCCACCACGTACCGAAAAATCTTCACAACATCGCGGTACTCGCGATATAACGCGAGTTCCAGTTCGGCTTCGTAGCCGTCAATCTCGCTCATTATTCACTCCTTACCGCGGGCAAATGCCACGACGTTCGATGATACGGGCTCGGCCCCACCTGCGCGATGGCGTCGAGGTGAGCGCGAGTACCGTATCCCTTATTATGTTCCCAATCGTAATCGGGGAAATCTTGTGCGAGTGTTTCCATATAGCGATCTCGTTCAACTTTAGCGACGACGGATGCCGCGGCAATCCCGGCGCAGGAGGCATCCCCCTTAATCACGGTGGTGACCGGAAGCTGCGGGACGGTCGGTTCCGTATCGAAGAGGGAATCTTGCGCCCACCAATTATGTTTTCCGTCTAAGAGAACAGCATCGGGGTGTAATCCGGATTTCTCCAGCTGGGCGAGGGCATCCGCAGCAGCGCAGCGCAAGGCTTCAATGATTCCCACCGTGTCGATAACACTGGCAGCTGCACTTCCCACCGCCACCGCGAGCGGCCAGCGACGAGCTTCTTGGTAAATCGCCTCGCGTCCACGCGCACTCAGCATTTTTGAATCGCGTAATCCGGGCGGGAAATCATCCGGAGTGCTTCCATCCAGGAGGGCTATACCAACACACACCGGCCCGGCGATGGCGCCGCGGCCCACCTCATCCACAGCGGCAAGAACGTGGCCTCCGCGGGCACTCATCTGGGCCAGCAGTTCTTTTTCAACGGTGCGATCAGGTACCTGCACGCCCGCTACCTGCCCTGCCCGGATACCGCGGCGGCGGCAAGCCCCGGTTGGGCCGCAGAAGCCGCATATAAGGAGCGTGGATCAACACAATTTTCCGGCAGCGCTACTCGCGCGCCCGCGGGCGCGGCCGGTTCAGGGACACCGGCAAAGACGTGGCTCATATCAGGCAGGCGCCCATGGCGGCTCCACGGTGAGAAAACGTACCAGGCCCGGCCCACAACGTTTTCTACCGGCACGAATCCGTTTCCGGATTCACGCTGATGCCACCGCGAATCTTTCGAATTGGCGCGGTTATCCCCCATCATCCACAGGTATCCTTCCGGAACCTTCACCTCAAATTTCTGCAGCGACGGCGAAACCCCGTAATTGAGGTACTCCTCCGTGATCGGCACACCATTGACCTGCACGCGGCCATCTTCCCCGCAGCAGCTGACGGTATCCCCGCCTTTCGCGATAATCCGTTTCACTAGGTAGTGACCAGAATCTGCCGGGAGAAGCCCGATGCCTTGCAGGATCCGAGTCCCGGTTTGGGCAATCCAGGACCGGTTTTCTTCCACATCGTCGAGCCAGCCGCCCGGATCCACAAAGACCACGATATCGCCGCGGCGTAACTCCTCGTTATCGGTCACCATCCGGTTGACAAAAAACTTATCCCCGGTACTCAACGTGGTTTCCATGGAACCGGAGGGCACATTAAAAGCTTGGATGAAGAAAGTTTTTATGATGACGGAGACGAGAAGAACGACGGCGACGGTAAGGGCCATCTCCACCACGCTACGCAGGCGCGAGTTACGCACGGGGGCTTCCCGGGTGTCCGCCTCGGGGCGCACCGGGGCCACTTCGGGAGGGTAGGAGGGGGGCTGCTCCGTAGTGGCATCCATATTGGCAGCGGAGGACTGACCGTCCGTTGTATTCATGGTTACTCCTCCGTGGTTCACATGCGCTTCCACCCGGGCCAGCTCATCTCGCAAAGCGTCGGCATAGAGACCTTCATCCGCGTTCGAGAGCTGTTCCGTGAGCGTTAGCCGTAAGCGGGCTTCAGCTGCATTTATCTTAGCCGGCTCTCCCGCTGCCGTAACTACGGTTTGTGACGTCTGCGGCTCTCCCACCTCAAATAACTCGTCAAGCTCCGGTAGCTCATCCGCATCCGGTGAGGTCACCGCCCCAGATAGCACCGACGGTTCGGAGAACCGTTCCGGTACAACCTGTTTCCATGACTCGAGAAACTCCGGCGTTGCATCCAGATTCTGTATCTCGGGTGAGGGAGCGGCCCGACGACCGCGAGCCTGGCTCCGGTGGGTCCGCCCTGCCGGCCACCGCGAGGCATCTTCCGACGCACGTGACCCGCCTGACGTGCCCTCGCCCATACGCCCCTCCGCCCCTGAATAGATAAAAGATACGCGTATTCCATGCTACCAGCGCACGTGAATGCACCTGGGGTTATCCGCGCCGTCGCGCTACGTTATTTTGGTAAAGCCCCGGGAATACCCCAGCGCTGCCCCACCGCTACTGGCGGCTATCCGGGGTTACCTATAGCACTCCAGGCTTACCGGCCGGGGATTCGCGCAGATAAAAATGGGGCCTATAGGACAAAAATGGACCCGCACCGGGGCGCGGGTCCATATGTGAACGAGAAGTTCGTATCCTTACTTGGAATCGGTGCGACGCTCGCGAATCTTCGCTGCCTTGCCGTGACGATCACGCAGGTAGTACAGCTTGGCGCGCCGCACCCGACCGCGGGTGATCACTTCGATGGATTCGATGGAGGGGGAATGCACCGGGAACTTACGTTCCACACCCACACCGAAGGAAATCTTGCGGACATCGAAGGTGGCACGCAGGCCATCACCCTGGCGGGCGATAACAACACCCTGGAACGCCTGGGTACGGGTGCGGTTACCTTCCACCACGCGTACATTTACCCGCACGGTGTCACCGGCGCGGAAATCAGGGATATCGTCGCGCAAACGCGAAGCATCAACTACATCAAGAGTCTGCATTATTCATTCACTTTCCGCCTCTGCACGCAGGCCAGGGGCGCTGTTATCGGTTAAGATCTCGCCGATGCGCGACCCCCTGCGGCAGGCGCAGCGCATTATGAAAGCGAGGAAACTCCACTATTATGCCACAGTCAGCGGGCAGGCAAAAATAAGATCCGAGTTGACTACCTCACCCACGCGAAATTCTCGGGTAGCTACCTTTCGGAAACCGCACCGTTTGTAGAATCGTTGAGCGCGCCGATTGTCTTTATTTGTTCCGAGCCACAGGTACGGTGCGGGCGCCACTTCGGCCGCAGGGAGTCTGGCGTGGCATGCCTCCACTGTCGCCTGCCAGAGCAGATCCGCTACCCCGCTCCCGTGCCAGCTGCGCTCCACGTAGAACTTGGAGAGCTCAAGCAACGGGCCCTTCCGCTCCGGAAGGTGCATGAATGGCGCACCGTCCTCGCGCCCGGCAACGTCGTCGCCCCCCGTTCCCACCACGCTATCGGGAAGCACCGTGAGGCTGTAGCCCAGCAGTTGCCCGCGCGCCTCTCCGCTCGCGCCGCGCACTACCACCGTCATCCAGTGCGGGTCAGCAAGGTAGTTCTCGAAAGCCTCCACGGAAAGATTCGCCGCCACAAATGCAGCAATATCCGCCTCGCTAAGATAACGCGGGCACGCATCGGGGAAGCTACGGGTGGCAAGGTGTGCTAGTTCTGTTGCGGTGCGCCGCTGCGCTCCGTTTGGAAGTTCGCCGCCTGGTACTGCCCCGTTCCTGAGTTCCCCATCCGAAAGAGCTTCGCCCGGGAATACCTCATCCCTGGAAACGACGGCGCTCGCAACCCCGAGGATCTCGGTCTCCACCGCCACCGGGTGAACGTCGCTAGTGCGCCACACGTAGCCCGCCGCCGCAAGTGCCGGACGGTCGCGTTTGTCCAGATGTGAGGTATCCAGTGCCGCGATCATATCGGGACGGCGCGCAGCGGTGCGTGTAATAGCTTCGTCTCTCCGGTAGCGCGCCACCGCCCCGTGATTGCCGCTGAGTAGAACCGCGGGCACCTCGAGTTCGCGCCAGCTCACCGGGCGAGTGTAGACACGATATTCGAGCAGGCCGGCCGCGCCGTGCGATTCTTCCACGAGGGACTCCGGGTTGCCCACCATACCGGGGATAAGACGGGTAACCGCCTCCACGAGGGCCACCGCCGCCACTTCCCCACCGTTGAGAACATAATCTCCGAGAGAAAACTCCTCCACGTGCACGCCCTGCCCACGATAGTGTTCAGCTACCCGCGCGTCGATGCCCTCGTAGCGCCCGCAAGCGATAATGATGCGCTCCCGGGTGGCCAGGTCTTCCACGCGGCGCTGGGTAAGCGGTTGCCCGGACGGGGTGGGAATCGCGAGGGTGATTGTTTCCGGGGCGCTCGAACCGATGAGGTCATCGAGGGCGCGGCCCCAGACATCCGGTTTCATGACCATTCCGGCTCCGCCCCCGATGGGAGTATCGTCCACGGTGCGGTGGATGTCACTGGTCCAGTCGCGCAGATTATGGGCGCGAATATCAACGACGTCGCGACGGCGTGCCTTGCCCACCAACGATAAATCGAGCACGTCGAAGAACTCCGGGAAAACCGAGACGAGGTCAATGCGCAAACTCGCCATTACTTCGTTTCCTCCGCGCTGCTTTCCATCTCGCTGCTTCCCTCGGCGGCACTTTCCTCCGTGCAGTTTTCCTCGGCGGCACGGAGCGCGCCGGTCAGGTCATCACCTTCCACTACGATCATGTCATCTTCGGAGAAAAGCCCGGCTGGGGCATCGACCACGACGCAGTGATCATCCAGGTCCACCGCCGTCACGATCTCGCGCACGAAGGGCACGCGGGTAATCCGGCCGTCTGGCTCACGCACCACCAGGACATCCTGGGCGGGGCCGTTTTCCAAACCGGTAATAATTCCAAGCTCGTAGCCTTCTGGGTCGAGGACTTCCAGACCGCGTAGCTCATGGGCGTAATAGGCATCTTCTTCGGGCTCATCCTCATCGGTTTCCACGATAAGACGCACCCCGCGCAGCGCTTCTGCGGTGTCACGGGTGGTTGATTCAGCAAAGAGCGCGTAGGTGATTCCCCGATATTCTCGAGTGCGGGTGATGGTCAGCGGCCCGAAATCCGCCGGATCGGTTTCCAGCTGGGCCCCAACAGCGAGGCGGCGCGCGGGCGAATCTGTACGGACGTCCAAACGGACTTCCCCTTTGAGTCCGTGCGGCGCCCCAATAATAGCTACCGTCAGTTGCATCGTGTCCTTCTTTCAGTTCCCGCACACGGTGGGGAACAGTGGTGGCTCATACAAAACCGGCCCGCAACCCCGAAAGGTTGAGGGCCGGTATGCCGCTACGTTAGTTACGGTCCGTTTCGATAACGTCCACGCGCACGGAGCCTTCGTCCGAAAGCGCGTTGACGACGGTCCGCAGTGCCTTGGCGGTACGCCCGCCGCGGCCGATCACCCGACCGAGATCGTCAGGGTTCACCCGAACTTCCAGAAGTTCGCCACGACGATTACGCGATGCCGAGACGTTGACATCATCCGGGTAATCAACAATTCCCTTGACCAGGTGTTCCAGAGCGTCCGTCAGCATTAGGCTTCCTCGGTTTCCGCTTCGGTAGCTTCGCCGGCTTCAGCTTCCCCAGCTTCAGCGGCGGCAGCAGCTGCGGCTTCCGCTTCGGCCTTCGCCTTGGCTTCAGCTGCGGCAGCGCGGCGCTTTTCGGCGTCGTCCTGGACCTTCTTGACCGCTGCGGCGCGCGCTTCTTCAGCGTTCACCGTTTCCGGAACACGCAGGCGACCTTCCTGGCCATCCTTGTATCCCTTGAACTTCTGCCAGTCACCGGTCACCTTGAGCTGCGCGAGCACGGCTTCGGTGGGCTGAGCACCCACGCCGAGCCAGTACTGAGCCCGATCAGAATCGATGCGGATAGTAGACGGCTGGGTATTGGGATCGTAGTAGCCGATTTCCTCAATAACCTTGCCATCACGCTTGACACGAGAATCCGCTACGACGATACGGTACTGGGCCGCACGGATCTTACCCATGCGCTTCAAACGAATCTTGACTGCCACTTTTGTGGTCAATCCTTTCTCATTGGGGTGGATTACCCGGCCGGTTGGGGGACGCGCACCGTGCAATCCATGAACACGGATGACACCGGGTTGAGAGGGACCCGGCATCCTCCAAGTACATCTAGCTATTCTGCCAGAATTTTCTAGCTGAGGAAACAGGTAGTGCGCAGCTGCGCGGTGAGATCACTTACGCCCTCGCCCCACTGCAATGCCGGTGCGAATCCGCGACAGTCCCGGTGCGAGCCCGCCATCCCACCGTTTCAACCTGACAAGCACCGCCGCGCCTGGCAAGATGGGAAGCGTGAATAACCCCCTTCCCGCCACCGTAGCCTGCACCGTTGGCACCGTCAGCACCGTGGGCTCACCCTCGGCTGCTCCCGCGCCTACCTCTAAGCTCGTGCGTTACGCCTGGCTCTCCGTTGCGGCCGCCCTCATCACCATTTCACTCAAAGCTGCTGGCTACTGGCTCACCGATTCGGTGGGTCTTCTCTCCGACGCCACGGAATCTTTAGTCAATCTGGCAGCTGCGGTGGTCGCGGTGCTGGCCCTGTCCGCGGCCGCGAAACCCGCAAATGCGCGCTATACCTACGGGCGTTCCAAGGCCGAGTATTTTTCTTCCGCCGTGGAAGGTGCGATGATTTTCGCGGCAGCCGGTTTTATTATTTTTTCCGCCGTTGACCGCATTATTCACCCCCAGCCGCTGGCGGCGCTGGGATGGGGTTTGGGCATCGTGGCGCTCGCATCGTTGGTCAATGGGATTGTCGGCGTCGTCCTACTGCGCGCCGCCGCGAAGCACCGTTCCCCTACCTTGCGCGCCGACGGCAAGCACCTCCTCACGGATGTCATCACTTCCGTAGGCGTGATCGTGGGCGTGGGCTTGGTAGCGCTAACCGATGAGCCACTGCTCGATCCCATCGTCGCTATCCTCGTTGCGGTCAATATCTTGGCCACCGGGGTTAAGCTGCTACGCGAATCCCTCGCCGGACTCATGGACGCAGCTCTGTCTGAGCCGGATACCGAAAAAATCGTGGCGATTCTACGTTCGCATACCCGCCGTGAGGTGCGTTTTCACGGGCTGCAGACCCGAGTGGCCGGGCGTGAGTCGTTTTGTAATTTTGATCTGCTGGTTCCCTCCACCTGGACGGTGCGCGAGGGGCACGAACTCGCCGAAGATATCGCGGAGGAATTACGCGCCGCGGTGTCCCATCTACGCGCCCTCATCCATGTGGAGCCACTGGAGGACCCGCGCTCCTATGAGGATATTCCGGAAGGTTACGTGCCGCTGGGAGGTATTTCCGACGCGGTTCCGGATATCGTGGTGGAGGCTTTAACCACAGGGAAAAACGACGACGCCGCTACCTCCCAGAAATAACCACTCTGCTAAGAACATTGCAGCGGGCAAGATCCCTCCTGCCCGCTGCGCCGTCGTCGTTACTTAAGGAAACGCTTGAGCTCTTCCATGCTTGCCATATCGGGAGCCGCAGGGGCAGACCCGGGAAGCTGGGCGCCCTTACCGAAAGCTGAGCCCTGTTCGGCACGCTGCCGTGCCGCCGCGGCTTCGGCTTCCTGACGGGCGCGTTTGGCCGGATTACCAGAACGCCCCTTCTTACCACCCGAAACGTTCTTCTTCGCGCGTTTCTGCTTGCGGGAGCCCCCGCCAACGCCGGGCATACCGGGCATTCCCGGCATGCCGCCGCCGCGGCTCATCTGCGTCATCATCTTGGCGGCGCCCTCAAAGCGCTGCACCAGTTGATTGACTTCCTGGACGGTGGTTCCCGAGCCGCGAGCGATGCGCTGGCGGCGCGAACCGTTGAGGATTTTCGGGGTACGGCGCTCAGCGGGCGTCATGGATTGGATAATAGCTTCCACGCGCCCCATCGAGGATTCATCCCACTGCTCGAGGGCTTCGCGGTACTGCCCCATTCCGGGCAGCATCCCCATGAGTTTCTTGAGCGAACCCATCCGCTTAATTTGGTTCATTTGCACGAGGAAGTCATTGAGGTCGAAGGACCCCTCGCTCATTTTCTCGGAAAGTTCGCGCTGCTGCTCTTGCGTCCAGGTGGCTTCAGCGCGTTCGATGAGGGAGAGAATATCGCCCATATCGAGGATACGGGAGGCCATGCGGTCGGCGTGGAAGCGTTCGAAATCTTCCAGTTTTTCACCGGTGGAGGCGAAAAGGATTGGTTTGCCGGTCACGCCGCGCACCGAGAGCGCCGCGCCACCGCGGGTGTCCCCGTCGAGCTTGGTAATAACCACGCCGGTGAAGCCCACCCCATCTTGGAAGGCCTTCGCGGTGGCGACCGCGTCCTGACCGATCATGGCATCGATAACGAAGAGGACTTCGTCGGGGTTGACGGCAGCCCGAATATCAGCGGCCTGCTGCATGAGAACATCGTCGATACCCAAGCGTCCGGCGGTATCCACCACGACGGCGCCGTAGCCGTTCGCGGCCGCGTAATCTACACCGCTGGCGGCCACCTGGATCGGGTCCCCCACCCCATTACCGGGTTCGGGAGCCCATACGTCCACACCGGCACGCTCGCCCACCACCTGGAGCTGCTGCACCGCATTAGGCCGCTGCAGATCGGAGGCGACGAGGAGCGCCTTGCGGCCCCCGCGCGCGAACCAGCGCCCGAGCTTACCTGCCAGCGTGGTTTTACCCGCACCTTGGAGGCCGGCGAGCATCACCACGGTGGGTCGCCCCTGCGCAAAATTCAGTTCCCGAGTCTCCCCACCGAGAATCTCGATGAGTTCGTCATTAACAATTTTGACGATCTGCTGAGAGGGGTTGAGAGCTTGGGAGCGTACCGCACCGGTGGCGCGTTCGCGCACCGCTGCGGTGAACTCGCGCACCACGGGAAGCGCGACGTCGGCGTCCAAGAGGGCACGCCGAATCTCGCTAATGGTGGTCTCTACATCCGCTTGGGTGAGCACACCCTTGGAGCGCAGATTCTTGAATGCACCGGAAATCCGGTCGGAAAGATTATTAAACACTGGCCAGCCTTCGCGTCAACAAACTCGTTCCATTGTAAAGCAGGGTGCGCGAGCACGCATATTCACCCATTATCGCGCGTCAAACTAGAATCTAACGGCGGTGGATCTGCTCCGCAGCACCTCGCGCCGTAGCTCCGCTATGCCCGCACGTGGCTCAGCTAGGCGTCCTTAGCTCAGCAGCGAATCGACGAAACCTTCCGGATCAAAGGGTGCCAAATCATCCGGCCCCTCCCCCAGGCCCACCAGCTTGACGGGCACACCGAGTTCACGCTGCACCGAAATAACGATGCCGCCCTTGGCGGTGCCGTCCAGCTTGGTCAGCACGATCCCGGTCAATCCGGTCACCTCCGCGAAAACACGGGCCTGTTGCATCCCGTTTTGCCCCGTCGTGGCGTCCAAAACAAGGAGAACTTCATTAACGGGTGCGGTGCGTTCCATAACGCGCTTGATTTTTCCGAGCTCATCCATGAGCCCGGCCTTATTTTGGAGGCGCCCTGCGGTATCCACGATAACCACGTCCACACCGGTTGCATCGGCCTGCGCCACCGCATCGAAGGCGACGGAGGCCGGATCTGCCCCTTCGCGATCCGAACGCACAACATCCACGCCCACTCGGTCGCCCCAGGTGACCAGCTGATCAGCTGCGGCCGCGCGGAAGGTATCTGCCGCACCGAGCAGCACCGTGGTTCCCTGCGCGCGCAGCAAACGCGCGAGCTTACCTACCGTGGTGGTTTTCCCGGTACCGTTCACACCCACCATCAGAACCGCCGCGGGATGCACCGCCCCGGAATCCGCTTCACTGCGAGTGAGATTGAGGGAACGATCCATATCCGGACCTACGTGGTGCAGCAGCTCCTCACGCAGAATTTCACGGACCCGTTGCGGATCGCTGGTACTTTCAATCTTCACCCGCGAGCGCAGACCCTCCATAATCTCACTGGTAGCATCCAGCCCCACATCAGCCATGATGAGGGTATCTTCCAGTTCTTCCCAGTCCGCCGCGGAGAGATCCCCCCGAGAAAGAATCGCCAAAAGAGCCTGCCCGAAGCCACCCGAACGGGCCAGTCGGGCACGCAAACGCTGCATCCGAGAGGGGACCGATTCGGGTTGTTCAACCGCCGGAACCGTAACAATATCCGGAGCGGTTTCCCCGGGGATTTCCCCGGGGATTTCCCCGGTGGTTTCTTCGTCGGCGCCCTCCGGAGCTTCTGCGGTGGAATCCCCCTCAAGAACGGGGATGTTCCGACGTTCCAATTCCTCACGCCGCTGGTTCTTCTTTACCAGGGAAATAACGAGGGGAACAAGGAGAAGGGCAGCAACGGCCGCGATGACAAGTGCAAGAACTACAGGATTATCCACCCCTCCAGTCTTGCAGAGGGGGCCGGGTTTTTCCAGCCGGCAACCTGTTAGGCGCTGCGCCGTTCGCGGGTTTCAGCGTCTTCAGCCTCGAAGCTTTCCGCAATATCAACGGTGCCGCTCTGGCCGCCAGCACCGTCAGTGATCACGTCCGCTACCAGCGTCTCATCCGGATCCCCGGCGAAATTCGCCACATGGATTTCTTCCGGTACACCCGTGGAAGCATCCGCAGCGTTCGCCCCCGCGCGAGTATCTTCTGCAACGTTCTCAGCACGACGGCGCAGCGGCGGCGCAGGAATACGCGCCCGCAGTTTTTCACTATTGCGGCGCACCGTTTCCGAGAGTTCACGCTCCGTTTCCCGAGCTCGATCAAAGTGCTCATCGAGGGTTTCGGAGGTTATATAGGCTTCGGATTCGTGCGCGAAAGCTTCGAACATATCATCCACCGCCGTATCATGGTGGACGATGTCATAAGTGTCCATATCCAGTTCATCAGAGCGCCACGCGTCAAATGATTCCGCGACGGATGCACCGGTGCTTTTCCCGGAATTCCGCGCGAATGACAGGGCATACACCAGCGCTGCGGCAGCAATAATGATGGCGATAACAACGATGATAAGGGGCACGGTCTTATTATGAGAATTTTTGGAGCGGCCGGCTACCTCCGACCCGCCCGCTGGCGCAATTGTTACCGAACTGCAACGTAAGTCTCGCTATTCGCGCAGTTCAGACATGCGCTGGGATACCACGGTGGAAACCCCATCCTCGCGCATCGCTACCCCGTACAGCGCATCGGCGATTTCCATTGTTCGTTTTTGGTGGGTGATCACGAGGAGCTGAGAGGAGCGCTGCAATTCCCGGAAAATCTCGAGAAGGCGCCCCAGATTGACATCATCGAGGGCTGCTTCCACTTCGTCCATAACGTAGAACGGGGAAGGGAGCGCCATAAAGATTGCCACGAGGAAGGCAATGGCGGTGAGCGAACGCTCCCCTCCCGACAGCAGGGACAGCCGCTTGACGCGCTTACCCGGTGGGCGGGCTTCGATTTCCACCCCGGTGGTCAGCACATTCTCCGGGTCGGTGATGATAAGTCGCCCTTCCCCACCCGGGAAAAGGCGAGCAAAGACCTGCTCGAAACGAGCACTAATATCGCTGAGCGCGGCTTTCATGACGAGGGTGACTCGCTCATCAAGCTCCGCCACAATATCGAGAAGATCGGCGCGGGTCTTCTTCAGGTCATCAAGCTGCTGCGCCAGGTACCTTTGGCGTTCTTCTAGCGCGGCGTGTTCCTCCAGGGCGAGCGGGTTAATGGTGCCCAGCCGAGCGAGGGCTCGCTGCGCCGTAGCTAGGCGCCGTTCCTGTTCGGCCCGCACGTAGGGCACCGCACCGTTGTCGGTGGGCACCGAGGTGAGCGGCCCGAATTCTTCCACGAGGGTAGCGCTGTCCACACCCAGGTCCTCAAGGGCACGAGTGGCCAGCTGTTCGTATTCCATGCGGGCGCGGGCGGTCGCCAGTTCCCGGGCATGGGTGGAATCTGCTAGCTCGCGTTCACGGGCACGCAGCTGTTCGACGTGTTCACGTAGGTGCGTGAGCTGCCCCTCGGCACCGTGTTGTTCTTCTTCTACCCGACGACGCTGCTCGGCCACCTCGGCACGTAGGCTGCGCACGTGGGTTAGGGCTCGCACCGCCGCGGCCGCTACCTGCCCTGCTAGCACCGCATATTCGGCTCGGGCCTGGCGAGCGCGTTCTTCCCGTTCAAGGCGTTCGCGGGCCAATCGAGCCCGGTTATCCAGAGCATCAGCTCGCCCGCTCAAGGCTCGGAAACGTTCTTCGGCGGTGCGCAGCGCCAACCGGGCCTCCGTTTCTTGTTTACGGGCGGCCACGGCAGCTTCATGCGCGGAATCACGCTGCTGGGAGAGACGGGCAAGTTCACCATCATCGGGAATATCAGCAGTACTCTCTTCGGGCTGCGTGAAGCTTTCCAGCTCTGCCTGCCGGGCGGCTATATCTTCCCGCAAGGAGGCGGCACGAGCGACGGCGCGTTCTTCATCGGCACGCGCCGTAGAAAGAGCTTGGCGTAAAGCTCCTAATTGGGCAGTTGCGGCAGCCAGATTAGAGTCTCGCGCCGTCAGTTCGCTCCCGGAAGCCTCGGCGCGAGCCCGAGCGTCTTCCTCGGCGCTCTCAGCTTTCCGCAGCGCCACGGCTGCTTCATCAGCGGCGGTGGCGGCGGCATCGAGCTGCTCAGAAGCGTCCTGGTAGGCAGCTTGGCGGGCGAGAGTGGCAGCAGCGGTAGCCTCTCCCCCGGTAGCGGTGCACGCCGTGATAACGTCCCCGCTCATTGTTACCGCACGGGGCGCCCCGGCAGCCACAAGCAGGCGGGCTGTAACAAGATCAACGGTAAGTGCGGTGCCAGCTAGAAGTTGCTTGAGAAGGCCAGCCAGGTCACTGCCCGTCCCGGACCACCTCACCACCGCTAATGCATGCACGGCGGCATCCTTATCCGGGCGCACCGTCTCAAAGGCGGTGCTCAGCTCAGCTTCGCGCGCGGCAGTTACAGCGTCGTCGTTCTTCCCTTCCGTAATGCTGAGCGTGAGACGCCCGGCTTGCGCCTGCGCGGCACCGCGCAAAATATCCACGGCGCTGTCGAGGTCGTCTACCACCGCACCAGCGGCGGTTCCCGCCAACGCATTTTCCGCCGCGCTTTCCCAACCGCGTTCCACATGGAGGTGGTCACGCAACAATGCCGCACCGTGCCCGATAGCCCACGCGGTCGCATCTTCCGGCTCCAAAGAAAGCGCAAGGGTATCAACAATGGCCTGTACGCGCGCCATTTCCTCGCGAGCACGTGCCTCGTTCGCGCGAGCCTCTTCCACGGCAGCGCGAGCCGCCAGATGAGACCGGGTATGTTCTTCATGTGCGGTAGCGAGGGTATCGTCCCCTGCGGAGGTGGCGACAAGCTCTTCTTCGATATCCGTGACCTGCACGCTGGTGGTCTGCACGCGCTGGCGCGCGGCCGCCACGTCCTTGTCTACACGTTCAACTTCAGCCGTGAGCGCCTCAAGGCGGGATCGTATGGCGGAGACCTTCCCGGCACGGCGCGCAGCGTTCTCTCGCGCGTCGGCCCGCACCCGGCTCGCCTCGTTATAGGCGCGCTCGGCCGCGGCTTCCGCAGTTTCACTTTCCTCCCGCTGGGTGAGGACGGCGCGCAAAGCATCCTGAGCGTCGCGGACGCGCCCTTCCAGTTCTTCTTCTTCGGCCCGGGCCCGTACGGCGCGCGCCCGGAGCTCCTCCGGGTCATCTTGGCCGCCCCGTGCAGGCATGGTGCTCAGGGTGCGTTCCCGTTCGCGTGCCAATTCGTCCATGGCGCGGAATCGTTCTTCGAGGGAGGCGAGACGCTCGGAGCTGTCACGCAGTGCGGAAAGCTGCGGGTTCAGGCGCGCATGGTGTTCCTCTGCCGCGGCGAGGGCGGCGCGGGCCTGCGTGAGGGCCGCTTGGTTTTCTTCGCGCAGCTGGGCGGTGCGGTTATCTTCAGCGGTTCCGGCTTCGAGCCGCGCCTGCGCTTGGGCAAGATCATCGGCAAGGAGGCGGGCCCGCGCGTCGCGTTCGGTTGCCTGAATAACCTGGGCACGCCGGGCGGCCTCCGCCTGTTTGGCAAGCGGCCCGAGCTGGCGGCGCAGCTCCGCGGTGAGATCTTCCACCCGCGTAAACGACCCCTTCATCGCTTCAAGTTTGCGCAGAGTTTTTTCTTTGCGCCGGCGGTGCTTGAGCACCCCGGCGGCTTCTTCCACGATATTGCGGCGCTCTTCAGGACTGGAGGTGAGAACCTCATCGAGGCGGCCCTGCCCGATAATGACATGCATTTCCCGCCCCATCCCGGTGTCCGAAAGCAGTTCTTGGACATCGAGGAGTCGTGCCGGAGTGCCATTAATGGCGTATTCGGAGCCGCCGGCACGGAAGAGGGTGCGGGTGATGGTCACTTCGGAATACTCAATGGGGAGCACGCCGTCAGAATTATCGATAGTAAGGGAGACTTCCGCGCGTCCGAGCGCGGGACGGCGCGAGGTACCGGCGAAAATAACATCCGCCATAGAGCCGCCACGTAAGGTTTTCGCACCCTGTTCCCCCATCACCCAGGCGAGGGCATCCACCACATTGGATTTACCTGATCCATTGGGGCCTACCACCGCGTTAATTCCGGGTTCAAAGCGCACTGTTGTGGCGGTGGCAAAGGATTTGAATCCTCGCATGGTCAAGGTTTTTAAGTGCACGATTACAGATTATGCCAGACGGCGCCACCGGTGGTGCTACGACGGGGCACCAGCTGCTACTGGCACCCACCTCGCGGTGGCACGCCGTCAATGTGCATCGCACCGGTACGGTGCCGCTAGAACATGAAAGGAACGACGACGATCTTGTAGATAAGTGCAATCGCGAAGGTCGTAGCATAACCGGTCATCACCCGGTTATCGGTGGTACGTGAGGTAGCGTAGGAAAGCACGGCCGGCTGCCCGAGCAGTCCTGCCACCGCACCCGCAGAACGGGTGGCCGAGGAACCAAGCGCCCACGCGGCCGCCATCATGACTCCGCACCCAACGATACTCACTGCTGCGGCCAAGAGCAGCGATTTCAGGCCCACCATTGTGAAGACGGTGGAGGCAAAAGCAGAACCGGAGTTGAGGCCCACCGCCGCGAGGAAGAGCATGAGGCCAAACTGGCGCAAGGTGAGATTCGCGGGGCGCGGCAGCTGCCAGGGTACCCGACCGGTGCGATGCACCGCTCCGAGGATCAGCCCCACCACAAGCGGTCCACCGGCCGCACCCAGAGAAAAAGCCGCGCCACCCGGCAGCGGGATTTCTACCAGTCCGAGGGCAAAACCGAGGGCAAGGCCGCCGGCCGCTGCCACCCAGTCCAATTCGGAAGAGCTGGAGACGGAGTCACCGAAGTATTCCTCAAGTTCCTCCACCCGCGAGGTAGGTAGGGCGACTTCTACCACGTCGCCCATTTCCAGGTAGGTATCCGGGGTGGCGAGGATCTCGTCGTCGGCACGGCGGATAACCGTCACTCGGGCTTCGAAACGGCGATAGAGCGGGAGGGTCCCCACCGTAAGTCCGGCAATATCCCGATTGGATACCGTAAAACGGTGCACCGTCAGATACGGATCAGTCAGCCGCCGATGGCGCATGCGGCTCCCCAGGCGTTCGATGGCTTCAGAAAGCGCTGCCCGGGAGGCGAAAATGCGAACCCGATCCCCCGGCTCCAGGGCACGTTCCATATCGAGGATGTGCCAGCGCCGATTGCGCCGCATTGCTACGAACCGCACCTGCTGACCCGCGATATCCCGCATCTGCTGCGCGGAGATCTCCCGATCCACGTACACGGTTGCCTGTTCCAGTTCCACATCATCCGGATCAAGCTGGTCGTTACGGGCCTTCCATTCCCGGTTAATAAAAATAGCGACCATGACAATGGCGAGCGTGACCCCGACCGGGTAACCAATGGAATAGCCCACCGCAGGGTTATCCGGATCGGTCATTTCCTGGGCGAGAGCAAGCGAAGGCGTCGAAGTGAGCGAACCTGCGAAAACACCCACGGCAGTGCCGCGCAATAAACCGAGAAGCTCCCCCAGTCCCACCGCGGCTGCCGAACCGGCCGTAATCGCAATAACGGAGGCAAGCATAAGGCCCAGCTGTTTGCGGATCTCTTGGAAGAATGTTTCCCCGGCTTCCAAGCCGATCATATAAACGAAAATACCCAGACCCAAATCTTGCAAGAGCACAAGAAGCGACGTGGAAGGTGGAACCACCGCACCGACAAGCAAACCGATGAAAAGCGCCCCCGCTGCCCCGAATTTCAGGGGACCGAAAGGAATCGCCCCGAAGGCGGCGCCGAGCGCCACCACGATGAAAACAACGAGAACGGTATTGCTGGCAAGGATATCGAGCACAGTGCCACCTCGGAGTTGAAGACTGGTAGAACGTTGTCTACTCTACCAAGTCGGTGTACCGTGCCCGCACTTTGGTGCACCGTGCCCGCCCCGTCCTACTCGGTAGGCGCTTCGTCAGGAGTACCTTTACCCATGATTTGGCGCGCCATTCCTGCCAGATAAACCGACCCAACGACCGCCACCACCGGCGTGGCGAGTTCTTCACCGGCCTCAGCCTCAGCCCATCCAGCAGCCTCGTCGATTGCGGCGAGCAGATCGCGTTCCACCCGCACCCGATCCTCACCGAAGACCTCCCAGGCCAGGCGCGCCAGATCCTCGGCGTCCATAGCCCGTTCCCCGGGCATATCGGTGATCACAACGGCATCCAGCACCGGCTCGAACTGCCCTAGGGTCCCTTCCACATCCTTATCTGCCATCATGGCGAGCACCCCAACCCGCCGGCCGGGATAATATTCTTCCAGCGCGCTCGCGGTATGTGCGGCGCCGTGGGGGTTATGAGCTGCGTCTACGAGGACGGTGGGAGAGGTGCGCACCACTTCGAGACGTCCGGGCGAAGTAACGGCCATAAGGGCATGTTCGACGACGTCACCTGAAAGCGCGCGCCCGCCAAAGAATGCTTCAACCGCCGTGAGCGCCAGCGCCGCGTTCTCTGCCTGATATGAGCCGCGCAGTGCGAGGGGAATATCGTCGTAGCGAGCCGCCGGGGTGCGCACGGTCATGAGCTGACCGCCCACCGCAGTCTCCCGCCCGAGGACCTGTATATCTTTCCCGTAGACAGATACGTGGGCACGGGCCCGGTGGGCTGCCTGAGCGATAGCCGCACCGGCTTCCTCGGGTTGGGCAGCGCTCACCACGCTGGCCCCGGGTTTAATAATCCCGACTTTTTCACCTGCAATCTGTGCGATGGTGTGCCCGAGCCAACGTTCGTGGTCGAGAGCGATGGGGGTGAGAACAGCGACGTCGCCGTCGATCACATTGGTGGCATCCCACCGTCCCCCCATACCTACTTCGACCACTGCCACATCGATAGGTGCGGCGGCGAAAGCTACGTATGCCATGACCACAAATACTTCGAAGAAGCTCATGCGCGGCCCTCCCTCGGCCTGGGAGCGCTGGTCCACCAGTTCAACGAAGGGCGCTACGTCTTCCCATGCCTGAATGAAATCGGCGCGGGAAATATTATGCCCGTCGATGGCGATGCGTTCACGCACCGACACCAGGTGCGGGGAGGTGAAACGCCCGGTACGCAGGCCGTGCTCACGTAGCAGCGCTTCGATCATGCGTGCCGTCGAGGTTTTCCCATTGGTACCCGTCACATGCACGCATCGGTAGGAATGGTGCGGGTTACCGAGCAAATCCAAGCACATCTGGACGCGTTCAAGAGAGGGTTGCACCTTGTGTTCGGGAGCACGGGTGAGGATATCCCGGTAGATCTCCTCCACTTGAGCTTCTTCTGCGGTGATATCCGCAAGTTCGATGGTGGGATCAGGTGACTCTTTGATATCTCGGAGCACCGCTTCGTCCCCAAAAATTCCAGAATTGAGGACCTCGGAAAGTGCCGCATCAAGTTCGGCCTCCCGCGCCTCTTCGCTGTCGTAGTCCGCACCGTCGTAGCTAGTGTTATTCGTGCCCATACCTGCCCCTTTCACGGCACACCAGCATATACTACGGGGCCCACGGTGCGACTGGCGCTGCCAGCCCCGTGGGCCCCGTTCCCGCACACCTATCGGTCTGCACAAACCATGATGTACGGATGTGTCTAGGCGGCGGATTCCTCAGCGTTCTCCACTGACGGGATGAGGGTGGAGAGCAGGAGCGCGATAATCACAAGGACCGCGCCCACCGCAATTCCGGCCTGGTAACCTCCCACCACGTTTTCAGTGCCGCCCACCGCGGTGGCCACCGCGGTGAGGATCGCGAAGGAAAGCCCAGCGCCCAGATTGAAGGCGCCGGCATTCATACCTGGGAGGTAGCCCTGGTTATCAGCCGGAGAGAGCACAATGCCCAAGCCGTTGAGCATGATATTGACGGTACCGGCGTAGGTAATACCAATGGCCACGCACAGGAAGAAGATGAGCGACTTCGAGGGTGCCCCCACACCGAACACCGCGATACCAAGGAAAATAACCGTGGAGAGCAGCCCCGCCTGGAGCACCTTCTTGTAGCCGAAACGCGAAGCGAGCTGCCCGGCAATCGGGCCCATAATGAGGCCGGCAATAGCGTAGGGCGTGAGCGTCACGAAGGAAACCGTTTCGGCCGGGATTTCCAGACCACCGGCGCTGGCTTCCAGCTGCGCCAGATTCGGGATAAGACCGTTCATGACCGCGAACACCCCGGTCATGGTGAAGAGAGTGGTAGATAGGAGCGCCCAGGTACGCCGTTGCTTGAGGTAGCGAGTGGCCACCAGCGGGTGGGCCCGCGAAGATTCGATCTTCCAGAAGATCACCGCGGACACGGCCGCCACCAGAAGTTCCACACCGATGAGCCACCAGCGGGCCTCCCCGAGCTTACCCAGCTCGTTGAAAGCGAAGTAGACGCAGCCGAAAACGATGAGCAGCGTGACAACCCCGGGCCAGTCCATTGGGGTGCGGTCGCCCTGGGATTCGCGAGTTCCGAAAATTGAAGCCACAAAGGCGACGGCGCACACAACTGCCATGCACACAAACACGTAGCGGAAGCCCCAGTTACCGGCAATCCAGCCGCCCAGCAGGGCGTCCACCCCGGCGATACCGCCGTTGACGGAGGTAAGAATCGCCATGTACTTGGCATAACGGCGCGGCTCGGGTACTTCCTGGTGCAGCATCACGAGGGTGAGAGGCACCATCGGCCCGGCAGTCCCCTGAATCACGCGCCCGATACCGAGGATGGTGACATTGGGTGCGAGCGCGGACACCACGCATCCAATCCCGGTAGCCAGCAGCATGCCCAGCAAAATCTTCTTGCGCCCGATCAGATCACCCCAGCGGGGCAGGAAGAGGGAAAAGAGGGCGGCGGAAGCGAAGAAGGCTGTTTGAGTCACGCCAATTTCAACTTCGGTCGCATTGAGTTCCACGCTCATGGTGTGCAGTGCTGGGGAGAGCATGGACGCGTTGAGCTGGAAAGCGAAGACCGCGCACAGCAGCGCGGCCATCAGCACGATAATATTCGTGCGCGAGCCGGTTTGTGCCCGGCCGCCACGCGTGGGAACGGAAGATGCCATAGTTTTTTCTTTCTCACCGGGGAGGACGACGCCGCACCGTGGCAGCGCCGTCCTCCGTTCACAAAGGTTGGGTTGGAAAGGGCCTAGCCCTTGTATTTAGCCCAGGTAGTGGTGTTCGCCTACACGCTCGAGCGCATCAGCGATGAGATCCCAGAAGCGCCCGTGATCGAGCCGGGTCGCAGCCCAGGTGTGGCAATCTTCGGGAATAGGTCCGCGGAAATCGGCCACCGTCATCCCCACGGTGAGGGTGCCGGTGAGTTCCACATCAATGGGGACCTGCACCGTTTCCACGATGGTGGGGTCGATAAGGTAAGCCACCGCGCACGGATCGTGTACCGGCGGGTAGTCGAAGCCCTGAGCATCCTGGTAGGAGGCACGGAAGAAGTCCATGAGTTCGTGGACGAAACGGGCCGGCTGGGTGCCCACCGCATCAATCTTCGCGTAGGCTTCCGGGGTGCAGAGCGCCTGGTGGGTGAGATCCAGCCCCACCATAACCACCTTCCACGGCTCGTTGAAAACAATATGCGCGGCTTCGGGGTCGATCTTGATATTGAATTCGGCGACGGCGGACCAATTGCCGACGTGGTAGCCCCCGCCCATGAGGACCACCTGCTTGACACGCTCGGCCAGGCGCGGTTCCTTGCGCACCGCCAGCGCGATATTGGTGAGCGGGCCGGTGGGAACAAGGGTGACGGTGCCCGGTTCGTGCGCCATCACCGTGTCGATAATGAGGTCGACGGCGTGCCGGGAATCAAGCTCAATAGCCGGGGCCGGTAGTTCGGTGCCATCCAGGCCGGTATCTCCGTGAATATCGGGGGCGACTTCCACCGGGCGTACCAGCGGACGATCACATCCGGCCGCGAAAGGCACGCCGGTCATTTTCATGACGGTGCCCACGGCGAGGGCATTATTCGTAACTTTCTTCAGAGTCTGGTTGCCACCCACCGTGGTGACGGCAAGCAGATCAATCTGCGGATTCGCCCACGCCAGCAGCATCGCAACGGCGTCGTCATGACCGGGATCGCAATCCAAAATGATTTTTTCCGGGGTGTGCTGTGTTGCCATGTTTTTCTCCACATCCTTGGGGAACTCCCGCGGAGTTCTACGTGGTTTCATTAAAACATAGAAACAATAATCTCACCGCGAGCGTTCACCAACACCCCGCAAACATGTACGAGCCTGGCGCCGTGGCCTCAGGATACTTGCGCCGTGGCTTCAGGAGACTGGCGCCGCGGCCGGCACATCGGCCCCCGCCCGCACCAGAGCCGGCGGAAACAATCGCCCCTGGATGCCGTCCACCGCTAGCCCGAGAACAAAACCGAGCAACGCCGGCCCGGCCCAGGCCAGTCCTTCTGCGCCCAGCGGGAAGAGCGCCAAAAACTCCGCAACGGGGGAGAAAATATCCCATTCGGTCACAACCAGCCCGTCCAGAAGCGCGAAAGGTGCCGCAATCCAGGCGGAGGCGCGGTAGGACCAGTGCAGGCGTCCGGGCACCGCCAGATCGACAAGCGTCACAAAGATAAGAACAATCGCGATGGGATAAATAAAGCGATTGATCGGGTTAATGAAATTGAGGATTCCTTCCAGTCCCAAGGTGGACATGGCGAAAGCAAACATGCCCTGCCCGATGAGGAGGGGACGGTACGCCAGCCCCGGAAGATAACTGCGGTAGAACTGGGTTGCCGCGCCCAGCAGGCCAATCGCCGTCGTCAAACACGCAAGAATCGTGATGGCACCGAAGATAAGCTGACCGCTCCGCCCGAAGAAACGCTCGGAAACAGCAGCCAATGCATCCGCACCGTTAGCGAAACCCTCGGTCGCCACCCGCACCCCTATCTGGGAGAGCCCCAGGTAGATCGCGGCGAGGATCAACGCGGCGATGAGGGCCACGCCCGCAGCTCCCCCGAAGAGTGCCCCGCGAGACGTAAAGCCCTTAGACCGCAGCGAAGACACGATGACGAGCCCGAAGACGAAGGCTGCCAGCGCGTCCATGGTCATATACCCGCTCAGCAGGCCGCCGGTGAGCGCATTCGGAGCATACGGCGCCTGCGGAAGGGCAACCTGGGGCGGCAGATGGAGTACCACCACCGTAATGAGAATCGCCATGAGGATGACGAGGGCTGGGGTGAGGATGCCTCCCACCCGATCCACCATCTTGCCCGGATTGAGGGCCACGAGTACGGCCACCACGAAGAACACGGCGGAGAAAACGAGGAGGGCGGGGCGGGCTGCGGCGTCGTCGTGCATCACGGGGCGGACCGCAACCTCGAAACTCACCGCGGCCACCCGCGGCACCGCATACAAAACTCCGGTGGTAATAAAAATCGCCCACAGCAGCGCATGACCGGGGATACGGCCGATACGGGTCGCAATATCTTGCGGGGTGCCGTCGCGGCTGGACGTGGCGGCGATGAGGCCGATGGCGGGGAGAATCACCCCGGTGCCAATAAAACCAGCGATAGCCAGCGGCGTATTCGTTCCGGCTTGAATACCGAGCATCACCGGGAAAATAAGGTTCCCCGCCCCGAAGAACATGGCAAAGAGCGCCAAACCGGTAACAGCGAGCGTGAGGACGCGCGAGTTTTTCATCCCTGACCTTCGTGTGAATTGTGAGAAGCCTGCGGGGCCGCGGCAGACACCATGGTGGTCTACCGCGGCCCGTGCAAGGCCCCTACTCTAGAGGATCACGGCGCGCCGTTACAGAGCGCGCCTCCCGTTAGCGCGCGACTTTCGTCACCTCGATGCCGAGCGGTGCGCCTTCTGCACCCGCCGTCACCTGCGCCTGCACCGCGAGGGTTTCCTCCTGGATGAAAGGCAGGTAGCGGCTAACCGCATCCACTCGCTCGGCGGGAACCGTGAGCTTGAGGGCGATCCGGTCGGCCACGTGCAGCTGCGCGTTCTTGCGTTCATCCTGCACGGCGCGCACGACGTCGCGGGCGTAACCTTCGGCCTCCAGTTCTTCATCCACCTCGGTATCCAGGGCAATGAAAGAACCGGAATCGAGCGCCGCGGCGACCGAGCCCGGATCGGCTTCCACCGATACGGTGATCTCGAACTGTCCGGGCGCCAGGCGCACCTCCGGATCGGTATGGAGCACCGCTTCCGCACCGTCCTCGCTCCAGTTCCCGGCCTTGGCGGCCTGGAAAAGCGCGGAGGTCATCTTGCGCAGCTGAGGATCCAGCTCGCGCGGGAGGACCTTGAGATCACGGCTGACCTTCATCCCCGATTGCGCCACGTCCTTGAGTTCAACGTTCTTGACATTGACTTCCAGAGCGATGAGGTCCGCGAAAGGTGCCAGATCACGGTCGGTGACAATGGTGAGGCTACGCAGCGGTTGCCGCACCCGCAACTGGTGGGTTTTACGCAGGGAGTGCGCGGCGGAGACGACGGCGCGTGCCTCGTCCATCGCTTCGCGCAGCGCATCATCCGCCCAGGAATCAGGCAGTTCAGGCCAGTCTTCCAAGTGGACGGAGCGCCCACCGGTCAGGCCCTTCCAGATCTCTTCTGTCACGAGAGGTGCGAGGGGTGCCATCACCCGCATGAGCACTTCGAGCGCCGTGTAGAGCGTATCGAAGGCGGCGTGGTCCTCATTCCAGAAGCGATCCCGGGAGGTACGCACATACCAGTTAGTCAGCACATCGAGGAAACCGCGCACCCGGTCGCAGGCGGCCGGAATATCGTACGTATCCAGGTCGGTGCGCACCTTATCGGCCAGCTCTTTAATGCTGGCCAGCAGGTAGCGATCCATAACATCAAGACCGGAGGGGTCGCTCACCCGCTGGGCCCGGTAGCCCTCCCCCTTCGAGCAGGTCGAGGCATAAAGCGCGAAGAAATAGTAAGCATTCCACAGCGGCAACAGCACCTGGCGCACGGTGTCGCGCAGCGCACGTTCGGTCACGATGAGGTTCCCGCCGCGCACGATGGGCGAATTCATGAGGAAGAAACGCATCGCATCGGCCCCGACCTCGTCGAACATCTCGTAGACATCCGGGTAGTTACGCAGCGATTTCGACATCTTCTGGCCGTCATCCCCCAGCACAATGCCGTGGGAGATACAGGTGCGGAAGGCCGGGCGGTCAAAGAGCGCGGTGGCGAGCACGTGGAGAGTGTAGAACCAGCCGCGGGTTTGCCCGATGTATTCGACGATGAAATCCCCCGGGTAGTGGTCCTCGAACCAATCCTTATTTTCGAAGGGATAGTGAACCTGGGCGTAGGGCATGGAGCCGGATTCAAACCAGCAGTCCAACACGTCGGTGATACGCCGCATGGTGGACTTCCCTGTCGGATCATCCGGGTTGGGACGGGTCAGCTGGTCGATATAAGGACGGTGGAGATCCACCTCTCCTTTCTCATTGCGGGGCAGTCGCCCGAAATCACGCTCGAGTTCTTCCAGGGAACCATAAACGTCTTCACGCGGATAGTTCGGATCATCAGAACGCCATACCGGGATGGGGCTGCCCCAGAAGCGGTTGCGGGAAATGGACCAATCGCGCGCTCCGGCCAACCAGTTACCGAACTGGCCGTGCTTGATATGCGCCGGGGTCCATTCGATCTGCTCGTTAAGCTCCACCATCCGATCCCGGAAGGCACTTACTCGCACGAACCACGAGGAGACCGCCTTGTAGATGAGCGGTTTACGGCACCGCCAGCAATGCGGGTAGGAGTGCAGGTAGGAGCGCTCCTGGACAAGCACGGCGCGCTCGTTTTCCGGACGGCGCGCCAGCGGCCCGGTTCCCTCACGCAGATCGCGGGTGATGGGCAGATTGGCATCAAAGACCTGGGTACCTTCGTAATCGGGCACCTCGGCGGTGAAACGGCCGGCGCCGTCCACCGGGACCACGGGGCGGATGCCCACTTCCTGGCAGGCGAACATATCGTCCTCACCGAAAGCGGGGGCGATATGGACGAGCCCGGTACCGTCTTCGGTGGTCACGAAGCTCCCGGCGATCACGTGATAGGCATGCGGGCCGGGTGCCTCGTCGGCCGCCCGGTTCATGAAGTAATCGAAAATCGGGGCGTAAGCGCGACCCACCAGCTGCGAACCGGGGAACCGTTCCACAACTTCCGGGTCGTCCCCCAGTTCCTTCGCATAGGATTCCAAGCGCGCGGCAGAGATAATCACCCGCTCGCCTTCCAGCTTGCCTTCGCGCGGAACCACGGTGAGGTACTCAATGTCCGGGCCCACGGCAATGGCCAGATTGGAGGGAAGCGTCCAGGGCGTCGTCGTCCAAATAAGGGCAAGTTCACCCGTTTCTAGGCGCAACCCGACGGTCAAGCTGAGGTCCTGCCGGTCCTTGTAGACATCGTCATCCATCTTCAATTCGTGATTGGATAGCGGAGTTTCGTCATTCCAGCAGTAGGGCAGCACCCGGTAGCCATCGTAGGCAAGGCCCTTGTCGTACAGGGTCTTGAAGGCCCACAGCACCGATTCCATATAGGTGGTGTCCAGGGTCTTGTAATCATGGGAGAAATCAACCCAGCGCGCCTGGCGGGTTACGTATTCTTCCCATTCCTTGGTGTAACGCAGCACCGAGGAGCGGCAGGCCTCGTTGAAGGTGGCGATGCCCATTTCTTCAATCTCATCGGTGGAATCGATCCCGAGGATACGCTGGGCTTCCAATTCGGCCGGCAGCCCGTGGGTGTCCCAACCAAAGCGGCGCTCAACCCGGCGCCCGCGCATAGTCTGGTAACGCCCCACCACGTCCTTGACGTAGCCGGTGAGAAGGTGACCGTAATGGGGTAGGCCGTTAGCGAACGGCGGGCCGTCGTAGAAAACGAATTCATTGGAGCCGTGCGGGCCGGATTCACGCTGCGCAACGGAGGACTGGAACGTATTGTCTTTCTTCCAGAAAGCGAGGGTGCCTTCTTCCATCTTCGGGAAGTTTGGGGAGGCGGGCACGCCGCCCTCGCGATGAAGCGGATACATATCCACGCGGTGTCTCCTCGTGTCTCAAACCTAGTCGGAATGAGGACGACGCCGGTTATCCGGTACCGCGGTACCACCTCATTTGCTACTCGCCACACGCGTGGTGCAGCGGGTAACCGCTTCATTAGGACGCTAACGGATCCACCCGCTCGGTTCTACTGGGCTCCACGGCGCGGGCCGCGCGGCTGTTCTTCCGAGAGCTCGCCGGTGATTGCCGGGTCAAAGCCAACGCCGCTCATTGTAGCCCTTCCTCGCGCGGGGCGCATCTAGCTTCCGGATGGCGGGCGCACCGGTACAGATCGGGGCGACGGCGCAGCTTCAGCCGGTAGCGCACCGGGCTCTGTAGTGATGCGAGCCAGTTCGCGCATCTGCGGGGAGTCTACGTTTTCCAAGTACTGCGAATGCTGGGAGAAGAGACCCCCGCGCCCCGCGAAATGATGCGCGGTGAAATCTGGATCCCGGCGCGGATTGAAACCTAGCGCATCGGTATGTCCACCCGAAACCGCTCCCCCGCCCACGGCATTGACCACGTTAATAATGTCTTTTTTATTGGAGAGGACGTGATTGGAGGCGGCGTTTCCAGCTCCGTGCGGCCCGGTATTCATATCCCAACCTTCGGCCACTACCCCGGGTGTTCCGTATACCACAAGGGTGTCGACGACGCCGGGCCTAGCCCGCTCCGCAGCCGCTGAAGCCGTCACCGAACCGTAGGAGTGCCCCAGCAGGTTAATACGCGGGCGATCCCCGCCCCGAACCTGGGCGATACCCTCCGCGAAACGCGCAAGGTTAGCTCCGCCTTCCCGGGCGCGCGCCGGGGTGTAGAGAGAGGAGTCCAACGCGCTTTGCGGGGCGGCGTAATCAAACCAGGTCACCACCGCGGGACTCCCTGTTTCGCCGCGGGCGGTGACAATTTCCTGCTGCAGAGCAGCTAGGCGGCCTGCCGCCCCCATATGGGAGTCGAGGGATGTGACCACATTGGTGGTCATTCCACCCACTTCAATGGTGACGGACGGGGCTGTATCGACATCGCCTTGGGCAAGGGCCACCTGGATAGTTCGCAATTCCGCGCCGGTTCCGGTGCGGGCCCGGTTCGGCCCGCGATAAACGAGAAGCTGACGGGGCTGCGCGGGGCCCACCCGCGAGGAGGAGCGCGCCGGGCCTGCGCGCCCCGAAGATGGCCGTGCCGGGGACGACGATGAGTGCCGCATCGCATCGTGATGCGAACCGGAGCGAGCCGGAGACGGGGAGAGGTGCTCACGCCAGTTGCGATCCAGGCCGCGCTGGGTGCGGATCGTGGCGTAAGCCGCCAGGTTGGCGGTGATAGTGGCATGGCGCAACTGAGCCGCACCGAGCTGGGCGGTGCGAAGTTCCCTATCGCTTTTCCCTAAGTTGCCCTCGAGATCTGCCTGGGCGCTGGCGATTTCTGCGGATAATTCGGTAAGAATAGGGTCGTAATAGGCGCGGGCCCTTTCTTCATCCTGGCGGGCCACGGCAATATTGGCGCGATCCCGCACCGCGTAGGGTATTCCGTCAAGATTACCGAGATCCTGCGGATAGTGAACAAGCATGTAGGAACGCTCGGCATCGCCCAGGGATGCCCACCACGCGTGCACATACGCCGCGCTTTTCCCGACCGGTACCCGCCCTACCGAACGATAGTGGTTGGTGCGAGCCTCCGGGGCGATCTGCCCGGCGGCCAGCTGGGTGAAAACCTTATCTAGATAGCTGAGTGTATTATCGGCCGACCTGTGGGCTACCTCTACCTCCGTCCTAATCTGGATCGCTATCTGACGGCGTTCCCACTCCGCTACCCCGGTGGTATCCGCGCCAGCGAGCGGGTCAATCACCTCACCGCCGGGCGTGATTTCCATGCCGGCAGCGTTGGCGCGGGAGAGCGCTTCACTCACGGCTGTTTGGGTACGGGTGATTTTATGCTGAGCTTCCCCCAAAGCCTGGATCAGGTGGTCAATACGGTCGGTGTGCGCGGCGGCACGTGCTGCCAGGGCCCGCACATCGGAGAGGAAGGCGCGCGCCCCGTAGCCTTCCCACGTGCCTGCAAGGGAGCGTGTGGCTAGCTGCCGTAGTTGCCAGCTGGCTTCTTCGCAGCGCCGGCGCGCGGAGGCTACTTCGCTGAGCACCGCCGTGAGTAAGGCACCGTTCCAGCGGCGCAGCTGAGCCCACGACACCGCTAGGTATCTCATTGTTTCACCCCCGCAATATCCGTAGCCGCAACGTTTTCTACGCCCTTGACACCAGTAAAATCCGCTGCGGCCTCGCCATCTGCCTCCTGATAGATACGCCAAGCTAGGGCGAGCGAATCGGCAAGCTCATCAGCTCGGGCCGCGATGCTACAGGTGCTCCTGTTGACCGCGGTGCATCCTGCGCTCACGGTTGCCGGCGGTGGGGTGCCGCCCAAGGCCGCACTCACTGCTCCCGGCACGTTATCGACCTGTACCGGAGCCAGTGCGGCGCTCACATCCGCGAGCGCCGCGCGCAGTTCCGCTGTGACAGATTCCGTGATGAGAACCCCGTCCACCGCTGCCTCCCCGTGTTGTTTCCGTTATCTTTGCGCTGGCACCGCTTGCTGAGCGCTCGAGTTCCTGTGTGTTAGCGCCGCTTGCTGAGCGCTTGAGCCGATGGTGCCAGGCATGGAAACATCCGTCCAGAGCCCATCCACAGGCAAGCTTTGACCCGTGCATTTATCCACAGGGAGGTCCGCGGTAGGGTGAAGTGTGCGTTTTTTAGTGACTTATTTTGAGCCTTTTGGTGCCGATACCGAAAACGCGAGCCGAGAGGCGGCCCTGCGATCTATCCCGCATCTTCACGATATGGTTCTTCCTTGCGAGGTGGAAGTCACGACGGTAATGCTGCCGGTGGTTTTCGCGCGCGCTGGGAAAGTGTTGGCTGAGGCAGTGGAGCGTATTCATCCCGATGCGGTCATATCCATCGGGGAGGCCGGTGGCCGCAGCGCCATCACCCCGGAGCTCCAAGCCTTTAATGAAAACCTCGCTCGGATTCCTGATAATGCAGGAGCCCAACCCCACGGCGAACCCATTATTCCCGGCGGTCCAGATATCGCCGTGAGCCCCGTGCGGGTGGCAGATATTACCCGCGCTATTAACGAGTCCGGTATTGCTGCGGAAACGAGCCAAGATCCGGGACGCTACCTCTGCAATAACGTTGCTTACCGGGTGGCCCGGCTTGCGGTTCCCGGCATCTTCATTCACGTGCCGGCCCTGCGCACCGTTGGGACGGCCACGGTGGGTGCGGAAACCGATGCGCCGCCCGCGCCGCAGCCGGCGCCACTAAGCGACACGGGGCGTGCCTCATTGCCCGAAACGGTGTGCAGCGCACCGTTAGGCGAAAGCGCCGCCCCGGTGCTCCCCCGGTGCGCCCGTACCTTCGATGATCTCAGCCTCGGGATTGCCGCGGCGATTGCTGAACTTGCCCGGCAGGTCGCCGAGGGGCGGTAATTTCCCCCACGATGCCCGCACATACTGGCACGGTGCTGGTACTACGCCGGCACCGTGCCAGCGCCCCGGTGCCCCCTACTCGCCGTCCAGCCCCGAGGAAGGCAACTCCACCACGTCGCTCCCGGCGCGGGCCACCGTCCAAGAATTCGCCTGGGCAACGGGGCGGATAACCACCGAATCAATATTGACGTGGGCGGGGCGGGAGAGCATCCACACCACCGTCTCAGCAATATCCTCGGCGAGGAGTGGCTCGGCAACCCCGGCATAAACGTTCTGGGCTGCGGCATCCGAGCCGAGCCGGTTCTTAGAAAACTCCTCCGTCATCACCATGCCAGGGCGCAGTTCCATGAGCCGGACCGGTTCTCCCACCAGTTCCAAACGCAGGGTGTCTTTTATCATGCGTTCGGCGTGCTTGGCCGCCGTGTATCCGGCCCCACCCACGTAGGTTTCCTGCGCCGCCGTGGAGGTCACAAAGAGGATACTCCCGCCATTCTCGCGCATATGTGGAAGCAGCGCCCGGGTAAGGCGCAAGGTACCGAGCACGTTCACGCGGTACATCCACTCCCAATCCTCGATTTTCGCGTCCGCCACGCGATCCTGCCCGCGTGCTCCACCGGCGTTATTGACCAGGGCGTCCACTCCGCCGGCTTCCGCCACGGTGGCGGCGAGCCGTGCGACGTCGGCCTCTTTGGTCACGTCCGCTACCACGTAGCTGCACCCGGTTTGCTCGGCGAGCTGGCGGAGCCGATCTTCGCGCCGCGCGGTGGCGATCACCTCCCATCCGGCCGCGCGCAAGGCACGGACGCTCGCCGCCCCAATTCCGCTGGATGCTCCGGTCACGAGTACTCGATGTGACATGTCAAACCCTCCGTTCTGCCGGGTGAGAGCCACGCCGGCCATAAAACACCTTTCTTCAGCCTAAAATAAAACGCGGAGAGCATACCCGGTGTTCGCTCAGCGCCGCTGCGGGAGCACCGGGCCTAGCTGGTAGAAAGGAAGTGCTCGTGATCGGCTTTATCGGAACCGGACATATGGGAGGAGCCCTGGCGCGCGGGGTGCTTGCCGCGGGTGCGGACCCGGCGTCCGTCGTCGTTTCTGCAAAAGATGCGCAGGCGGCGTGCGACTTCGCGAAGGAAACGGGGGCGCGCCCGGCCACCTCAAATACCGAGCTGGTCACGGCCGTGGGGGACGGAATCGTCGTCGTCGCGGTGAAACCGTACGCGGTTGCGGGCGTTCTGGAAGAAATTAGCGACGCCGCACGTGCCGCCGGCACCGTTATCGTCTCTATCGCGGCGGGCCTTGAACTTGCCACTCTCGCCCGCCATCTCGCCCCGGGGCAACCGCTCGTGCGCGCCATGCCGAATGTGGCCGCCAGTGTGCGCGCCTCCATGACGGCGCTGTGCTTCTCCAGCTCCGTCACCCCCGCTCAACAGGACGCGGTGCGGGAAGTTTTCGCCGCAGTGGGTGCCCATATCACCCTGGAAGAAAAGCATTTTTCCGTCTTTTCCGCGCTCGCCGGCTGCTCCCCGGCGTTCACCTTTACCTATATTGATGCCCTCAAACGCGCCGCCGTTGCTGATGGGCTCCCGGCCGCGCAGGCGGTGCGTATCGCCGCACAGGCGGTGGAAGGTGCGGCGCGCCTGGTGCTCGCAAGTGAACTATCTCCCGCCGACCTGGCCGATACGGTGCAGTCCCCGGGCGGCACCACCGTGGCCGGTGTGGTGGAATTGGAACGTGCCGGTTTCGGGGCGGCCGTCGTGCGCGGCGTGCAGGCCAGTATTGATAAAGATAGGAATCTCAGTTAAATGAACGGACTATCGATCCTCAGCTTCGCTGGGATTTTCCTGGTGGTGCTGATTCTGTGGGGAATTTCCATGCTGCGCGAGGCACGGTCACTACGTTTTATGCGCACCCACGAATGGACCGCGGAAGAAAAAGAACGCATTTTGGCGGCCGCGGCGGAGGGAACCGCCACCGCCATGCGCGCCGCGAAGAAAATCCACCCCATCTTGACCGCGCGCCACGCTCGCCTCGTGGTGCACGATCTGGAAAGCGAAGCCGCTGAGGCTCGCCGGCGCGCCAAGCACGCCAAACCCGGGACCCGCGCGTCCCGCTCTATCCGCGATACTGACGCAAAGGAGAGGTAGCTCGCCTTTTAACTCCACGTTTTCCAACGGTTCACATTGACTCGATAGATACATATATGGTGAAGCGTCCGCGCTGCGATGCGCCGAGCCATATTTTGACTTCACTACCTGATGGGAACAGATATGAAGCGTTTTGCGGGCGTCGCCCTGCTCGTTGCCGGACTCGCGCTGTCCGGATGCTCAACCAACCCGCCCTCCGGTGAGGCTTCCTCCCCCGCCAGTGGCCCGGCCCCGGTTCAGAATGCGAACCCGGATGCCTCGGTGCACGTTGGTTTTATTTTGGAACCCACCGGGCTGGATCCAACCTCGGTCTCCGGCGCAGCTCTCGATCAACTTGTTATCGATAATGTTTACGAAGGCCTCACCCGCCGCGCTGAAAATGGTGATATTTTGCCAGCTCTGGCCACTTCCTGGGATATTTCCGAAGATGGGCTCAGCTACACTTTCCATCTGCGCGAGGGCGTGAAATTCCACGACGGTTCTGATTTTGATGCCGCGGATGTGGTTGCCACCCTGGAAGCTTCAGCTGCCGAAGGTTCGAAGAATCCCGATCATAAGCTCATGCGCACTTTTAAATCCGCGCAGGCTTCCGACCCGCATACCGTCGTCGTCACCCTATCCGAACCGAATATGAATTTCTTGGACAGCATGTCCACGGATGCCGCCATGATGGTGCCCTCTGATAACACGGTCGATTTGAATAAGGAATCGAATGGCACCGGGCCCTTCACCATCGGTGAATGGAAGACCGGCTCCACCATCACCCTCGAACGCAATGACAATTACTGGGGCGATCCGGCCGGCACCAAGGAAGTGGTCTACCACTATTACGCGGATCAGACCGCCGCTGCGAACGCGCTTGCCTCGGGACAAATTGATATTCTCACCACCCAAAACACCGATACGGTGGAGCGTTTCGCGGCCGACCCGGCAATTATTACCTCGCAGGGCACGGAAACTTCATGGATGACGCTCGGCTTCAATCACAGCAATCCTGCGCTGGCAAATAAGGATGTGCGCACCGCTATCCGCAAGGGCATCGATAAGGATGGTCTCATTACCGCGCTGGGTGGAAATATGGTGCGGGTCGGCTCCATGGTCTCCCCCGAGATGGCCTGGTGGAGCGATTCCCTCAACGATATTGATTCCTATGATCCGCAAGCCGCCCGTGAACTGCTCAAGAAGGCCGGTGCTGAAAATCTTTCTCTCAACCTGCGGGTAGCCAATAATTACGATTCCGCTATTTCCGAATATATAGCGGCCCAGCTCAAGGAAATCGGCATTAATGTGACGATTGACCGGATGGAGTTTTCCAGCTGGCTCGATGAGGTCTACCGCGGGGGCAATTACGATATGACGATGGTGCTCCACGTGGATCCGTGGACGCTCACCTACTACTCCAATCCCAGCTACTACTGGCATTACGACAGCGCGGATGCTCAACGCCTCAATAAGGAGGCGATGACCGCCAGCTCGCTGGAGGAACGTGATAAGAAGCTCGGTGAGCTCGCCACCTTCGTGTCCGAAGATGCGGCCTCGGATTGGCTCTACAGCCCCAAGGCCATTATTTTCTCCCGGGAAGGGGTCTCCGGATTCCCGACCAACCGGACCGGTTCTCGCTTCTACGCCGCTGATATTCAGGTTGCGCGTTAATGGCTGAACCACTCGCGCTCGCGCAGGTGCCGGGGGCTAGTGCAGCTCCCGGCACCGTGGACCGCGAAACGGTGCTCCGTACCACGACGTCGCGTACCGCCCGCATCGTGCTCTCCGCGCTGGGGTGGGCGGTGGCGGCGTTGCTCCTCGCCTCCTTCGTGATTTTCTTCGCGCTTCACACCCTGCCCGGCGATCCGGCCGTTATCATGGGTGGCCTCGACGCCACCGACGCGCAAATTGAAGCAATCCGGGCCGAGCACGGCTGGGATCGTCCCCTCATCGTCCAGTATTTGAGCTGGCTCAGCGCCGCCCTCACCGGCGATTTCGGCACCTCTCCCTTTTCTTCCCTCTCGGTGACCCACGAGCTCGTGACGAAACTCCAGGTCACCGTGCCGCTTGCGCTGATGTCTTTGAGTTTGGCAGTTATTTTTGCTCTGGTGATCGGGGTATATGCCGCGGCTCGCTCCACCACTCTGGCCGGGCGCCTGGTCTCCTGGCTTTCCCAGTTGGGCATCGCCATCCCCACCTTCATCTTGGGAATGCTTCTCGTCATGTACCTGGCAACCCCGCTTCATCTTCCCTCCACCGGATTCCCGCGCGAGGGATGGGGCGATCCGGGAGCGGCGCTCCGTAGTCTCATCCTGCCCGCCATTACCTTGGCGATCCCGCAAACGGCGGGACTGGTGCGCTACGTGCGTTCCGCCGTATTGGAACAGCTTGGCCAAGATTATGTGCGCACCGCCCGTGCCCAGGGGATGAGCCGCCGACGCGCCCTGCTCACCCAGGCGCTGCGGAATGCCTGGCTCCCCCTCCTGGCTGTTATCGCCCTCGATGCAGCGGCCCTCCTCATGGGCACCGTGGTGGTCGAGCAGGTCTTTGCGCTTCCCGGTATCGGGCACCACCTGGTCGCGAGTGTATCTACCCGCGATATTGTTACCGTCCAAGGCTTCCTCATGGTGCTCTCCGGAGCGGTTATTCTCCTGATGATGCTCTCGAATGTGGCCTCCCGGCTCCTTGACCCGAGAGTGAGGTTGCGATGAGTATTCCTTCTCCAGCCCTGCGGGCCCTCTCCGCTACTTCTCCGTGGCGGGCCCGCTTGCGGGCCCTGCTGCGCAATCCTGCCGGCCTTATCGGCACCGCGGTGGTGCTGGCGGTACTGGCCACCTTTGTTCTTTCTTTCATCTGGGTGCCCTACGATCCGGAAAGCGTGGATTCGCGTGCCTCCTGGGCCCGCCCGAGCGGGGCGCACTGGTTTGGCGCCGATCAGCTGGGGCGCGATATTTTCTCCCTCATGGTGCTGGGTTCGCGGGTCACGGTGCTCACCAGCGTCGGAGGAGCTGTGGTGGCTCTGGTGGTCGGGCTGCTCCTCGCCTCGATTATTGTTTATGCCCCGCGGTGGCTCGGTTCCCTGACGGAGCGTCTCACCGATGTGTGGGTGGCTTTCCCCACCCTCATCATCGCCCTCATTCTCGTTACCGCATTTTCCGGTTCTACCCTCACGTCCACCGTTGCCATCGGGTTGGGCTCCGCTCCGGCGGTTACCCGCACCGTGCTGCCTGAATTGCGCCGTGCTACCGCCTCCGATCACGTGCTCCTGGCCGTGGCGGCCGGGGCGCGCTCCTGGTGGATTCTCTCGCGGCATATTTTCCCGGCGATCACTCCCACGCTTATTGTGCGCGTCACCCAAATCATGGGAACAGCCACGCTCGCGGAAGCCGGCCTGTCCTACCTGGGGCTGGGCACCCCTCCCCCCACTCCGTCCTGGGGGCGCATGCTCTCCACCTACCAGAGCTTCATGTATTCCCACCCGACCGTTATTCTTATCCCGGCCACCGCGATTGTCCTGACGATTATCGGATTCAACCTGTTGGGGGACGGACTGCGTGATGTGCTAGATCCGCGCGGAAGGGAAACGCGATGAGTCTTCTTGAGGTACGTAATCTCACCGTGGCTTTCGGTTCCACCGAGGTGGTGCGCGGAGTTTCCTTCACGGTGGAGGCCGGCGAACGGGTCTGCCTCATCGGTGAATCCGGGTCCGGAAAATCGATGACGGCAATGGCAATCCAAGGGCTGCTCCCCCGCGGGGCGCACGTGACCGGTTCGATTCGTTTTGAGGGGCGCGAATTGGTGGGCGCCTCCGATGCGCAGTTCCAGAAAATTCGGGGGCGCCGCATCGGCTGTATTTTCCAAGAACCGCATACGGCGCTCAACCCGGTGGTGCGTATTAAGCACCAATTGGTGGCGGCCTCGCGTATTCACGCGGGATTAAAAAAATCGGCGACGACGCAGCGGGCCAGCGAGCTGGCCCGCATGGTGGAGCTCCCTAGCCCGGAAAGCATTATTAACCGCTTTCCCCATGAGCTTTCCGGGGGCCAACGCCAGCGCGTGGTTATTGCCATGGCGATGAGTTTGGCACCCGCCCTCCTCATTGCGGACGAGCCGACAACCGCACTGGATGCCACGGTGCAGTCCCATATTTTGCAGCTCATGGATGATGCCGCCCGCGAACATAGCACCGCGGTTCTCATGATTACCCACGATATGGCGGTGGCCTACCACACCTCCGAACGCATCCTCGTACTGCGCCGCGGCGAACTGGTAGAAGAAGGGAGCGCCGCGGATATTTTGCTCCGTCCCGCGCATCCTTATACCCACGATCTTGTAGCAGCGGCCCGCGCCACCAGCTTGCAACGTCCCACGGTGCACGGAGGTGACCAGTCATGACAAGCACATCGGAAAAAACTTGGGATCCACGTGAGGCCGCCCTGCGGATGACTTCTCGGGCGCCGCTGGAAAAAGACTGGCCTGTCGAACGCGGGGAGGTCCTATTTAGCTGCCAGAATGTCACCAAATCCTACGGAAGCACCGTGGCTCTGGCACCCACGTCGTTCGAAGTGCGAGCGGGGCGGTCGCTGGGGATTATCGGCGAATCCGGCTCGGGGAAAACCACCTTGAGCCGCATGATGCTCGGCTTACTCGAGCCGAGCGGCGGCTCAATCACCTACCGGGGCCAGGAGGTGCGCTACGGAAAGTTGGGTGTTACCCGCCTGCGCCACGAAGTCCAATTAGTGCTGCAAGATCCTTTTGCTTCCCTCAACCCGCGGATGACGGTGGGCCAGATTATTGAAGAACCGCTGCGCCTGCTGCGCGTGCCGGGCAAGCACCGGGAGATGGTGCGTGATGCGCTGGCCGCCGTGGATCTCAACCCGGAATGGGGCTCACGCTATCCGCACGAGCTTTCTGGAGGGCAGCGCCAGCGGGTCGCTATTGCGCGCGCCGTGGGTTGCCAACCCAAGGTTCTTATTGCCGATGAACCGGTTTCCGCCCTCGATGTTTCGGTACGAGCCACCGTCCTGGAGCTTCTCCACGACCTGCGTGCCCGCCTGAACCTCACCCTCATTGTGATCTCTCATGATTTGGGCATTGTCCAGAATCTGTGTGAGGACACCCTGGTGCTGCGCGGGGGCACCGTCGTCGAATATGCTCCCACGGCGCAGGTTCTGGAGCATCCGCGTCACCCGGCCACCCGTGAACTTATCGCGGCAGTTCCGCTGCTACCTGAGCCACCGCAGCCCGAGACTGCCGCCCCGTCTATCACGCCATCCGAGGGAGACGATGACCTATGAGCTTGCGAATCCTGCACCTCTCCGATACCCATGTGCGGGCCGAGCGTGCCCGCCACTACGGAAAAATTGACACTTCCGGGCTATTAGAAGCGGCTGTTGCGGCCGCCGGCGAGCTCGCGCCCTGCCAGGCCATCGTGGTCTCCGGAGACATTTCCGATGACGGCACCCCCGCTTCCTACGATTTCGCTGCGCGAACCCTTGCACCACTGGCGGAACGGTGGGATGCGCCAGTGGTCTGGGCCTGCGGGAATCACGACCGGCGCCCCGCCATGCGCGAGGCCCTCGACCTGCCCGGCGCACCCATGGACCCTATCTTTTCCGTCACCGATATCACCGTGGCAGAAACACGTTGGCGTTTCGTTGCGGCTGACAGCTCCGTTCCCGGGCGCGGTTTCGGTTACCTCGGTGAACAAATCCACCGCATCGAGGACGCCATCACGAATGCTGATAGCACACCGGGGGTGGAGGGCGTGCCCTGCCCCGGTATCGACACCGCGCCCATCCACTCCGTTCTTGTCCTCCACCACCCGCCGTTGGCTGCCCCGACGGTGCTCCACGGGGCGCTGCGTCTCATGGATGCCCCGCGCCTGGCGCAGGGCCTGCAATCCTGGGAAGTGGCGCCCGCCGTGGTGCTGGCAGGGCATTACCACCTGGCCGGACGCGGGCGCGCAGGAGGGGTTCCCGTGGTGGTCGGCCCGGCCCTCGCCAACGAAACAACGCTCGGAAGGGGCCCCGAATGGGAAAGCGCACGAGCCCGCTCGGCTTTTTCGGTGGTGCAGATCAGCGAGGCCAGTATCCACCAGGACATCACCTACCTGGACGACGTCGCGGCCGCACTGCCCAGCGACATAGAGCCGGGCGAGGAGATCTTTGCCTATAGCCCGGAGGAGGTTGTAGCTATCGGCCGGCGAGCCGGGCGGCCCGGGTGGAGCCCGAGCGATCCGCTCGCCTGGGACGGGCCCGGCTCCTACCTGCTAGAAAATACGCTTTACGCCAGTTCGAAAGGACAGTGATGACTTCCCCACGCTTGCCCCTCGGCCTGCATAATCTTCGTTCCCTGGGAGGAACTCCAGTGGCCGGCGGGCATATCCGCGAGCGCGCCCTGCTACGTTCCTCAGCGGCTTTCCGCCACGATGAGAGCCTGGGAGATTTTTTGAGAGCGCAGGGCATCACCGGCGTGATTGATTTGCGCGACGACGCCGAACGCGCCGGCACCACCAATTGGGCAGACTACGGGGTGAGCGTTGCCTCCGTGCCTATTTTCAATAATCAGCTTGCCCACCTGGAATGGTCCGAACTTGCCGATTTGTATATGCAGATGGCCCGCAATTTCGGTGGGCAATTAGCGCAGGCGGTCACCGCGGTGGCAGAGCTATCCGCGGAAGGCGGGGTGCTTATCCACTGCACCGCCGGTAAAGACCGCACCGGGGTGGTCACCGGGCTGATCCTCTCCATCCTCGGAGCAAGCCGCGAAACAATCCTGGCGGATTACCTCACCTCCGCCACGGCGCTGGGCGAAAGCTACCAGGAGGACCTTGCCTTCGTCATGGGGCGCGAATATATCCCGGGGGCGGCCGCGCACCGCGCCGTCTACGTGACCGAAGAAGCCTTGAGCGCCGCCACGGTGCGCATTGAGGCGGCCGGCGGGGCGCGCGAATACCTCCTCGGGCACGGGATCGACCCGGCTGTTTTTAATCTGCTGCACGCCCACCTGGTGGAACCGGATACCGGCCTCTAACGGGGCGGTGCGCCATTCTGATAACGGGGCGGTGCGCCATTCTGACGGCCTCGGATACCAGCTACGGCGCCCGAAGCACCGCGCGCCGTAGCTGCGCCGTCGCCCCTCTCACGTACGGCGCAGTTTCCCGCAGCGCACGGGGCGTGAAACAATAGCCCCATGACTAGTTTTAACCAAGAGTCCAAACTCCTCGATCACACGGAGGTACCGGATCGTGCCACTCTCGACGGTCTTGAAACTACCTGGGGCGAACGGTGGGAGGCGGAAGGCACCTACGCCTTTGACCGCACCGCTACCCGTTCCGAAGTCTTTTCTGTAGATACCCCGCCGCCCACGGTCTCCGGCTCGCTGCATATCGGCCACGTTTTTTCCTATACGCACACCGATACCGTGGCCCGCTACCAGCGTATGCGCGGCAAATCAGTGTTCTATCCCATGGGCTGGGATGATAACGGCCTCCCCACCGAACGGCGCGTCCAGAACTACTACGGGGTGCGCGGGGATGCCTCTCTGCCCTACGACCCGAATTTTGTGCCGCCGCACCAGGGAGGCGCAAAATCCATTAAGTACGCGGACCAGGTGCCCATTTCACGGCGTAATTTCATTGAGCTGTGCTGGAAACTCTCCGAAGAGGACGAAAAGCAATTCGAGGCATTGTGGCGCCACCTGGGGCTATCCGTGGATTGGAAGCAGAATTACCAAACCATCGGAGCAAAAGCCCAGAAGGTAGCCCAAACCGCGTTCTTGCGTAATCTTGCGCGCGGGGAAGCCTACCAGGCGCAGGCCCCGGGCCTGTGGGATATTACGTTCCAGACCGCGGTGGCGCAGGCTGAACTTGAGGCCCGCGATTATCCGGGCGCCTATCATGCCCTTGCTTTCCACGGGGAGGGCGAGGATGTGGTGATCGAAACCACCCGCCCGGAACTGCTGCCCGCCTGCGTGGCACTCATCGCCCATCCTGATGATGAGCGCTACCAGCACCTCTTCGGCACCACCGTGCGCGTGCCCGTGTTCGAGATGGAGGTGCCCGTTCTCGCCCACCCGAAGGCGGAGATGGATAAGGGTGCCGGTATCGCCATGTGCTGTACCTTCGGCGACGTCACGGACGTGGAGTGGTGGCGCGAATTGCAGCTGCCGCTACGCAGCGTGCTCGGTAAGGATGGCCGGCTCGTGCGCGATATCCCCGAGTGGATTACTTCGGAGGCCGGGCACGCCATGTACGCGGAGATGGCTGGGAAAACCACGTTCTCGGCGCGCAAGGCTCTGGTGGAGAAACTCAAGGAAACCGGGGAAATGATCGGCGAGGAAAAGCCGACCATGCGTAAAACAAACTTCTTCGAAAAGGGCGATAAGCCTCTCGAAATTGTGACCTCGCGCCAGTGGTACATCCGCAACGGCGGGCGCTCCCACGTGGAGAAAAACGGCAAGGAGCTGCGCGATAACCTCATTGAGGCCGGCAATCAGCTGGCCTTCCACCCCGATTTCATGCACGTGCGCTACGACAACTGGGTCAAGGGCCTCAACTCTGACTGGCTTGTTTCGCGCCAGCGTTTCTTCGGGGTGCCGATTCCGGTGTGGTACGAGATTTCGGAGAACGGTGAAGTGAAGTACGACGCCGTCATCACCCCGGATGAGGCGAGCCTGCCCGTAGATCCTTCCAGCGATGTGCCGGCCGGGTACACCGAAGATCAACGCGGTAAGCCGGGCGGTTTCGCCGGGGAAACCGATATCTTGGATACCTGGGCAACCTCCTCCCTCTCCCCGCAAATCGCGGGCGGGTGGCTCACCGATGAGGATCTTTTCGAGCGCGTGTACCCCATGGATGTGCGCCCGCAAGGTCAGGATATTATCCGCACCTGGCTCTTCTCCACGGTGGTGCGCGCACACCTCGAATTCGGGGAACTGCCGTGGAAGCACGCGGCGATCTCGGGGTGGATTCTCGATCCGGATCATAAGAAGATGTCCAAATCCAAGGGCAATGTGGTCACCCCCATGGATCTGCTCGTCAAGCACGGTGCGGATGCGGTGCGCTACTGGGCGGCCTCCGCGCGCCTGGGCGTGGACGCTGCCTTTGACGAAAAGCAGATGAAGGTGGGGCGCCGTCTGGCGATGAAGGTGCTCAATGCCTCGAAGTTCGCGCTCGGTATGGGCGGGGCGGGTGCTCCGGTGTGTCTGGATGCTTCCCGCGTAACCGAACCGATTGACCGTGCCCTACTGGCAGATCTGGCGCACGTGGTGGAGGAAGCGACCGCCGCTTTTGATGCCTTTGATCACACTCGTGCTCTCGAAGTGGCAGAAACGGCTTTCTGGACCTTCTGTGATGATTACCTGGAGCTGGTCAAGGACCGTGCCTACTCGGATAGCCCCGAGGCGCAGAGCGCCCGGGTGACGCTGGCGCTTGCGGTGGATACCTTCCTGCGCTTGCTGGCGCCCTTTATCCCCTACGCCACCGCTGAGGTGTGGAGCTGGTACCGTACCGGCTCGGTGCACCGGGCGGCGTGGCCGGAGGCGGCGCCTTTGCGCGAGGCGGCTGGTTCCGGGAATGCGGAACTGCTCGAGATCGCCGGCCAGGCCCTCACGGTGCTGCGCGGCGTGAAATCCGCAGCGAAGGTGTCGCAGCGCACCAGCTTCGCTCGGGTCGAGCTACGTGGGAATACCTCCCTGCTGGAGGAGGTGCGCGCTGATCTGGTGCGCGCCGCCCACGTGCGCGGGGAGCTCCGCTTCACCCCGGATACGGAGGCCAGTGACCAGATCACCATTGGTGATTACGAACTGGATGAGCCGGAGCCGAAGCGGAAGTAGTACCGTAAGCGCCACGGCGCATCACGCGTAGCGCTACGTACAACTGAGCGAATTCGGGTGGCGGGTCTGCGAGAGCGGGCCCGCCACCCCCGTATTCGCGCTAGAACGCGCCACCAGGTAGCCTTCACCACCACACCGTGTCTTGCGCCCCCACAGGTAGGTCCCGATGATGAGAAGATTCTCATCATTGTTTCCTAGCCCCGTCATCTCGCTCCGGTGTACTAAAGGCATGACAACTCGTGTGAAACTTCTTGCCGTGCTTCTCGGGCTGGCGCTCCTCGGTTTCTTGGGGATGCAGCTTGCTCACGCCGTGAGCGGGAGCGGTACCCAGTCTGTGGGCCCCGCAGTTACCGTCACGGCGCCTTCCTCCACTTCCGCTACCACCACCGGTGCTGGCAGCGCCGCTTCGGTTGCTTCGCCCGCACCGACGCGCCCTCCGCTCAACAACGCACAGCGTGCTACCCTGCGCAGTCTTTTGATTGATGTGGCCGAAAATGCGCACCAATTCGCCAGTGGCGCTTCAGATAGTACGACGACGGCGCCCGCGGGCACCGTACCAGCCCCCGCGAACGTTGCTCCGGCACCGGCTCCTTCTCCGGAACCGGCTGCGCTGGCTCCCGCCCCGCAGCGGGTAGCTCCCGCCCCGCAGCGGGTAGCTCCCGCGCCCGCACGCCCCGTCCCGCCCCAGTACTCCGATGATGATTGGGGCAGCGACGATGACGATGCCGACGATGATTGGGATGATAACGACGACGATGACGATTGGGATGATGGCGACGACTAAATCATCTGAATACCTCGGTGCTACCGCCTGAGCTAGCAGCCCGATCCTTCTCTGAGAAGGCCCCGCTGCTCTAGCTCAGGCGGTAGCCCATTCCACGCACCGTTTCGATGCGGTCACGCCCGATTTTCCCGCGCAGGTAGCGCACATACACGTCCACCACATTGGAACCTGGATCGAAATCATAGCCCCAAACCCGGGAAAGGAGTTGCTCGCGGGAAAGCACCTGCCCCGGGTGGCGCATAAAGGTTTCCAGCAGGGTAAATTCGCGCGCGGACAGCTCCACCTGTTTCCCACCCACATGGGCGTGGTGGGATAGCAAATCCAGTGTGATGCCGCCGTGGGAAAGCTGGGTGGCAGAGCTAGCTGGTATCGGAGTGGCTGCGGCGTCGCGCAAACGCAAACGGATACGCGCGAGGAGTTCTTCGAAAGAAAAAGGCTTCGCCATGTAATCATCGGCCCCGCCCTCGAGCCCGGCCACGCGGTCTGTCACCGAGGTGCGGGCGGTGAGGAGAATAACCGGAGTATCCAGCCCCTGACCGCGCAAGCGTTCGAGCACCGCAAAACCGTCGATATCCGGCAGACCAATATCTAAAATAATCAAATCGAACGGGGTATGAACCGCCAGGTCAACAGCCTCCCCACCGCTTGATGCGGTGGTGGAAGTGTAGCCGGCTGCTCTCAACCCCTTCGCAATAAAGCGGGCAATGCGCTCTTCGTCCTCGACGATGAGGATGGTGCTCATCTTGCTCCCTTCTCCGGTTGTGAGGCTATCACGTTCCCCGATAAACGCTGGGCAAACTCAGCGTAAACACGGAGCCCTCCCCCAAACGTGAGCGCACCGTTACCTCCCCGCCGTGGGCCCGGGCGATAGAGCTAACAATCGCGAGCCCGAGCCCGGAGCCTTCCGAACGCCCGGTGTTACGCCCGCGCGCGAAGCGCTCCATGATGCGAGCGGTATCCTCCGGGGCGATCCCGCAGCCGGCATCTTCCACCGTGAAACTCACGCGGCCTCCGGCCACGGTCGAGGAAATCTCTACCGGTGAGCCATCTTCGGAGTATTTGACGGCATTCGCGGCCAATTGCAGCACTGCCTGGGTAATACGTTCCGGGTCCAGCCATACTTGTCCACGTGCCACCTCGCCGAGGTTCCAGGCACGCGAGCCCAACCCGGTAGCTTTATCGAAAATCCGCTCGGTGAGCGCGGCAATATCAACTTCGCGAGGCACCACAAAGTCAGCACGCTCGGATTTTGCGAGGGTGAGTAAGTCGCCTACCAGCGAATTCATACGGTCCAGTTCTTCGAGAGCCAGGGCGCGGGTATCAGCGGCGTCACTCGGATCGGCAGCGTCCATGAGTTCCAGATGCCCGCGCACAATCGTGATGGGGGTGCGCAATTCGTGCCCGACGTCATCTAAAAGTTGGCGCTGATCGGCATCCATGGTTTCCAGGGAATCGAGCATAGTATTTATCGCCGTCGAGAGCCGCGCCAGATCGTCACGCCCCTCCACCGGCACCCGGCGGGACAAATCCGCATTCGCGGTAATATTTTCGGCCGTGGCACGCAGCTGCTCCACGGGGCGCAGCAGCTGCCCCACCAGTCGCCACGCGATGGCGACGACGCCGCTCACCGCCACCAGGTAGACCACCGCCAGCACCGTCATAAGGTTCCAGATACGGGCACTGATGACATCAAGAAGATACACGTGCACCAGCGCGCCGGGCTGCGAGTCGGAGAACTGCACCGGCACCACGATATAGCGATATTCACGCTGCGTACCCGCGTAGGTACCCATCGTGACTTCCCCGCTGCGGGTGAGCGGGAGGAGGTGGCGCACCAGTCCGGAGTCTTCCTCGGGGCGTACCGGACTGGTATCACCGCCCACCCAGGCGACCCGCCCGTCCACGATCCCCATTTCCCCTTCCGCTTCGGAAAGGACGGTGCGCGAAAGATAGGTTTCGATGAGCTGGGATGGCCCGGCGAAGGGCTGCCCGGTTTCCGGATCGACTCCGTTTTCAGCCAGCACCCGAAATTCGTCTGCCACCCGCACCAGGGTGGCATCCACCTGGGCGCGCCACATACGGCTTTCGGTAAGAACAACGGCAACGCCGGTTGCCGCCAGCACGACCGCAACGAGGGCGACCATGGTGGCGGCAATCCGAAAACGAATCGTAATAGGACGTGATGTCACATTGTTTCCCGTTCGACGGCGGCGGGCGGGAGCGGCACGGTGTGCACGCCCGTTCGTTCCAGCTTATTCCATTCGCTGGCTTTTCCGCGCATTTCTAGCCAGATCGCGCACACCGTCGCGGCGCTCATCATCCAGGAGAAGGGGAGCCACAGGGGCAAGGCGGGAAGGAGACGCAGGTCGCGCCAGGCACGATCCAGGACAAGAGAAAGCACCGTTACCGCGAAGGCGACCACCAGTCCCGCCCCCACCAGTATGTTCATCCAATTCGGAGCCGCCCCGCTAAGTGCTGCAACCGCCCACACCGCGAGAGTGGCTACCTGGAACGCCGGGGCGACGAGGAGTGAGAAGAGATTGATAGGCAGGTAGGCGTCAATGGGGCGCCGCCAAGGAGAGGTGAGACGGGAGCGATGGATACGAGCGGTTTGAATAAGACCCCGTTGCCAGCGCACCCGCTGTTTCCATAATGCCGACAGAGTGGATGGGACTTCGGCCAGTACCAGGGCGTGGGGCGCGAATTCCACGTCCCATCCGGCAAAGTGGATCCGCCAGGTAAGCTCCAGATCCTCCCCCAGGGTATCTTCCCGAAAACCTCCGACCCGGCGCACCGCATCAGCACGGAACGCCCCGGAATTTCCTGCCACGATGGGAAGCATCCCCAGCAAAGCGAGGGCACGGCGCGTCATGCCTGTCCCGACGTGGGTCATGAGGGCAAGCAGAGCTGTGAGCGGACCGGTGATATTGACCGGCTGATCGTTGCCACATACGGCGCCCACCCCAGGATGGCGGAATCCACTCAAAAGCTGCGGGATGGTGGTGGGAGTGAAGAGCCCGTCGGCATCCACGAAAATGAGAATCTCCCCGGTGGCATGAGCGATACCGAGATTGAGGGCGCTGCCTTTCCCTCCGTTGATCTTACTGAGGAAGGTCACGCGCGGATCGCGAGTGAAGGGCGCGGCAACGGCGGCGGTCGCGTCCGTGGAACCATCATCGACGACGATGACCTCCAAACGGCGCCAGCCGGTAGCAAGGATGGAGCGCAGGCAGGCGCCGAGCACCACTTCTTCGTTATAGGCGGGGATAATAATCGACACTTTCGTGTGCGGGCCATAGAGGGGGCGGGGGCGTTGGCGCATCTCACCGAGGATGGCGGCCGGGTACATCATCCAGGTCACCGCGGTGAGGATGAGGGTAGGAACGGCAAGAATGAGAAGCAAGGTGGTCATGCGGTCACCTCGATAGCGGAGTGAGGTGCCGAAGTAGCCTCCGCGGGTGCGTAAGCATCCAGGAGCGCGTCCAACAATTCTGGTGCGTGAGCGCTATGCGCGCCGAAACGGGCATTGATTTCGATGAGCGCGGGGCGGCCCTGAGTATCGCGGCGAATATCAACGTCAGCCGCGCCGTTCACGCCCACCGCCCGCGCCGCCGCGAGCGCTAGTTCGGCAACATCTGGGGCTTTCACGCGCCGGACCCCGGTCGCGTTTCCGTGCTGTCCGGAGGCCAGGCTGGTTTTCTCTAGCACGACCACGGTGGCGGTGTGCCCCGATGCGGGAAGAGGAAGGTAGAGCTGCGCGCAGTATTCGGTTCCGGGGAGGAAGGCGGAGACCATCTCGGTATCGCGCAATGGCACGGTGGGCGGGAATGTTGTTTCCAGGCGTACCCCGCGCCCGCCACGTGCGACCCGCGGGCGTACCACGTAGGGGAATCCGAGCCAGTAGGCACCTTCCTCGGTGAGGGCAGGGCCTTCCAGACTCCGGGGCACGGCCAGGCCGAGGCTGTCTGCTACCCGATGGGTGAGCCATTTATCGGCAGCAATAGCCACCGCTGCGGTGGGTGAAACCGCAATGCGGGCCCGATGGAGCAGCGCACTGCGCAGCGGAGCAAGGATGGAAAGTTCTTCATCCACGGTGGGGATGATGAGGTCAATCGAATACTCCTCGCAGATGGCGGCCAGGGCGCTAACAAAATCCGGAGCTGTGGCCGGCGGGCACGGGAGGATCCGCGCACCATCGGTACGGGGGCGAGGCGCCATATCAACGCCGAGCACGGGGATTCGCCGGGCATCCAGCTGGGTGAGAAGGGAGGAGCCAGCCGGGCCGCCGGCCCCGGTAACGAGCACTCGCGGGCGGGAAGTAAGAGCGGAATGAGTCATCGTGATTGATCCTTCGGTAATAGTGGAGAGACGGCGCGACACGGTGCACCATACGGCGCAGCGCAGCGTGCCGCGGTGCGGAGAACAGCGCTACACGGCACCAAACGGTGCACCACACGGCACAGCGCAGCGCCGCGGGGTGGGCACTTACCCCGGGGCTTAGAGCACGCCACGGAAAGCGGGAATACGCACCGCTTCAAAAGCCTCGGCGGCCTCCATTTTGGCTTGTTCGCCACGGAAATTAGCTTTGGCGGTGAGCACGTCGCCAGCCATATACGGTTTGTCCATCTGGTCGGCGTGGATGGCCACCCCGGCGCTTTTCACCCCGGTGTACTCGGTGATATCCACGAAGACCTGCGGGGAAAAGTTCGCGGTAGCCGAAGGTGATTCGTAGCAGAGAATCGCCGGGTGGCGCCGCCCGGCCCGCATGGTAGCGCGGTGCACGGCGGTGTGGTCCTGGTGTTGATCGTGGGCCGAATGCGTGAAAATAATATCCGGGTTGAGGGTTCGGATTTTTTCTTCGATGGCGCTGGTGAGAGTATTTTCGTGATCAGCTAGCTGAGTATCGGGCAGGCCGAGAGTGCGCAAGGTGGTCACCCCGAGGAAAGTACCGGCGCGCTGGGCTTCCCCGGCCCGCTCCCCGGCATTACCTCCCACCGCACCATCCGCGGCCACGATGGCATGAATTTCATGCCCGGCATCGGCCAACCGAGCCAAGGTACCCCCGCAGGCCAATTCCAGATCATCGGGATGTGCCCCGACGGCGAGGATACGGCGCGTGGGCACCGCCGCCCCCACCGGAATCCAACCACTCACCAAGAGAACAAACTGGGTAACCAGCGCCGCAACGGAGCCCAGGCTCACCCACCGCTCCAGGTTCCCGGGCGCATCCCCACCTAACAAGGCGATATTAGCCGGGACAAGAAGGAAGGCACTTCCCAGCGTGAAAAGCTGGAGGGGCCGGAAGGCGCGGATGCGTCGTCGTACTGAAGTTTCAAGAAGAACAACGGACAGTGCCGTCACCAAAAGGAGCACGGCAAGCAGAGCATTCATGGAGATCGTCATGGCTCCAGTGTTCCGCCCCGTGTTAATATCGCGGTGAGGAGGTGATGAGAACTCTCTCATCGCGCCTCCACCCCCGTTTCCCGCGCGTGCCGTACACTTTACTTACTCACGCGTAACCTTGAGGAGAATCATGGCCGAAATCGAGCGGACTGAAGTTTTCACTCCCGGAAAGATTCATATCACCGATGAAATGACGATTCCGTGGGTTTTCCGTAATATCGCACGCGAGCAGCCCGAGCGCACCGTGGTGGCGCGCAAGGCCTCGTTGGGGCAATGGGTGCCGGTGGCGTGGCGGACTTTCGAATCCGAATATCGTGCCCTGGCACGCGGCTTTATCGCCATGGGCGTCCAGCCCGGGGATCGTATCGCACTCATGTGCCACACTCGCTACGAATTCTGCGTGGTTGATTTCGCGCTGTGGTCCATTGGCGCGATGGCCGTCACCGTGTATGAAACTGATTCCACGGAGCAGGCTCGCTGGATTGTGGAAGATGCGCACTGCCGCTTCGCCGTCGTTGAAAACCAACAGATGGCCGCGGTTATGGCGCCCTTCCGTTCCGATTTTGATTTCTTTAGCGATATTTTCGTTATTTCTGACGATGACTTGGCCCGGATTTCCGCGCGCGGCACCATGGATCTCGATGCTGAGATTGACCGCCGTATCGATGCGATGCATGCCGACGACGAAGCTACCGTCATCTACACCTCTGGCTCGACAGGCCGGCCTAAGGGCGTGGTTCTCAGCCACCGCAACCTGCTGCACGTAGTTATTAACGGGCCGCTGGATGATAACCTCGCCCCGATCCTCTCCGGCGAGAAGCGCACCCTCCTCTTCCTGCCCATGGCCCATGTTTTCGCACGCTTTATTAACCTGGTGGCCTTCTACGCGGGTAACACCATCGGGCACTGCCCCGATACCCATAACCTCGTTGAGGATATGAAGTCCTTCAAGCCGCATTATATTTTGGCGGTACCGCGCGTTTTCGAGAAGATCTACAACGCGGCGGATGCCCAGGCCACAGGTGTGAAGCAAAAGATTTTCCGCTATTACGCCAAGGTGGCTATCGCCTATTCGCGGGCCCTGGATAGCGCGGCCGGGCCGTCTCTGGCGCTGCGAGCTCAGCATGAAGTGGGTGAGCGCCTCGTCTACTCCAAGATTAAGGAGATTACCGGCGGGAACCTCGAGAATGTGATTTCCGGGGGTGCGCCGCTGGGCGCACGGCTGGGGCATTTCTTCCGCGGCATCGGGATTAACATTTTTGAAGGATACGGGGCAACGGAAACGTCCGCACCGACCACCGTGAACCGCTTCAACCACCAGCGGATAGGTTCGGTGGGGCCGGCGTATCCCGGCTGCCACGTCGCGATTGATACCGACGGTGAAGTGCTGGTCAAGGGCGATCACGTTTTCCACAAGTACCTGAATAACCCGGAAGAAACCGCCAAGGCATTTACCGAGGACGGCTGGTATCGCACCGGCGATCTCGGCAAGATTGAAGATGGCTTCGTGTGGATTACCGGGCGGAAGAAGGAACTTATTGTGACCGCCGGCGGGAAGAACGTCTCCCCCGCGATCCTGGAGGATCGGCTGCGCGGCCACCCGCTTATTTCGCAGGTGGTTGTGGTGGGTGATCAGCGGCCTTTCGTGGGCGCCCTCATCACCCTGGATTCAGAGATGCTGCCCATCTGGCTGAAGAATAAGAATCTGCCGGCCATGTCCGTTTCGGAAGCCGTGCATGATCCGCAGATTATCGCCGCGGTGGACCGCGCCATTAAGCGCACCAACGAAGCGGTATCCCGGGCGGAATCCATCCGTAAATTCGTTATTCTCCCTATTGATTTCACCCCGGAGAACGGCTACCTCACCGCGTCTCTCAAGGTGAAGCGCACCGCGGTGCTCCGCGATTTCGCCACCGTGATCGGGCGCGATATTTACGGGGACAAGGGCGATAAGAACCGCGATTAGGTCATAGTTCAGCTACGAGGCGGGGCGGGGGCTTCTTAGTCCACGCCCCGTCTCGTTTCACCTCGCGTTGTGCGAAGCTAGTCCGCGCCGGCACGGCCAGCTTCGCGCTCATCACCATCAACCTGCGCGGCGCGGGAAGCACGGGAAATACGCTGGTGATCCGCTACAGCCCGCGAGGTGATGACATTATGCACCCGCACCGCAAATTCGGGATCTAGCCCCACCGCGCGCGCCAGTTCAGCAATCCGAGCGTGCTGCACACCTTCGCGCGCCATATCGCGGGCGGGAAGCCGGTAGCGATCCTTGAGGCGCCCCACGGCGTCGGTTACCTGCTTGCGTTGCCCCAACAGCTCAATTAGCTGGGAGTCTAAAACGTCCAGGCGCGCCCGCAAAGCACCGAGTTCCGCGGTGCACCGCTCTTCTTCCGCATGGCGCTGCGCCCCTTCGCCGCTCACTAGGCGCTCTTCCGTTCCGCAGCGGAAACGATCTCCACAGCCGCACCGTCGGTGACCGCCGCGCGGGTAACAATCACTTCCCGGACATCCTTACGGGAAGGCACATCAAACATGGCCGGTCCGAGTACCCGCTCCATAATGGAGCGCAGCCCGCGCGCCCCGGTGCCCCGTTCCATCGCTTCGCGCGCCATGGCGCGCAGCGCCTCATCCTGGAAGGTCAGGCGCACCCCGTCCAGCTCGAACATGCGAGTGTACTGTTTGACCAGGGCGTTGCGCGGCTCGGTAAGAATCTGCACCAGGTCGTCTTCACCCAGCGCCTCCACCGTTGCGATAACGGGCAGGCGCCCCACCAGCTCCGGAATAAGGCCGTACTTATGGAGATCCTCCGGGGTGACCTGCGAGAGCATCGTCGAACTGGCCTCGGCGTCGTGCAATTGCGCCCCGAAACCGATACCGTGGCGCCCTACGCGGGTAGAAATAACATCCTCCAAACCCGCAAAGGCCCCGGCGCATATAAAAAGAATATTCGAGGTATTGATCTGGAGATAGTCCTGCTGGGGATGCTTACGCCCGCCCTGCGGAGGCACCGCCGCAACCGTACCCTCCACGATCTTGAGAAGCGCCTGCTGCACGCCCTCCCCCGACACATCCCGGGTAATGGAGGGATTCTCAGATTTGCGCGTGATTTTATCGATTTCGTCGATGTAAATAATGCCAGATTCGGCCTTTTTCACATCATCACCGGCAGCCTGCACGAGCCGCAATAAAATATTCTCGACGTCTTCACCCACGTACCCGGCCTCTGTAAGAGAGGTGGCATCCGCGATCGCGAAGGGCACATCGAGCATCCGCGCAAGCGACTGGGCAAGATACGTTTTCCCAGTACCGGTGGGGCCGAGCAGCAAAATATTAGATTTGCCGAGCTCAACAGTATCCTCACCGTCAGCGGGACGCGGCGCGGCTTTAGCGCGCAACCGCTTGTAGTGGTTGTACACGGCGACGGCGAGCGTGCGCTTCGCGGCCTCCTGCCCCACCACGTACTCGTTCAAAAACGCGTAAATATCTGCGGGAACGGGAAGCTCATTCGGGGAAAAACCATCGTTTTCCTTCCCGAATTCCTCGGCGATAATCTCATTGCACAGCTCGATGCATTCATTGCAAATGTAGACACCCGAGCCGGTGATAAGTTTCTTCACCTGGCGTTGGGTTTTCTGGCAGAACGAACACTTGAGAGCTTCTGCTGCATCGACGGTCGCCATGTTCCTCCTTGCCTCGCGGCCGCGCCGTACGCGCGTCTTCCCTATTCCACCGCATCTGCGCTCAAAGGTCACGTTCCCACGCGGGGCGCGCACAGTGAGTGAGATGTACGACGGCGCAGCTCCCGCGCCGCACCCGCCGCCCATGCAGGTGGGCGGGCAGGAGCACCTGGCCCCTACCCGCCCATGATACGCGCTCCCGCCCCGGCTATAGCCCGGAGCGTATACGCGCGAATCCTATTAACCGTTGGTTACGGTATCCGCATTTTTACGCGATTCGAGCACATTGTCCACCAGGCCGTAGTCCTTGGCCTGCTGGGCGGTGAGGATCTTATCGCGCTGGATATCTGCCCGTACCTCATCGGGAGATTTCCCGCTGTGGTGGGCCAGGGTGTTGACCAGCCATTCCGTCATGCGGTCAAGCTCATCGGCCACGATAGAAATATCGGTGGCCTGCCCCTGCATCCCCTCCATTGCGGGCTGGTGGATGAGCACCCGCGCATTGGGGAGCGCCAGGCGTCGGCCCGGAGAGCCGGCCGCCAGCAACACCGCCGCCGCGGAGGCAGCCTGGCCCAGGCACACGGTCTGGATCTGCGGCTTGATGTACTGCATGGTGTCGTAAATAGCCGTGAGCGCGGTGAAGGAACCACCCGGAGAGTTGATGTACATGGTCACCGGGGAGTTCGGGTCCATCGATTCGAGGACGAGCAGCTGGGCCATCACATCATCCGCGGAAGCATCATCCACCTGCACCCCGAGGAAAATAATGCGATCCTCGAAAAGTTTGGTGTAGGGGTTGGAACGCTTGTATCCGTAGGGGGTGCGCTCTTCAAAATCGGGAAGGACGTAGCGGTTGGAGGGCATCGGGCCCGCGCTACCGTGGCCGAAGCCAGCGGTGGGAACGCGACCGGCGGCCATCATGGCGGGCAGATTACCCGCGGCTCGGAAATTCATCGTCATGAGAGCTCCTCCCCCGCGTGGCTGGCTTCGAGTGCGCCGTCGTTACTATCGTTATTCGGCTTCTTGAGCATGACCTGCGAGTTGGAAATAATGTGGTCCACGAAGCCGTATTCCAGTGCTTCCTGCGCGGTGAACCAGTGGTCACGTTCGGAATCTTCCAGGATCTGCTCCAGTGACTTGCCGGTGTGCTTCGCGTTGAGCCCGGCTAGTTCTTCCTTCATCTGCAAGATGAGGTTGGCATTGATACGGATATCAGCTGCCACTCCGCCGGCGCCGCCCGAAGGCTGATGCATAAGAACGCGAGTATGCGGAGTGATATAACGCTTACCCTTGGTACCGGCTGAAAGCAGGAATTGGCCCATCGAGGCCGCCATGCCCATAGCCACGGTGACAACATCCGGTTGAACATACTGCATGGTGTCAAAAATGGCCATACCCGCGGTGACCGAGCCACCCGGAGAATTAATGTATAGGTAAATATCGCTCTCCGGATCCTCCGCGGCAAGGAGCATCATCTGGGCGCAAATCTGATTCGCATTATCATCGCGAACCTCCGAGCCGAGCCAAATGATGCGTTCCTTGAGGAGGCGCTGGTAAACAGCATCGCCGAATGCTGAAGGCTGGTTATTATCCCGGCCTTCCATGCGAGGTGATGTGGTCACGGTTTTCCTTCCTCGGAACCCCCACGCGGAGATTCCATACTCGTATGCGACTTTAACGCCCGCGGGCCGCCGCGATCATCCTGGCTCGAGGCTTTTTCGCTGATGGCGCATGGTTGGCGCCGTCACGGTGCCGCAGCCAAGAAAAGAGCGGGAGGGCGGCGAGGTAATTCTCGCTGCCCTCCCGCTGGAGAGGTGGCTAGTTACTAGCCGCTGGTAGTGACCTGTTAGCGGTTGACGGCCGGGCGATCAGCACCCGCGCCGTTCCAGTCACCGGCGAGGAACACATCACCGGCGCGGCCGAAGCCGAAGCTTGCCACCGCGACGCCCTCGCCCACGTTGTCACGCAGGTGCCAGACGTTACCGCGGACCACACCGATGCCGTCCACGCCATCCCCGTTCCAGTCACCGGCGAGGAACACATCACCGGGGCGCCCGTAGGAGGAGGTGGACTTTGCCTGGGTATCAGCGAAAGCCCCCTGAGCGAAGACGGTGTTGCCACGGTGCACCGCGAGTTCGTCGCGCCCGTTGCCATCCCAATCGCCGGCCACGATCTGGTCGCCGTGCCGTCCGAAGGAGACCGTGGACGTGTGGTTGCCACCCGCCAGGTCGTCGCGCACGTATACCGTATTGCCGCGCCGTACTCCGATGGTGTCCTTACCGTCCCCGTTCCAGTCGCCAATGATGATCTCGTCATCGGCCCGGCCGAAGGAGAATTGCATCTGGGCATTGCCGGTGGCGGCGTTGGTGAGCAGGAAGGTGTTGCCACGGCGCACCCCGGGGGTGTCCACGCCGTCGCCGTCCCAGTCACCCACGAAGATGGTTTCGCCGGCGCGACCGTAGCTGGTGACACGGTCGGCGTTACCACCAGCCAGTGCGGTGGAGCTGAAGAGCAGATTGCCCTGCGGTGCCGCAGGCTTGCTCGGCTTATCGCTCGGCTCGGTACCCGGCTTGCTGGGTTCGGTGCTCGGTTCCGTGCCCGGTTCGGTCGGCTCGGTACCCGGTTCGGTCGGCTCGGTACCCGGCTCGGTCGGCTCAACGCTCGGCTCCGTGCCCGGTTCTTCACCGCCGGGCTGCTCGCCGCCCGGGGTTTCCCCGGCGCGCGCGGTCAGCCACTTGCTCGAATCAAGCGGTTCACCCACGAGGCGAACTTCACCGATACAACCCTGGAATCCAGATTCACGCACCCCGGCATAGGAGCCCGCGCCGAGAACCCACGGCAGGCCCTGGGTGCCCACGCCCACGGTGCCCGGCGAATTACGCAGCACCGGTACCCCATCCACGTACATCGTGGTCATCTTGGTTTCCGGATCGTTGACCACCGCGAGGTGGAGCCACTGATCGCGCGAGACGATCTCGCCCGACCACGCCGAAGATTCGGCCGGGGTGGGCTTCTGGGAGTCCACGAAGGAGAACTGAATTTCCGCCAGGTTGGACATCGCCCACGCGAAGGGCGGTTCTTCACCCTCGGTGTTGTTGTAGCCGGCGATGTTCTGGCGCTGCCCGTCGCGGGAGAGCCAGGCCATCCAGGCATTGTTCTTGTTATCGAACTTCGGGGAGATCTTGATGAAGGTCTCGAAGGTGAAACCATTCTCGAAGGTCTCGTTATTGACGGCGGCATCGGCGGCGGTCACGAAGTTATTCCACCGCGCGTTATCGCGTCCACCATTGGCGAAGCACACCGCGCCGGCATTGGCCGAGAGCGGGTGGTGGTCACGGGTCCATACGACGTCGCCTTCTTCCGCACCCTTGGAACCGGGCTGGTCCAGCGGGGCCCGGGTGAAGTTATCCCCACCCACGGCATCCACGATGGCTTCACCCACGGCAACCGGGGTGCCCTCGGCCTTATCCACCGGCATCTTCCAGTGGGCCACGGTGCTCTCCACCTGCGGGTAGTCCTCCGCGCTGGTCGGGGCGGAGGGGGTAACCTGGGTCGGCGCATCGTAGGTGGCAAGCCACTCGCGCAGCTGCGGCGTCGTCAAAGAAGCCTTCGTATCAGCAATAACGAGGTTCGGGAAACGTTCCGCGAAGTTGAAGTCGAGCTCGAAGGTCTGGCCCGCTCCGGTAAGGATCGCCTGGTCGTCGGGAACAAGGGTGTCCTTGGCCTTCGTCATCACCCACGGGGAGAAGGAGGTCTGGTAAATCTTGTTACCCGGCAGGTCGAATTCGACCATGCCCATGTAGCCGTTTCCACCCATGTAGGCCATCTGGTAATCCATGAGGACCTGGTAAACGGGATGGCCGGCGTCGTTCGTGCGCGTCCAGGTGGTCGCGCCGTGATGGTGGCCGTTGAAGGTGAGGAACACCTGGTCGTGATTGCGGATGACCTTGTTCCATACCTTTTCACCGAACTCGGTGGCCAGCGGCGTCACGCCGTCGCCCTCCACATTAATGAGCTGGTGGGAATTGACGATCGTGGGGGTATTCGGATGCTTATCGAGCACATCGGAGGCCCACTGCAGGGCGTCATCCTGGGCCTGCCAGGACAGGTTCATGACCAGGAAATCTTGGCCATTGACCTTGAGAATGTGGTACTCGTGCGCGCCGGAAGGATCGCGCTCCACGAAGGTCACATTCTTGGCGGCACGCTCGGCACCGAACCATTCCTTGTAGGTGCCGTAGCCGACCGGGTCGGTATCCGACGCATCGGCCCCGACGTCGTGATTACCGGCAAGAATCGAGTACGGGTGCCCCGCATCTTCGAGAATCTTCATCGCCTTATCGGCAATTTCCCACTGCTGGGGATGGTTGTACTGGTCGACGATATCGCCCAGGTGCATGGACATCTTAATGCCGTACTTCTCAGCGTTTTCCGCGATCCAGGAGGTCTGGGCGGAGAAGGGTTCGCTGCCGTACATGGCACCGAATTGGTTACCGGTTTCCGCCGTGGCGTAACGCGAGTAGAACTGGGTGTCCGGGATAACGCCGAGGGAGAAGTTGGACAGCGGGGTCTTCTCTTCGTCCTGGCCGGTGCCTTCCTGCGGGGTGCCCGCCAGCGGGTTACCTTCCGCATCCAGGTACACGGTGAACTGCCCGGTGAGCAGCTCGCGGCGCTCCACCTTTTCCACCTCGTAGTTATCGTCGAGGATCGGGAAGAGCGAGATGGGGGTCATGACCATTTCGGCGGCCGGTTTCACCCCGGAATCGAGGGCCGGGCCGGCGTAGGGCTGAATCTTGATATCCAGGTGGCCGTAGTGTTTCCCGCCCGAGATGAGTTTCTTCACGCCCGCCTCGTTGGTCTTCCACATTTCCGGTTCGTTGGCCTGCGCCATCCACACGGAGTGGGAGTTGAAACGCAGCGGTTCGTACGAGCCGTTCTCCCCCGTCTTGACCATCTTTTCACCGCGCAGGCCGTCGGAGGCTACGCCGACGTCCCAGTGGTACACGCCCACGCCGTCGCCCGCTTCGTCCACGTAGGAGGCCTGGAACATTTCGTCGTGGCCGGAGAACACGGAGGCGACATTGTACTTTTCGAAGAGCGGCTGGAGGTGGCGCATGGGCACACCCGGCTGCTGATCGGGGAACTTGTGGCCCATCGGAGTGCCGTGCACGCCGTTGGAATATGCTACGTGGTGGTACTGCACGATGATGATCTGGCCCTTGGCGCGGGCATCAGCAAGCTGCTCGTCAAGCCAGCGGTACTGCTCCGAACCGGGCATGAAGCTGGGCTGATCCACCGAATCGGGGGCCGCATCCGGGCCCCACCAGCCGGCCGCCACGGACTTGGGGAAGTCCCGCGCGTATTCCTCGTACGGGAAAACGCCCTGGGTGTCCGTCCCGAGCTGAGCGGCGGTAATGCCTGCGTCGTTGCCTTCGATCTTGGCTTCTTCCGGCATCGTCTTGGTGGTCTGATCCGTACCGTTGGTCGAATCGAGGCTGATAATGGTCACCGGCCCCATATCGGTGCGGTGGTAGGCATCGCGAGCGTTCGCGTTATCCGAGCCGTTGGTATCAAAAACCTGGTTGTAGGCGGCGCGCGCCCGGGCTACCGCGGTGCGATCATCGGGGCTGCCGTAGCCGTACACTTCGTGGTTGCCCAGCGAGGTGATAACCGGAATCGAATCGAGGAGCTGGCCTTTATCGCCCGCGAAGTAACGGAACCATTCATCCCAGTGGCTCTGCGAGGAGGCGCGTTCGGCGATGTCGCCGGGCAGCAGCACCAGGTCAGGCTTGGCGGCGGCAATAGCGGCGTTATTGATTTCTTGCGCCTTATCCTCGGTAAGCATGTAATTGACGGCGTACTTCCCGTTACGGGTGGAGCCGCCGAATTTCTCATCCCAAGCCGAGCCCTTACCCGGGCGCTCTTCGGAGCCTTCCGCCAGGTTGAGGGTCTGTTCCCATTCGCGGTAGGTCACGCGCCCGATGGGATCGGTTTCGGTATCGGAGAAGGCGATGATATGGAGCGGATCAGTAATCCCCACCTTGCCGTCCGGGAGGGTGCGCAGCGTGGCGGAATGCGCGTAGCCGTCCACCGTGACCGTGTAGGTGTAGGTGGAGCTGGGCTGGAGCTCTTCTACGCGCTGGCTGTACTTATAGGGATGATCAGCACGAATCCAAGCTCCCTGCGGTACGGACAGCGCCTTCCCGCGGCTGAGGGTGCCCTGCTTAAGTTCGTAGTCCTGGTAATCGTTCACCGGGTTCTGCACGCCGGCTACCGTGTAGGTGCGCCCTTCGGCGGGCAGACCCGGGCCGGTGATGGTGAGAACGGCATTATGGCCCAGTTCCGTAAACCAGTTAATCGTCATCTCGTGGGCACCGGGGCGCTGCAGGTAGGGCAGCACTCGGAAGCCGGGACGTGGATCCATGGGCTGAGTCACCCCGTCAACGACGACGGGATTCTCATTCGTAGAGGCGAGAGCCGGAGAATCGACTCCCGGGAGTACTGGGTCGGCCACGGCTGGCACGGTACATGCCACCCCGACCGGCACTAGCGTAGCGGCAGCTAGAGCCGCTACTACTCGACGCACGTGTCGCATGAATATCCTTCGCTTTGAGCTAGTCGGGGCGCGGATTGGCCCGACTCGGAAACACGCGTTTCCATTGCTCAAACTATTGAATTCGCCTTAATAAGCCGTAAACGGGCTCTTAATTTAAGGAGCTTCACGTGAATATCACACTGCGGCGGTACGACGGTACGGCGGTACGACGGGGCGGCGCGCGCGGCGCGACGGTGGGAATGGTGCGGGAGTGAACGGTGCGACGGTGGGAATGGTCCGGGAGCGAACGGCGCGACGGTGCGCCCCTGCGGAGAACGGTGGAACGGTGGGTGGCACGACGACGGCGCAGCTACGCTGCGCATATACGCGTGTGGGGTGGGAGGCTGAGCCTCCCACCCCACACGCCCACCGCACTAGCGGGCACGTTCGTGCATATCTGAATTAGCCGAGATTAGCCAAGCAGCTCTTCAAGCTTCTTCACAAGGGTCTTGCGAGCCTTGCCGGCCTTCTCCGCCTCGAGCACGCGAGCCACTTCAGCGGCATCCGCACCCTGGGCGTATTCCACGACTTCGTCCACCTTCTTGGTGGCCGGGTCGAAAGCGTCCGCATCGCCAGCCGGCGCATCCGCGGCGGGAGTTTCCTCCGCCGGCGCGGCGTCGTCGCCCTGCGCTGCGTTATCCGAAACCGCAGCGTCCTCATCAACCGGGCCATCCCACACGGGGCGGGACGGAGCGGCGGAGAAGTCCGGGGTGAGTTCTTCTTCCGGCTTTTCACCAACGACCTTGATGACATCCACCTCGTTGCCGTTGGTGTCCACAACCTTGGCCAGGCGCAGCGCGGAAATAAGCGCCTTGCCGCGGCGCAGCTCGCCGCTGAAAGCCCCGAGCTGGCCGGTCTGCGCGGCCGCGGAGATGAACTGGTTGGGGTCCATGCCGTAAGACTGGGCCTGCTGCACCAGGAAGTTGAAGAGTTCATCCTGGGTGGTATCCACACCGAACTTCTTGGCCAGCTCATCGAGGATGATCTGGTCGCGCAGCGAATCGCGGATTTCCCCGCGGATTTCCTTGGCGTGGTCGTCGTCGGTGGCGCGGTTTTCGGATTCGAGGTGGCGTTCTACTTCAGCGTCGATCACGCGCTTGGGCAGCTGCACCGTAACATCCTCGCGGAGCTTATCCAGGAGAAGATTACGGGCGGCCATGACCTGCACCTGGGCGGCATCCGTGGCGGCCTTTTCCGCCAGGTCCGCGCGCAGTTCCTCAATGGTGTCAAATTCGGAGGCGAGCTGGGCGAAATCATCATCCGCTTCCGGAAGTTCGGATTCCTGCACCTTCTCCACCGTGACCGTGACATCAGCCTGCTGCCCGGCGTGCTCCCCACCCACGAGGGTGGAGGTGAAGCTCAGCTCATCGCCGGCCGCGGCACCGTTGACCGCCTCATCCAGGCCGTCGAGCATATTGTCATCACCGATGCGGTAGGAAACACCCTCCACCGAATCAACTTCCTCACCGTCGATGCTGGCGGAGAGGTTAATGGTGACGTAGTCGCGGCTGGCGGCGGCGCGCTCCACAGTCTTGAGGGTGGCGAAGCGTTCGCGCAGCTGCTCGAGGCGCTCCTCCACGGCATCCTCATCGGCATTGGTGGCTTCCACTTCGAAGCTGTACTGCGCCGGATCCGGGAGAACAATGGCCGGGCGCACATCCACCGTAACGGTGAAGGCAAGCGGGTCGGTGGAGTTCTTTTCCATCGCCACGCCGGTCACGTCCACCGCGGGACGGCCCATGGGAACGAGGTCGTGCTCTTCCAGAACGTCCTGGTAGTAGCCGTCCAGAGAGTCGTTAATCGCCTGCTCCACAATCGCGGCGCGGCCAATCTGCGCTTCCAGAACGCGCGCGGGCACGTGACCCCGGCGGAATCCAGGGATCTGCACCTGGTTGCCGATGGTCTTCGCGGCCTTGTCAATTTCCGGCTTGAATTCCTCGAAAGGAACCTCAACGGTCAGCTTTACCTGGGTGGGATCGAGCTGTTCGTAGGAGCTTTCCAACTTTTTCTCCAGTCTAAAAATGGGGGTGATAACCCTTGTCGATAGGACGAATCCGTCCCCTTACTGCGCCGCGCCGGGCGCGGGCATACCCGCTAATTCTACGGCACGCACCCCGGGTGATGGGAGTTCTAGCGCACAACTACTCGCCATATGTGAACGCACTCTCACCCGCGCACCGTTATGGGGCACGACGACGCAGCTGCCCGGTACCTCGCTGCGAGGTACCGGGCAGCTGGAGCTCACTCGCCTACCAGCGCAGCTGGCAAGGCGGGGTGATGAGGCTCGGGTAATGAACCTTAGAAGGCGGGGATAACCTCGCCGTTCGGCCAGGTATCACGAATGTACTTGGCAACCTCGGGGCTGTGCAGCGCGGCATCCAGCTTCTTCACGCCCTCGAGCTTCTCACCGGTGGCCTTGGAGTTCCAGGCGAGGATATTGCCGTAGGGGTTATCGGTCGGATCTTCGGTGTAGATAGCGTCCTTGGAAGGAACCAGGCCGTTTTGCAGGGCGAAGTTACCGTTGATAATCGCGATATCCACGTCCGGGAGGATCTTCGGGACGGACGGAGCATCAGCTTCGCGGAAGGTGAGGTTCTTCGGGTTCTCGACCACGTCGTAAATGGTGGGGGAAGCAACCTGCGGGTTGAGCTTGATGAGGTTGTTCTTCTGGAGCAGATCGAGGGCCCGGGCCTGGTTGGACGGATCGTTCGTCACGCCCACCACGGCATTGTCCTTGAGCTCGCTGAGCTGCTTGATCTTCTTGGAGTAGATGCCGTAGGGCTCGATGTGGATACCTGCGCCGTGGTCCAGGGTGTAGTTCTTTTCCTGGATTTCGTTCTCAAGGTAGGGCAGGTGCTGGAAGTAATTCGCGTCGATTTCCCCGGCGTTGAGTGCCACATTGGGCTGCACGTAATCGTTGTACTCGCGGATGTCCAGGGTGAAACCGGCATCCTTGGCAAGGTTATCGTTGACGAATTCCAGGATTTGCTTATGCGGGGCCGGCGAGGCGCCGACCACGAGGCGCACCGCGCCGTCGTCGTTCTTCGCGGGAGCGGAGGAGGACGAATCCGAGCTACCGCAGCCGCTCAACGCGAGCGCGCTCACCGCAGCTACCAGGGCAATTTTCGAAAGCTTCTTCATGGTTAATATTCCTCTATTTTTCACAATGTTGGTGGTGATGACGTATCGCTGTACACCGTTCGCTGACAGCGCTGCTCCGGGTGCGTCCCGGTGGTGCGTGACCCGGCCGGCGGTTCCTTAGCGGTGATCCACCAGCCGGCTGAGCATGTCACCCAGCGCCTGGATAACCATGACGAGGAGCACCAGCACGACCACCACGATCGTGAGGACATCCGGGCGGTTATTGTAGTACCCGGCGTTTTGGGCCATGGCGCCCAGCCCGCCGCCACCCACAGCACCCGCCATGGCCGAGTAGCCCACAAGGGTAACCGCGAGGATCGTGACGGATTGGACGAGGGCCGGCAGCGCTTCGCGCATGAGCACCCCGAACATGATGCGGGTGCGGGAGGCTCCCATCATGAGGACAGCTTCCACTTTGCCGCGCTCGACGCCCATGAGATTGGATTCCACCAGGCGCGCGAAGTAGAAGGCCGCTGAGATCGTGAGCGGAACGGTGAAGCCCTGCCAGGCGCTGCCCGTTCCGGCAATTGCACGCGAAAAGCCGATGAGAATAAAGACGAAGATAATGAAGGGGATGGCGCGGCCCACGTTGACAATAAAACCGAGGGTTTTATTGAGGAGCGGCGAGGGAAGTAGTCCCCCGCGGCCGGTTGCCACGAGGATCATCCCGAGGATAAGGCCGAGCGCCGAAGCGATAACGGTGGAGATACCCACCATCGCCAGCGTTTCGAAGGTGGCGCGGGCCAGACCGTCCTTGATTTCCGGGGCATCGAACCAGGTGCCGCGCTCCAGCGGGAGTGCGGCCGCGGCGGATGCGGCCGGCGCGGAAAGAACCGGGCTGAGAACTGCACTGAGAAGAGTGGTCATGCTGCCCGCACCTCCGCGGTGATTCCGGCGTTAGTCATCGCGGTGAGAACGGTATCGACCTGCGCGTCGCTGACCACGAGGGCCAGGCGCGCAATCTGAATCTCACCGATGGATTCAAAAACGCCCGCGCCAATATCGCAGCCGAGGCGCGCGGCCAGGCTGAGAGCTTGGGACCCGGCGGTTTCCCCGGGGCGGGCGGTAAAGGCAATATCGATAATGGAACCCGAAACGTTGGTCGTTTCAATATCCGGAGCGGGCACGAGGCGGCGCGCGAGGGGCGAACTCACGTCCGCGAGCACGCTTTCAATGGTGCCACCGGCGGTAATCCGGCCGGATTCGAGGAGGGTCACCGAATCGCAGATTCGGCGCACCACCTCCATTTCGTGGGTGATAATAACGACGGTCACCCCGTAGGCATCGCGCACCTCACGGAGCAGTTCGAGGATCTGCAAGGTGGTATCCGCGTCCAGCGCGGAGGTGGGCTCATCGCAGAGCAGCACTGACGGGGTGGTGGCCAGGGCGCGCGCAATGGCCACGCGCTGGCGCTGCCCGCCCGAAAGCTGGGATGGATAAGAATCGCCCCGATCAGCAAGGCCGACGACGCCCAGCATCTCGCGCACCCGTTCGGCTATCTTCGCGGATTTTTCACCGGCGATCTGAAGAGGGTAGGCGATATTTTCCGCGGCGGTGCGTGCCTCAAGCAGGTTGCCACCCTGGAACACCATCCCGATGGTGCGCCGGGCCGCGCGTAATTTCGAGGCCGGCAGCGCGTTGAGATCTTCGCCGTTAATGCGAATGGAGCCGCTGGTGGGTTTTTCCAGGGCGGTGAGGCAGCGAATGAGGGTGGATTTACCCGCCCCTGATTCACCGACGATACCGTGAATTTCCCCGGTGGGGATGGTGAGCGAGATGCCGCGCAGCGCCGCCACGGATTCCGCTCCGCGGCGCGGGTAGATCTTCTCCACCTCGGCTAGTTCGATCATCTCGTATCCCCTGACGTTTCCCTTAGCGTGCTCAGCGGGGCTGCTGCGCACAGTCAATCATCGTAGGTGTTTTTGCCGGGGACAACAACGCAATGGCTCACTCATGAGATACGCCACGGTAGGTTTCGGGGGCGAAAAACAGCGCTATCCCCTCGGTTTCCCCCGGCATTTCCGCGTTTTCCCTCCCGGCGATGCCGGTGCGAGTTTTGCGCAAATACTTTACCAAGGTCCCCGAGGGGATAGCTTAGGGTCGCTGACCTGCCGTTTCGCTTAGCCGCGATACTTCCGGCGCAGCACGTAGCCGCCCAGGATAAGCGCGGCCGCTCCTGCGATTCCGGTAGTCACCGCGGTGCCGGTATGCGCGAGCTTAGCCGCGGGGCGCTTCACCTTCACCGCCGGGGCCTTCTGCTCCGGGGTAGCCGGAGTACCCGGCTGCTGCGGCGCGGGGCGCTGGTCCGGATTACTCGGATCAGCGGGAGCACCCGGGCCGGCCGGTTCGGTAGGCGTGCCCGGCGTGCCAGGCTGCGGCTCCGGGGTACCCGGCACTTCCGGCGCGTCCGGGGCGCCCGGCGTACCCGGGTCATTCGGTTCACCTGGCCTACCCGGCGTATCAGGTGCGCCCGGCTCCGGGTTCACCGGCGGCTCCGGCACGGGGCACGGCCGTGCGGAAATATCGAAGGTCCACTCGGTCGTGGCTCCCGCGGCAAGGGCGTAACGCTGCGGATCCTTGAGCTGCGCCGTCACGGTCACGGTGCCGTTGTTCTCCGCGCGGGTGTACTCCACGACGTCGGATTCCGGAATGGTGACCGTGGCTGGAGTCCCACAGCTATCTGCCGGAACCAACGTCGGAGCAATCGGGGTCACCGCGGGCTTCTCCAACGGAGTAGCGGCACACGCGGTGGAAGTGAGATCCAGGGTCCAGGTGGCCATACGGTGCTCCTTATCAACCGTGTAGCTCGGCGTGGAGCCTGGCTCGGAAACCGGCGTGGCGATGAGGTACCCGGGTTTTGCCGTAGCGGTCACGGTTGCCGTGGTGCCGGTGATTTTCGGTTCGCCATAGATGATTCCCACAGCATTCTCGGGCAGCGTCACCTTCGCCGGTGCCACGGTTCCGCTCCCGTCACAGGGCTGCGGGGCGGTCACGGGCGCTGCGGGCACAACAATCTTGCCGTACACCGGGGTCAACGTAAGATCCTCGGCCGGCATGGCAAAGCTCAGCGCACTATTGGCCGGGTTCGTCTGCGCGTTCTGCCCGAGGGCTTCCGCGCTCAGCTGCTCGGTTGGCGTGGCGAGGTCAGATACCGTCCACCATGCAAAGGGAATACCCTTCTCCCCCGCCTGAAGGCTCTCCTCCCCCGCCTGAAGGCTCTCCTCCCCCGCCGGAATGCTCTCCGCCCCAGCCGGAATGCTCAGCTGCGCGCTCGTGCCTACCCGGGCTTGCGGCGCGGTGAAAATATGCTGCCGCACGGTGCCGTCCGGATAATGCTGCGAGCCAGGTTCGGTCACCTGACCGGTCACGGAATCGGTTTGCGCAGTGGTGCCGATTTGTGCCACGTAGCCCCGGCCAATGGTCCAGTTTCCGGTGCGCTGCCCATTGTGATTGACCACGAAACGAGTGCGGGCACTCGAAGAAACAGGGCTGGTACCGGTCGGGCCGGCCACCCTGTTCCGGTCGAGGTTCTCATCAACCGCATAGGCGCCGGCAGCGTATTCAGCAAGGGCGAAAGTGCCGGGCTTGGTCACGCCAATGCGCTCCCCGAATTCTGTATTCGGGCAGGTGAGGTAGGCACCGTAGCCACCGATGGTTTGGGCGGTTACCTCCCCCGTACCCAAGAAGCGGCAGGTACCTTGGCCCGCCGTGAAGATAGCCGGGGCATTCTTCGCCCCGTTCATCTTGATGAGGCTGTCACCGGTGCTCGCGAAGGTCACCCCGGTGGCACCGACCACTCCCCCGGCAACATTCGCCGAGGAAGCCGCCACCGTGAGAGTGGCTGCGCCGTCGGCCTTTACCTGACCTTCGCTGTACACCCCGTAGCCTTGAGATTGCGAGGAGGAGGTGACGTCAAGTGACGCCTTTCCAGCAACGCTGAGATTTCCTCTGCTGTATACGCCGAAACTCGATTTTCCTTGCGCCGTTGCCTGCGCCGTGACCTTCGCATCGGTGATGCTCAAAACGTCGCCGGTATTATCGACATCGCCGCCGCCGGCCTGCATAATCGCGGTTGCCGTGGAGGTGTTGGAGGTGGCTTCCGCCGTCACCGTGGCGCCCTGGGTACCGTCAATTTTGAGGTTCTTCCAGGCGTTAATCCCGGTCGCTAAACCGGTTTCATTGGTGACCCGCGCCGTGACCTGAACATTGCCGCCAATGCTGAGATCCGCGGTGCTGCGGATCGCGGTGCTCATCGCGGTATTGCTATCTCCGCTCCCGCACTTGTCGCACGTAATATCCTTGCTCACTGCGGTGAGTTTTCCCTGACCGACAATTTCAATCGGCGCACCGGAAGAATCCAGCCCAATGGAGCCGCCCTTGAGCCACTTAGCAGCCGGATCACTATCGGCCACATTCACCGGATACTTATTGATGGTATTTGTGGCATCAAAAGAGGCATCCCCATCAAAATCGAGAACGTATTTATACAGGCCGTCTTGGTTCCCGGCGAAATAAAGGGCGTTCGCGGTGTAGCCGCCCTCACTGGCGGTAAAAACGTTCGCGCCGCTGAATTTCACTCGAATATCGGAGGCAATCCCGCCCGTATCCACGGACACGCCACGCTTGTACGCATTCGAGGCATCCTGAACATAATTATTGAACCAGAGGGTTTTGGTGCCGGCATCCCAAGAAATCTTGTTATCGCCAGTAACGAAGGACTGGTCCAGGCAGTACGTGACGCTATTAGTGTAGTAACCATCCTGGCTCGGATACGTTTTCCCGTCATCCGGCTTGGCGGTGCGCAGGGTACGGCCCGTACATTCATTACTCGGGGCATTCACCACGACCGCGGTAACATCAGCGACCGCATCGGCAGGCACGAAGCCGGCGGGTAGCTCGCCCGCTGACGAGGGAGCTGCCACAGCGGAGGTGACAGCCCCAAACCCAGAACCCATAAGTATCAACGCAGCTCCGACTGCGGCAGATTTTCTCAACATAATGATCCCAACGACATAGGTGCAATCATTATTAAAGAATACCTACATATTGAAAGCATTATCGTAAAAGTGGGCCATATCCTTGCTGAGGCAGGGTTACGCGATCACGAGAAAGAAAAAGGGTGAAATACTGAGATGAGTTCGCACTATATCAACGAAAAGTATGGAGCGAGTGAGGAGAATCGAACTCCCATCATCAGCTTGGAAGGCTGAGGTTTTACCACTAAACTACACTCGCACACGGCCGCTTGCGCGAACGCTACCCGAAGAGAATACCACCCCACCCCCAAGACTTCCACCCCGGTGGCGCCCACTAACCGCATGGGCATCGCGGGCCAGAATCCATTACACTAGGCACGTTGCCTAGGTGCGGCTGGAAACCTTCAGTTTTCGGCGCATGGCAGCTACATACAATAACTAGCACGGGACGTGGCGCAGTTTGGTAGCGCACCCGCTTTGGGAGCGGGGGGTCGCGGGTTCAAGTCCCGCCGTCCCGACCGTGTGATGTTCCGAACGTGCACTGTTTCTTTTCGTGCAGCCTCGCCATATTTTTATGAACGACGCCGCCGCAGGCCGCCGCCAGCACCCGCCGCACACGTGCCGTAAAATCCACCCCACCGGGACATATGTCCTTAATTTACACACCCACCCCTCGGGAGCTACACCAACCCATCACACCCACCACCCAGCCGACTTTTCCGCGTATTTTCACGTAATTCTTATACAGCACTTGCGTGATCAAACTTACACAACCCACCGCGGCACACCCTTTCCATGGGCCTTTCGTCCCGCTAGATTGGGTTGCGTGGCGCCAGTCACGGCACCGCACTTACCAGAGCGACTCAATGAGGAGAAAATTATGAAGGCTCTTGTCTACGGAGGTCCGGGAATTAAGGAATGGAAAGAAGTTCCGGATCCGCAAATCCAGCAGCCCACCGACGTCATCGTCAAGATGGAAGCAACCACGATCTGCGGCACCGACCTCCACATCCTCAAGGGTGACACCCCGGAAGTCGAACCCGGGCGCATTCTGGGCCACGAAGGAATTGGCCGCATCACCGAAGTCGGGTCGAACGTGACAAATCTCAAGGTCGGTGATCGTGTCATCCTCTCCTGCGTGAGCTCCTGCGGGCATTGCTCCTACTGCCGTACCGGCATGTACGCCCACTGCATGGATCCCGAAGGCATGCCCGGCGTCGGCTGGATTTTCGGCTACATGATTGACGGCACCCAGGCCGAATACGTGCGCGTGCCGTTCGCGGAAAACTCCGTATACAAGATTCCGGAAGGTGTGAGCGATGCGGAGGGTATTCTGCTTTCCGATATCCTCCCCACCGGTTTCGAAATCGGGGTGCAGAACGGCAAAGTCAAGCCGGGCGACGTCGTCGCGGTGGTCGGCTCGGGTCCCGTGGGTCTGGCCGCGGTGATGACGGCGCGCCTGTACGGGCCGGCCAAGGTCATCGCCATTGACCTGGATGATAAGCGCCTGGATCGCGCCCGTGATTTCGGCGCCACCCACACGGTCAATAACAGCTCCTCCGATTGGAAGGAGCAGGTTATGGCCCTCACCGATGGTTTAGGGGTCGACGTCGCCATCGAAGCGGTGGGCGTGCCGGCTACCTTCGATACCTGCCTCCAGATCGTGCGCCCGGGTGGCCACGTGGCAAATGTGGGCGTGCACGGTAAGCCGGTTGACCTGCCTATCGACAAGCTGTGGATCGCCAATATCAATATTTCTATGGGTCTGGTGTCCACCAATACCCTGGAAATGCTGCTCAAGCTGGTGGCTGCTAAGAAGCTGCCCGCCGATAAGTTCGTCACCCACGAGTTTGCCTTCGAGGACATCCTGGAAGCCTACGAGGCTTTCGCCCACGCTGCGGATACCAACGCCCTCAAGGTTCTCATCCACTAAAGTAACTGGCCACCCATGTGACCTGTCCCCTCGTATAACCAGAACTGTCCTCGGGTTCCTAACAGCCTTCCCTCGTTTAGTAGCCCGAGGACGCATCCCCTACGGCCGGGCGCTCCCGTAAGCGCCCGGCCGTAGGTCCGCGGTGGCGCCCGAGGAGCTGCTCCGCCCCGCTCAGAAGCGCGAGCCCGGCCAGGTCATTGGGCTGATAGGGGATGGAGAGAAGCCCGCCATCCAAGGCGCGGTCGGTTAGGAAACTAGTGGAGGAAGCGGTGGCCTCCGGATGTTGCAGATCCCATACCAGCAGGCCAGTGAGGAGAGCCGCTGCGGTATCCGCGGCGAGGGGCGGGTATCCCAGCCGCTCCAGGCCTGCGTACCCAGCGCGCAGCGGCTGGGAAATGAGCACCGATTCGGTGCGGGACATCGGGGCAATAGTGTAGGAAATAGTGCGGCCGGCTTCCCGCTCCACGGTGGCACGCCACCGTCCGATGCGTTTCGCGGCCGCGTAATTGGGGCCCTGGATATCTTGGAGCAGATTGACGACGCCGGCCTCGCGGGCGGGCCGCGCCCCGGAAAGTTTCGCCCAGCTGCGGATCGCCGTTCGGGAAACCACCCCGCCGGGGAGCTCAGCGGCGCCAGCCGCTGCGTCGTCGTTCCCCGGAATCGGGTAGGCATCCGTGGGCGAACCGTACCAGGCGAACGCAGCGTTACTTTCCTCCCCTACCATGCGCAGCACGGCATCCGCTCCCGCTTCCACCAGCAGGAATTTATATCCGGGCGCGTAAAGGGTATCCACCACCACGAGGTCACCGGGCAGCGAGAGGAGCCAACCGGCCACCGCGTCCGGGGCTGCGGTCACGTCGCCGAAACCCGCGGGCGCAATATGGAGATCACCGGCAGCTTCCAGCGCCCGGGCTCGCAAGGTGCGCATGCGCCGCGACTCGCTGCGCCCCACTCCCGCCACCTGCGCTCCGGTGGCCAGCAGCGTAGGCGCGGGGGATAGCTCCGCACCGGCACCCAGGACCGCCACAGTGCGCCCCTCCAAGCGCATCATCTCCGGGTGATGCACCACCTCGGTGAGCGCGGCGAGCACCCCGGGCTGCACCCGCCCCTGTTCTTCCCACCGAGCCAGGTGGTCAAGGAGCTCCGTGCCGCTCAGGTACACGTAGTCGCCGCGAGCATCCCGACGGGTCGCGGCGCGCCAGCGCTCGGGAATCTCCCGGCCCCGGAAAGGAACCGTGAAGGGGCAGGGCACCGTGGTACCCCGGACGATTTCGCCCCGGGGTGTCCCGCCGCGCGGGCGCAGCTTGGCGAGCGGCGTACCGTCATGCAAGGTGAGCGTATGGTGCACGAAGTTCAACCCGGCATGCGCCGCATCCGCCCCGCGGGCCGGATCGTCGAGGCGGGTCAGCTGCGCGTAGGGCTCCCGGTAGGTACGGCGCCAAGGAATAGCATCCTCGAGGGCCGTGGCAAGCGCGGCGTCCCCGGCCGCGAAAACCTCGACCATGCCCCGCGAAACCGCGGTGCTGGAGGGTTTCCCATCCCGAATGGGGAGCACGATACCTCCCTGCGCCTCATGTAATTCCGCACTGGTGTAGCGCAGATGGACGAGGTCGCGCCCCGTGCGTTCCTCGACAACGGCGACGGCGCCTTCCTCCCCCACGGCGCGCAGTACCACCTTTTGAGGCAGTACCAGGGGCGCACGGAAGGTAACTTCCCCGCGGCCCGGTGCATCCCCGCGCAGGCCAAGCTGGCCGCAGGCCCAGGCGTCGGTAGCGGCACCGTGCAGCACCGCCCCGCTAAAGCCGAAGAGGCGGGCGGTTGCTCCGGAGAGGTGAATCGGGTTGATATCTCCGGTCAGGCGGGCCCAGTGGCGCGCATCCGCGGCAGTGAAGCGCCGTTCCGCCAGCGCGTGGGGACTGGCGTAGCGCAGATGCCCGGCCTCATCCACCCCGAATTCGGTGCGGAAATCGAGATCAGCGCCCCCGAGCTGCGGTTCTTCTCCGGTCACGCGCACGGGACTCCCGGTGCTGCCCCGATCCAGGTAACGTGCGATTTCTCGGTAACACACTGCGCCGTCGTACGAAATATCAGCCGCGAGGCGCAGCGCCGTACCTTTTTCATCACGCTCAAAACTGGCAGCCCACGCCCGCACCGTAAGCGGGCGCCCGAAAGGAACGGGGCTGAGAATCTCCCACCGCAGGTCGGTGATAACGGCACCGGTGGCGACCAGGGGCAGGCTGGTATCGGCAAGAATATCGAGAGTGGGCCCCAGGCATAGTTGGTGCAGCAGAGCAGCCGGGGCATGCCCGCCCACTCCCCCGCCGGCAAAACGGGCAATACCTTCCCCCACGGGGCGCTCGGCAACCGCGTGGACCTTCACCCGCGGCAGCTCATCAGCACGAGGAACGGCGCGGCGGCTGAGTTTTTGGCGGGCCGCGGCGGCAAGGATAGCGGCGTAGCGACGGGCTTGCATGGGAACCCCTTTCGTCGGTGTCCCTTCCATTTTAGGAAAAGAGCCGCCCTGCTGCCGGCAGCGCGCTCGCGGCCAAGCGTGCAGCCCCGTCGCCCCGTCGCACCGTCGCCCCGTCGCACCGTCGCACCGTCGCACCGCGGCGGCACCGAAACATAAAAATACCCTCGTGAGATAACCTCACGAGGGTAAGCAAGCTTGAGCTTCCCGCGGACTTAGTCCGAGAGCAGACCCTTCTTGTAAGCCTTGGCCAGCTTGCGCGGGATGCGCACTTCGCGGCCCCGCACGCGGACGGTCTGGAGCTCGGTGAGCTCGGCCTTCCACTGGGAGCGACGAGAGCGGGTGTTGCTGCGGGACATCTTGCGCTTAGGTACTGCCATGTCAACCGCTCCTCTCTACTTTCCGGGCCGCCCTGCGCAGCCGCTACGAATCTTCGTGAATATCCACGCCGAAACCGACGCTTCAATAACACACAGCGAATGAGTCTACCTCATCACCTCCACGCCGCGCCAGAGCGAGCATGTGAGATATCAAGCATCGCCACGCCACGCGTCAGCACCGGTGATGAGACAATACCACTATGTCGGATGTGCTATTAGAGGCCGGGGCGCGCTACGAAACTGAACTTGAGATCAAACGTTCTCGTTTTATTACAGTGCTGGCGCGGGTTTCCACCGAGGCGGAGGCGCGCGCTGTGATTGACGGCGAAAAGCGCCGTTTCCCCGATGCCCGCCACCATTGCAGCGCCTACGTGGTCTCCGTTGCCGGCAGCGCTCCGATCCACCGTTCTTCTGACGACGGTGAACCCTCCGGCACCGCCGGGCGCCCCATGCTCGACACCCTCCTCGGCGCGGGAATCACCGATGTTGTTGCGGTAGTCACCCGATATTTCGGGGGAACCCTGCTGGGCACAGGAGGACTGGTGCGGGCGTATTCGGATTCGGTCACCCAGGCACTCGGCCAGGCCCGGCTGGTGGAACGGCGCATCGTGCCCCGTTATCGGGCTTTTCTCCCGCACTCCGACGCCGGCAGATATATCGCCACCCTCTCAGGCGCGGGTTTCACCCCGGAGATGGACTACCACAACGATGGTGTTGAACTGCGCATATCCACTGAGCGCGGGGTATCTCTGGCCGCTATGATGGCAGAGTTGTCCGCGGGGAATGTCGGCGTCGAACAAATTGATGACGCGATTATCGAGGTTCCTTACCTGGATAAACATGACGACTCTTCTATAGCGCGTTAAAATAAACAAAAACGGCCGCATCGTGCAGTGCCGTATCGACACACGTCAACCACTGAATGCGGTGATGCCATGAGAAGCCCTTTACGGTCACACAAGAAAACCGGCCCCAAACCGACTTTCACTGCCGATGAAGCAATCGATGCAGTCTTCGAGATCGGTTTGGATCGGTTCACGCTCGGCCAGGTTGCCGAGAAGCTCGGCGTAGCGACCTCGGCTCTCTATCGTCTCTTCAAAAGCCGCGAAGATCTCATGGAAGCGTGTCTGGCGCGCGTTTCGAGCGAATATCCTCCGCCCGAAGGAGAGAGCGCGGATGCCCTGCTGCGTGATTATGCGAATAAAGTGTGGGAACTTATGGATACCCACCCGGGGCTTGATCTGCTTTTCGTGCAGTTCTCCGCAACCTCGCGTTTTATTGCCCCGCACCTCAATGCCCTTATTAATGCGCTCGAAGATATCGCCGGATGGGATGTGGAAATCGGGCTGCTCGCGGTAGACACCGTTACCAATATCATTATGGCCACCCACGCGGCGGCGGCCTCTTTCAACAACGTCAAAGACGGTACCCATATTGCTCAGCCTGCCCGCGGGAATATCGTGCTATTCTCCCGCCTGAAATGGCGCGACCGGGCCAATCTCGATACCAAACTCGACTTCCTTATTCCCGCTTTCACCGCGGAGGCCGAACGACGCGCGCGGGAATCGGATACCACTCCCCGCGATTAGCGGTTAGATGGGGTATCTGCCCAGGTCTATCCATATCTCGGGCCACGCCGAGCCACTCGCGTTCCAGAAAATAACATGGAGCCGCGGGAACAATATGGCTCGCAGCCGCGTTAGCGTACCCGAGGAGGAACTATGACCATTTTCAATGACGCTACTGAACTTGTGGGGCATACGCCCCTCGTCCGTATCAATAAGCTCGCGGAGGGTAGCTCCGCGGAAGTCCTCGCCAAGCTTGAGTTTTACAATCCCGCTAATTCGGTGAAAGACCGGGTGGCGGTGGCCATTATCGATGCCGCGGAAGAGTCTGGCGCGCTGCGCCCCGGTGGCACCATTGTGGAAGGAACCTCGGGGAATACCGGGATCGGCCTGGCCTGGGTGGGTGCCGCGCGCGGCTACAAGGTTATTTTGACGATGCCGGCCTCCATGTCCGTGGAGCGGCGTATGCTGCTGCGGGCTTTCGGGGCGCGTCTGGAGCTGACCGACCCGAAGGAAGGCATGCGCGGGGCGGTGGCCCGCGCCGAAGAAATCGTGGCGAATACCGAGAACGCGATTCTGGCCAGCCAGTTCACCAACGTGGCCAACCCCGCGATTCACGAAAAGACCACGGGTGAGGAAATCTGGGCGGATACCGAGGGCAAGGTGGATTACTTTGTGGCGGGTATCGGAACCGGCGGCACCATTACCGGGGCGGGGCGGGCACTGCGCCGCCATAATCCGGACGTGAAGATCATTGCGGTGGAGCCGGCCGAATCGCCGCTGCTCTCCGAGGGGAAGGCCGGTTCGCACGGTATCCAGGGCATCGGCGCGAATTTCGTTCCCGAGGTGCTCGACACCGAGCTGTACAACGAAGTTTTCCCGGTTCCCACGGCGACGGCGCTTGAGGTGGCGCGCGCGGCTGCCACCTCGGAGGGGCTGCTCCTAGGGATTTCGGGAGGCGCCGCTCTCCACGCCGCACTCGAGGTCGCGAAGCGTGACGAGGCTGCCGGTAAGCGCATCGTCGTCATCATCCCCGATTTCGGGGAGCGCTACGCCTCCACTCCCCTTTTCGATCCCTACCGCGATTAGGGAAAGGATAGGTACGACGGCGCAGGCCCACGTGGCGCGGGGACTCAGCTCACGGCGCGGGGCCGGCTAGAGTAGGTTCTATGGGTTTATCTCGAGCACTCCGGATGATGCGGGAAGATATTGATACCGCGCGCCGGCGCGATCCGGCGGCGCGCTCCCGCCTGGAAGTAGTACTGGCTTACTCCGGCGTGCATGCCGTGTGGGGGCACCGGGTGGCACACGCGATGTGGGAGGCGACGCCGCGGCTGCGGCTACCGGCGCGCCTCCTCTCGCAAGCCACCCGGTTGCTCACCGGGGTGGAAATCCACCCCGGTGCTCGCATCGGCCGCCGTTTCTTCATTGACCACGGCATGGGCGTGGTCATCGGAGAAACCACAGAGATCGGCGATGATTGCATGATCTACCACGGGGTGACCCTGGGTGGGTCATCAGCCGAACCGGTCAAACGCCACCCCACCTTGGGAAATGGCGTCATGGTGGGAGCGGGCGCGAAAATACTCGGCCCTGTCCGCATTGGGGACGGTTCCCAGGTGGGCGCTAACGCCGTCGTCGTTCATGATGTGCCGGCGGAAGCGACCGCGGTGGGAATCCCCGCACGGGTACGCACCCCGGCCCATCACGAACCGCTCATCGATCCGGCGATCTATATTTAGGGCTTTTTAGGCGCCTTCGTAACGCGCGATCTGGTCGATGCGGCGCTGGTGGCGCTCATCTTCGCTGAAGGGTGTTTCCAGGAAAAGCTTGACGAGGTTCCACGCCTCTTCCGGGGTATGCTGGCGCGCTCCAATGGAAATAACGTTGGCGTTATTGTGTTCGCGCCCGAGCTTGGCGGTGGCCTCATTCCAGGCGAGGATCGCGCGCACGCCGCGCACTTTATTCGCTGAAATCTGCTCGCCGTTCCCGGACCCGCCCAATACAATTCCTAGCGACCCGGCATCATCTACGACGCCCTGCCCGCAGGCAATACACGGGGCGGGGTAATCATCGAGCGCGTCATAGGTTTTAGCGCCGTGGTCCACCACTTCGTAGCCACTTTCTTCCAGTTTCTCCACCAGGAATTCCTTGAGCTCGAAACCGGCATGATCTGTTCCAATATGTACTCGCATGCAGCAATCCTATCCTATTGTGCCGCTTGTCACTTTTACTTTGGGGTGGTGCGCCGGTGGCGATGCGCTATTTAAAGTGTCGTAGGCGTCCACTACCCTGGACACATGACTGATACTGCTTTGCATGCTGTGCTTTCGGGTGCCGATACGTCGGTGCGCCCCCAGGATGATCTTTTCCGTGCCGTCAATGGCACCTGGTTGCGTGAGAAGGAAATTCCAGCCGATCAGGTCTCGGTCGGTTCTTTCATTGATCTACGCGATGAGGCGGAACTTCACGTACGTGAACTTATTGAGAAAGCTGCGGATGCCGCGGGCACTGCCGGTTCGGAAACGGCCGCTGGCGATAAGGCCGCCGCTGCGGATGCCGCACCGGGCGTTCCTGCGGAATCCCTCGCGAAGGTTGTGGCCCTCTACCGTTCTTTTATTGATACCGCTGCAATTAATGAGAAGGGCACCGCTCCCCTCACCGCTGATCTTGATCCGGTAGCCCAGGCGGAAACAAAGGAGGATCTGGCCCGCGTTATTGGCGCCCTCATGCGCACCGGGGTGGATAGTTTCTTCGGGGTGGATGTGGCCCCCAGCCTGGTCAATCCCAATGTCCATGAGTTCTCCATCGGCCAGTCCGGCCTGGGTTTGCCCGATGAAGCCTATTACCGCGAAGCGCAATTCGCTCCGGTCCTGAGCGCCTACCGGGATTTCGTGCCGCAACTGGCCCAGCTCGCTTTTGATGAGAAGGCCACCGAACCCAGCGCTGCTATCACAGCCGCCGCCGGGCGCGTCATCGATGTGGAAACAAAACTCGCCGCCGCGCATATGAGCCGCACGGATGCCCGGGATATGGATAAGGTCAATAACCCGATGTCCTTCGCGGATTTCGTGGCTTCGGCCCCGCAGTTCCCCTGGGCCACCGCGCTGCGCGCTATCGGTTACGATCCTGATGGGCTCGGTACCATTATTGTCACCACCCCGCAGGCGTTGCGGGCCGCCGCGCAGCTGTGGGAAGAAACTCCGCTGGAAACCTTGCGGGAATACACTCGCTGGCGCATTCTGCTCGCGCGTGCTTCCTACCTGCCCGAAGTGATTGATGCCAAGAACTTCGATTTCTACGGCAAGGTGCTCGCCGGTACCACCCAGCAACGTGACCGCTGGAAGCGTGCGGTGCAATTGGTCAATGGCGTGCTCGGTGAGGCAGTAGGCCAGCTTTACGTGGCCTCCTACTTCCCGCCCGAACACAAGGCCACCATGGATCAGCTGGTGGCTGACCTCTTGGATGCCTACCGCCTGTCCATCCGGAATCTGGATTGGATGAGCGATGCCACCAAGGAGCGCGCCCTGGCCAAACTGGATACTTTCGCCCCGAAGATCGGCTATCCCGATAAGTGGAAGGATTATTCCTCCATGCAGATCGGTACGGATCTGCTGGCCAATATTCGCGCTGCGTGCGAATTTGAGGTGGAGGAAAACATCGCGAAGCTCGGCAAGGAAGTTGACCGCAGCGAATGGCATATGAATCCGCAAACGGTCAATGCCTACTACAACCCGCAGTGGAATGAGATCGTATTCCCGGCGGCGATTTTGCAATGGCCTTTCTTCGAGCAGGATCGCGATGCGGCTTTCAATTACGGCGGTATTGGCGCGGTTATCGGCCACGAAATCGGGCACGGTTTCGATGACCAGGGCTCCAAGTTCGATGCGGATGGTTCCCTCAATAACTGGTGGACGGATGAGGATCGGGCGGAATTTGAGAAGCGCACCGCGGCTCTTATCGCGCAATTCAATTCCTATATCCCGGCCCAGTTGAACGGTGATGAGGCTTTCCACGTCAACGGTGAACTCACCCAGGGTGAAAACATCGGGGATCTAGGTGGCCTGTCCATCGCGCTCAAGGCTTATGAAATCCACTTGGCGCGCGAAGGTCTCACGCTGGAGAGTGCTCCGGTTATTGATGGCTACACCGGCGCGCAGCGCGTCTTCCTCTCCTTCGCCAAGATCTGGCAGGGGAAGAACCGTGACGAATGGGCCCGCCAGCTCATCGCCATTGACCCGCATTCCCCCTCCGAATTCCGCTGCAATGGCACGGTGAAGAATATCGATGCCTTCGCGCAGGCTTTCGGTTTGGAAGAAGGCGACGGCCTCTACCTCGCCCCGGAAGAACGCGTGCGTATTTGGTAAACGTGCTTCGTGCCTCCGTGCGAATACGTGCGGAAGTAGTACGACGCCGGCGCTAGCGCGCGCCTAGTTGCCAGAGTGCCACGGCGGCGGGGTGCCGGACTGACCAGGCCACCTATCCATGACATCTGTCATGAAGAAGTGGTGATTCTTGGCAGTTCCGGTACCCCGCCGCCCATTTTTACACTGATGGCATGAACACAATACCCGGGGCCAACCCGCCCCATCCGGTCCCTACCGCGCACCCCGTTGTTGCGGCCCGCGCCCTCAGCCGTTCTTTCGGACAAGTGCGCGCCGTAGATAATCTGTCGCTCACGATCACTACCGGGGAAATCGTGGCACTCCTAGGCCCCAACGGAGCCGGGAAAACCACACTCCTCGATATGGTTCTCGGCTTCACCAAGCCCAGCAGCGGCACCCTTGACGTTCTCGGCCAGGCTCCCGGCTCCCCGGCCCTCACCGGGCACATTGGGGCCATGTTGCAGACCGGCGGGATGCTACGCGATCTCACCGCCGCGGAAACCCTCCATTTCCTTGCCGATTGCCTTCCCTCCCACCTACCGGTCGCTGATGTCATTGAGCGCGCCGGCATGAGCGACTTCGCCTCCCGGAAAATCGCGAAATGCTCCGGCGGCCAAATCCAGCGCATCCGTTTCGGTGCCGCACTGCTATCAGACCCGGAGCTGCTTATCCTCGATGAGCCCACCGCGGGGCTGGATGCCACGGCGCGCCGTGACTTCTGGGCGCATATTCGGGCCGACGCCGCCCGCGGGCGCACCATTATCTTCGCCACCCATTACCTCCAGGAAGCCCAAGACCTTGCCGAGCGAGTCATCCTCATGAATAACGGACGCATCGTCGCGGACGGGAGCGTTGCTGATATTACCGCCCAGCAACGCCACCACCTCACCGTCACCTGGAATCCGCAATCCAGCATCACCCCGGAGGAACTGGCCCGGCGCACGGGCGCTGACACCATAGAGCGGGACGGGGAGCTGGTGCGTTTCACCGTGGCAGATTCTGATCGGCTTGCCGCCGTGATTCTCAACGAAGGTCTCGGCTCCCATCTTCAGATTTCTGCCGCCAGCCTCGAAGATGCTTTCTTCACCCTCACAGCCTCCCCGCACACCGATTCACCCGCCACTGCGGCACCCGAAGGAGCCCGCTCATGACCACTCCCGTAACCAGTCCGGCTACGCCCCGTTCCCGCACCAGTATTTTCTTCTCCTATATCCGACACGAGCTCTGGCGTAATTTGCGGATGGTGGATTCCCTGATCTTCCTTATTGCCCTCCCCCTCGTGATCTTCGCGGTTTTCGGGGTGGCCTCACCGGGAACCGATAAGCACATTCCTGGCGGCACCATCGCCGCCTACGTCATGGTGAGCTTGGCCCTCTACGGGGCGGCAACCGCCGCGACGTCTATGGCGGGGGCTGCCGCCGTGGAACATGACAGTGGCTGGGGCCGCCACCTAGCCCTCACCGGGATGCGCCGCGGGGACTATCTGGCAGGCAAAATCATTGTCAGCCTCCTCATCGCCTGCCTCCCCATCGGCGCGACCTTCCTCCTCGGTATTCTCACCACGGCGCAATTTGATACCCCCGGAATCTGGCTCGCGAGCGCCGGACTGTGCCTGGTAGGCGTATTTCCCTTCGCGTTCTTCGGTCTGGCCGTAGCCCTGGCATTACGCAGTGAAACCGCGGTGTCCATTGCCTCCGGCGTGGTGGTGCTTCTCGCTTTCCTCGGTAATCTTTTCATGCCGCTGAGCGGGGCAATGATGGAGATGGCCCGCTACACGCCCTTCTACGGGGCAGGCGTGCTGGCCCACTGGCCCCAGAACGGGGAGGTTATTATTACCGGTGCTTTCGCCACGCCGGGTATGCCAGAGATCCTTCCCACCGAATCCTTCGCCTGGGCAATCGGGAATGTGGTGGTGTGGACGCTTATTTTCGCGGCGCTGGCATTCCTCGCCCTGCGCCGTTCGACGGTGCGGCGCTAGAGTACGGGCGCTAAGGTACGGCTAACGTGCGAGCACAGCACCGGGCACGAGCGGCGGCCGCGGAAGAGCTTCGCGACCGCTATGCTCGTTCTATGGCCCCATCCCCCGCCGCGTCGTCTCCCACAGTCTCATCGACCACCGCCGCGCCGCGGACCTCCGCGCCGTCCCCAGCTAGCCATTATCTAAATCGCATGTGGCGCACCGCCAACCAGATACCGGCAGCCCCCACCACTCGCCGCGAGCGCCTGACCATGCTCTTCGGCAGCGGGATCTGGCTCATCTTCCTGGTCTTTCCTTTCGCTGGAGTTCTCTTAACGCCAAGTCTCACTCCACTTGAGCGCGGCCTCGGTTACGCGGGAATCTGTGGGTTTGGACTGACATATATTCTGATTTTCCAATTTCCGGATATGCGTCCCTCGTGGCCCCGCTGGGTATCCCTAACGTTATGGAGCATTCCGCTGCTTGCCTGCGCGGCACTTATCCACCCTTTCCCCTTTGGCTTCGCCTACACGGCACCTTTCTTCGCGGCAATATGGATTTTTTCGCTCCCGCTCATACCCGGGATTCCGTGCGGGCTTCTCTGTTTCGCGGGCGGAGCGGCGGCCCATATCTTGGCGCCGTATGATTTCGTGTGGGCAGCGTTTCTGGGCAGCATTATTATCCCAATGATCCCCATTCTCATCTCTCGCTTGCTGGAAGAATTTGCCGCGCGGTCGGCACGGATGCGCGCAGAGCTCATCCTTTCGGAGCAACGCTCCGAGCTGGCCTCCGTGGTTCATGATGTGCTGGGGCATTCGCTGACCGCCATCACCGTGAAAACTCAATTGGCCTCGCGACTAATGGAGACCAACCCGGATGCGGCGCGTGCCGAATTAGAAGAAAGTCTCAAAATTTCGCGCGATGCTATCGACACGGTGCGGGCCACCGTGACCGACCTGCGCCAGCCCACTCTTGATGCTGAGCTGGATTCCGCCTGCGCACTGCTCCGTTCCGCGCGTATCGCCGCGCATGTCACGCCTCCCCCGGAACTTCCCCTCCTCACCGCCCAGCTTTTCGCGTGGGTGGTGCGGGAAGCGGTCACGAATACGGTGCGCCATTCGGGTGCGCACACCTGCACCATCACTATTGAGGACAGGGAGAGTGGCACGCGCTTGCGGGTGGAGGACGACGGCGTAGGTATCCCCGCGGAAACTTCGGCAGGTACCGGACTGACCGGACTGCGCGAACGTGTTGAAGCTGCTGGTGGGACCCTATCGATCACCCGGCTAGAACCGGGAACTCGCGTGGAGGTACGGCTATGACTGGTAGTACGGGAATAAGCAACGGGGCGTGGGCAACCGCCGATGCGCAGGCGGCGGGTACGCCCATCCGAGTAGTTATCGCTGATGATCAGCGAATGGTGCGCGAAGCATTGGCGGCGCTCCTCAACCTGGAAGAGGATATCGAGATAGTGGCGCAGCTGGAAGATGGCAGCGCCGTCGTTCCCACCGTGGTGGAAACTTGCGCCGATATTGCGCTCCTCGATATCGAAATGCCGCATGTGGATGGAATTGCGGCGGCGCAAGCACTGCAGGACGCGGGGGCCGGCTGCGGCGTCGTTATTGTGACAACCTTTGGGCGTGCCGGGTATTTGCAGCGTGCTATGGCGGCCGGGGCGCGCGGTTTCGTTGTTAAAGATGCGCCGGCCGAGGAACTCGCCGCGGCGCTGCGCACCGTTGCCGGCGGCGGCTACGCTATCGATCCGCAGCTGGCCGCGCAGGCCTTGCAAATGGGGCCCAATCCGCTCACCGAACGCGAAGGAGATGTGCTGCGGCTGGCGCTCAGCGGTGCGACCGTGAAAAGCATGGCAGCGCAACTGTTTTTATCGCAGGGGACGGTGCGCAATCACCTCTCGGCCGCTATCGGGAAAACGGGGGCGAGCACCCGTACCGAGGCGGCGCAGCTCGCCCGGGCCCGCGGGTGGATCTAGGAGTGCACCCGCGGGCGGCGCTGGCGGCGGCTAGCTAAAAATTGGCCCCGTGGTGCGCGAGCGCTTGAGCTCGAAGAAACCGGGGGTGCGAGCTAGGGCGAGGCAGCCGTCCCAGAGGGCGAGGGCGGCCTCGCCGTGCGGGGCCGGGGAGATGACAGGGCCGAAGAAGGCCACGCCGTCAAATGAAATAATGGGCACGCCGACCTCATCACCCACGAGCGCCAGCCCGGCCGCCACGCTCTCACGGAGGGCGGCGTCGTAATGTGCGGCGTCGTTCAAATACTCGCTACCTTCACCGAGAGCAGCGAGCACCTCGGCAAGAATCTCGCGCCCCACGGGGCGCCGGTCTTCGTGAATAGCCTGGCCCAGAGCGGCGTAGAACTCGCCGACTTTTTCGTTACCTTCCAGCTGGGCGATTTTCATGGCGACAAGCGCTGTTTCGCGGCCCTCTTCCACATGTGCGCGGTACTCCTCCGAAATATCTTTGCCCTCATTGAGAATGGCGAGGGAGAAAGGACGCCAGGTGACGGTGAAATCACGGGCAGCGGCGACCTCCGCGACCCAGCGAGAAGTAATCCACGTCCACGGACATGTTGCATCAAACCAAAATTCAACCTGAGTACTCATGGTTCTATCCAAGCGTGAAAATGGGCGCCGCGGGGCGCCTCGCGCCATGAGCGAAACTGAAACGGCAGGGCAACGGTACGCGAACGGCGCGCGAACAGTGCGGCAGAAAGCGGGCACGGCGGGCACGGGCGCGCCAGAACCGGTAGGATTTCACGTAAATTGTGCTGAAAGCCAAGGAAAGGAAGCTTGATGGCCGGGACTAATCTCACCCGCGCAGAAGCTGCGGAGCGCGCACAGATCGTCGCAACGCAGAATTACCGCATTGAACTTGATCTGACCACCGGGGAGGAAACCTTCGCGGCGGTGACCGAAATTGATTCTGAAGCAACGCCGGGTGCCGATACGTTCCTCGACCTCATCGCGAAGTCGGTGGAGCGCGTAGTGCTTAACGGCGCGGAGCTTGACCCGGCCAGCTACCAGGATTCGCGCCTGCCGCTGCCCAACCTCGCGGCGCAGAATACGGTGCGGGTGGAATCCACCCAGTACTACTCGCGCACAGGCGAGGGCCTGCACCGTTACGTGGATCCGGCCGACGGCGAGGTCTACCTCTACTCCCAGTTTGAGGTGGCGGACGCCCGGCGAGTCTTCGCGAATTTTGAGCAGCCTGATCTCAAAGCGAATTTCACCTTCACGGTGACCGCTCCGGAGAACTGGAAAGTCTTCTCCGTGTCCCCCACCCCGGAGCCGGTGGCCCTGGGCGAAGGCAAGGCGCGCTGGGATTTCACCCCCACCGAGCGCCTGTCCACCTACCTGGTGGCGATTGTGGCCGGCCCCTACGAGGGCGTGGAAGGCGAACCCTTCCATTCCATTGACGGGCGCGATATTCCGCTGGGCGTGTACGCGCGTAAGTCGCTGGCACCCTACCTGGATGCCGATGAGATTTTCACCATCACCCGCCAGGGCTTCGACTACTACGAAGCCAATTACGGCCATCCCTACCCGTTCCGCAAGTACGACCAGGTGTTCTGCCCCGAATACAATGCCGGGGCCATGGAGCACCCGGGCCTGGTGACCATCGTGGAAACCTACGTATTCCGCACCAAGCCCACCGGCGCGATTATCGACCGGCGCACCATCACCATCCTGCACGAACAGGCCCATATGTGGTTCGGTGACCTGGTCACCATGAAGTGGTGGGATGACCTGTGGCTCAACGAATCCTTCGCGGAGTTCATGAGCCACCTGGCCGCTGCCAATAACACCCGGTGGAAGGATGCCTGGACCACCTTCCTCGCATCCGAAAAGACCTGGGCGATCCAACAGGACCAGCTCCCCTCCACCCACCCGATTGCCGCGGATATTCGCGATCTGGAAGATGTGCTCGTCAATTTTGACGGCATCACCTACGGCAAGGGCGCTTCGGTGCTCAAGCAGCTGGTGGCGTACGTGGGTCAGGAACAATTCTTGGCCGGGGTGCGGGCCTACATTGCCAAGCACAAGTGGGGCAATGCTACCCTCACCGATTTGCTCACCGAGCTGGAGGCTTCCTCCGGGCGCGATCTCAAGGAATGGACCCGGGTGTGGCTGGAAGAATCCGGCGTCAATACCCTGCGTCCCGAAGTCGAATCGAGCAGCGGGGTTATTGACCGGCTCACCGTGGTCCAGACGAATGACGCGAACTCCTCGCTACGCCCGCACCGTATCCGCATCGCCGGATATGACCTGGACGGGGACGCGCTGCGTTGCGTGAAGTCCGAATGGGTGGATATTGCCGGTGAACGCACCGAGATCGCCTCCTTCGCGGGAGCGGAACGCCCCGACCTCATCCTCCTCAACAGCCAGGATTGGGGTTACGCCAAGATCCGTTTCGATGCTGATTCCTTCCGGGTAGCCTTGGAGAACCTCGACAAGTTTGATAACCACCTGGATCGCTCCGTGGTGGTCTTTGCGGCCATGGATATGATGCGTGACGGTGAACTCGACGCCCACACTTACGCCGATATCGCGCTGGCCGTGCTGGCGGACGAAACCGATGGAACCGTGCTGCGCGTGGTGCTCGGGTCCCTGCATTCCGCGGTTGAGCTGTACTCTAACCCGGCAACCCGCGTGGAGTTCGCGGCGGCTGTTTCCGAGCGTATTTTCGAATTGGCGCTCACCGCGGCACCGGGTTCGGACCGCCAGCTCCAGCTCATGGGTGCGGCGATGCGCCGGGCCGTGAGCGAAGAGCAGCTCGCTCTTATTGCCGGGTGGCGCGACGGCGTTGCCGTTCCGGAAGGCTATGACGTCGACCAGGAAGTGCGCTGGAATATTCTCATCGCGCTGGCAGCGAATGGGCGGGCCGATCAGGCCGCCATCGATGCCGAATTCGCCCGCGATTCTTCCTCCTTCGGGCAGATTTTCGCGGCCCAGGCCGAAGGTGCGCTGCCTGATAGCGCGGCCAAGGAAAAGGTCTGGGAAGAAATTGTGCATCCGGAGACCAATACCCGCCAGCGCAACCTCGCCCTGGGCACCGGGCGATCCTCCGCGGAAAGCGTACGGGCGTACGCGGAGAAGTACTTCGCGGTTGCCAAGGAAATGTGGGATAACAACTCGGTGGAGATCGCCTCGAATATGCTCGAGTACGCTTACCCGGCCCAGCTGGCCGGCCGTACCGATCTTGGGGTTGACCTGCTGGCCCTCGGTCAGGAATGGCTGGCCACCACGGATGCTGCTCCGGCCTGCCGGCGCATCGTCTCCGAAGTGGTCGATGGTACCGCTCGCGCGGTGCGCAACCAGGAAGCCGACCGGAAGGCCGGGAACTAGGAGCTCTAGCTCTGGCAAGATAAGCCGCGTGCAAAGCGCATAAATCGGCGCGCGAGCAGGTTATACAAGCGCATGGCGCAAACGGTGGTGCGGGAACTCCTGATGGGTTTCCGCACCACCGCAGTTAACTGGTGTGCCACTGGCGCTAGTGTGTTCGCTTTCTTGAATATTTATATCGTCACACTTATTAATAGATTTTCATTAACTGCTTATAAACTTGTGGTGCGTACCGTATATATCCAAGGAAGAGGAAGGTACCCCGATGAAGCACCCGAGTTACCTGGCTGTTGCCGCCGCCGCGGCCACAGCCATTTTTATTCCCACCGTGGCACTTGGTGCCCCGGCCACACCGAACGCAACGACGAGCAATCTTTCCCGCATGGATGCGGACAAGGATAAGGTTGCACAAGATAAGGCCGCCGCGGAAGCCGAACTGGCTCGAGTAACTGCCGATCTCGCCGCCGAGCAGGCGAAGATTCCGCAGCTCGAAGAATCTCTTGCGGCCGCACGCCAGCGCTTGGCGGATCAGGAGGCACCGCTCGCCCCGCTCCTCGCACAGCAGCAGGAACTGACAACCGCATGCGGCAAGCTGGACACCGCCGTAGCCAGCCAGGAGGAAAAACTGGCCCAGCTGCGAACCACACTGAAAGAAGTTCAGGAAACCGAGTACGCCACCATTGATGAGAAAAACGCGCTGGTGGTCAAGCGGACAAAGATGCAGCAGGCCGGCGCGGATGTAACGGAGATCAGCGCTCAGATCGACGCCCTGGAAAAGAAGCTTGAGCAGCTGCGCACCCAACAGCAGCAGCTCAATACCCAGATTTATGCCTTGCAGCCGCTCGTTGAGGAGCTGCGGGCCGCGCAGCAGCAGTGCCCCGTTATGCAGGCTGAGCTTGCCCAGCAGATTAAGGATGCGCAGGCGGCGGCAGACCCGGCCCGCGCGGAGGTTGCCGAGCAGGAGAAAGCGCTGAGTGAGGCGCGCACCCGGGTGGCGACGCTCACCGAACGCGCCGCCGCGCTCAACAAGAAGATCGCGGAGCTCGCAGAGATCCTCGCGCGCCCGGTGCCCGCCCCGCCCTCGCAGCCCGACCGTCCGGTCCAACCGGGGCAGCCGGCCCCGTCTGTTCCGGCAGATCCGGCCCAGCCTTCCTCTCCCGTTGTTCCGACGACGCCGCCCGCCGGTCCGGCGGCCAGTCCGGCCGGCACCGGTGCCCCGGCCACGCCCACCGCACCTGCCGGGGCGGCAGCGAGCAGCACTCAGGCAGGAGCGGCGCCCCAGGCCACATCCCAGAAAAAGCAGCTTGCCAACTCCGGCGCTGAACTGGGTGGTGCCATCGGCGCGGCCGTTGTGCTTCTCGGGGCTGGCGGCGTGCTCATGACCCGGCGAGTGCGCGGCTAAGTAGCGGGCCAGCTATCCAGCAACCGCTGGATCCCCATCATGATAGAAGCGGCGGATACACACCGGTATCCGCCGCTTCTTCTATAGGAATGCTGGCGTTTTCACACCATACTGGCGCTTCCACACCACGCAGCTGCTTTTATGCCACGCGGCCATGTTTTACCCACGCGGCCGCGCCGTCCCTTAGCGCAAGGCGCGCGGGAGCCGGGCGCCGTCGTCGTTAAACGCGGAGAGCGGGTAGCACGTGACCTGAAGATCGCCGCTCACCTCCATCCGCACCTGCCCGCGCGGGTAAATGCGCTGGGTGAAGGAGGCGGTGTTCTCCTGGAAAAGCTCCACCAGAGAGCCGTCCATCCACAGCGAGGCCGGCGCGTTCACCGCCGCGGTGAAGAGTACTTCGTTCGTTTCCGAATCGCGCAGCGAGATGGTGCCGCTACCCGCCAGATCCAGGGAGAAGGAGTGCAGCTCGGGCAGTTCGGTCACGACCTCGCCTTCGCCTTCACGTAGCGCGAAAATTTCGGGGGCCGGCTGGGTCCACACCCGGCCCTCGGTGATACGCACCTGGCGCGGGTAGGTCAGCGCACCGTTGTAGCCCGAAGCGTCAATATCCGCGTCGGTGCGATCCGAACCTTCCCAGGTCCAGCCCCACGCAAGCACACGGTCCCCATCCACCACGCACTGGGGCGCGTAGAAGTCGGGCCCGGCGTCGAATTCACCGCCGGCGCGGGGCACGAAACGCGGGTATCCGGCGCTCATATCGAGATCGCCCACCAGGTAGGCCACACCCGTGAGATGATCCATGAGCGTTTCCGCTTCCACCCACTGGGAAACGATAAGCACCCACGCATCCCCCACCTGGATGAGCTGGGGGCATTCCCAGATGGAGGCCGGGGCGTAGATGGAGGCGAGCGGGTCGTCGCCCACCAGCAGGGTGTCCAGGTAGAGCCAGTTGCGCCAGTCGGAGCATTCGTAGAGGAAGATGACGGGGGTGCCGTCCTCGAAGCCGCCGCCGTGAATGGCGTAGGTTGTGCCCTCCACCTGGAAAATGAAGGGGTCGCGCATAGCGCGCACGTTTTCGATGGGCGGCATGGTGGCGACGACGCCGGTGGGCTCCCAGCCGCTCCGGTCGGCGTTTTCCTCTGCCAGGACCGTCACGGAGGGGCCATCCCCGCGGGTGACGGCGGTGTAGAGCAGCGATGATACCCCCTCGTGCACGGTGCCCACGCCGGACCAGCAGCCGGCCGAATCGGGCTGACCGGGGCGCGGCTTGAGGGCGATGGGCTGCGCCGTCCAATTGACGAGGTCGGCGGAGGTGGCATGCCCCCAGTGGATGTGGTCATGCCAAGGTGCCTTGGGGTTGTACTGGTAGAACATATGCCAGGTATCGCCCACCTTGTGGATGCCGTTGGGGTCGTTGACCCACCCGAAGTTCGGGCGCACGTGCAGGGCGGGGAAGAAACGGTCGGGGAAGTGATCGAGCTGTGTCATGATTGCCTCCTTTGTTGCGGGGGTTGGGGGCGGCGTGGCGGCCAGCGGGGAACGGCTGTGTCCCTCATCGTTGAGGAGGGCACGGTCGGGTACCCAGCCGGCGTGACGGCGCCCGTGGGCTGCGGCGTAGAGCCGATGTTGGTCGGTTCCCGCCGTTGAGCTTTCCTGCGGCGCCGTGGGGCAGCCGCAGCTCGGCCCGGTGATGACGGTGCAGGGCACCAGTCGGGTACGGTGCCGCGTAGCGGCGGCATCCGGTTCACCAAGCAGGCGGGTTATCTCGGTAATGGCGCGCTCGGCAACCTCTTCTACGGGGTCCACGGCGCGCAGGAATGATTGGGCTTCGGGCAGGTGGGAATCGTCGAAAACTGCCAGGCGGATATCGCGGCCGGGTACCAGCCCGCGGCGCCGTATCTCCGCCATGGCGGGCACGCACATGGCGGAGCTGCCCAGTACCAGGGCGTCAATATGGGCGCAGGAATCGAGTACCTGAGCGATCTGGCGGCGCAGCGCCCGCGGGGAGGAATGGGCCCCCACCAGCTGATGGCGGGTCACCCGGTGGCCCCGTTCCACCAGGGCCTCCTCGAAGCCGCGCATATGCTGCGAGCCGTTGGCGATGCGCCGGTCCGGGTAGAAGAGCACCGGGTAGCGCACCCCGTGGTCGAGGAGGTGTGCGGTGATATCGCGGATCCCCTGCTGGTAGTCCGTGCTTACCTGCGGAGCCACCACGGCGGGATCATTCCCGTTAACCACCGCGAAGGGGATGGCGTGGCGGCGCAGCCGGGGCAGCGAATGCCGGCGCCATCCGGGCACGGGGCTGATAATAACCGCGTCCAGACGGTGCGCGATGAGGGCGCTGAGCGCCGCTTCTTCGGTATGCACATTCGCCCCGGTATCCAGCAGGAAGGGCACCAGGCCGGCGTCGGTGGCCTGGCGGGCAAGCTCCAGGGCCACCGCCGTGCCCCCGGCGTTACCCAGCAAGGTTCCCACAATGGCGATTCCGGGCGACGCCCCGGCACGCAGGGAGCGGACGGTGCGCGGGCTGGAGTACCCCAGTTCCGCCGCCGCTTCAAGGACCCGCATCCGGGTGGATTCGGCCACCCGCCGGGTTCCGTTGAGCACGTGGGACACCGTGGTGATCGACACCCCGGCGCGGCTCGCCACGTCTTTCATCCCTACGCCCGCCATTGTTCCTCCTTCTTATTTTTTACGACGACGCCGGCGGCCCGCTGCGCGGCCCGCGCGCACCTGCCCGCGCGCCACTCGGACGGCGCACGGTGCGCACACGGTGCGTGGGCACCGTACCTGGCGCGGGGCGCACACGGTGCGCCGCCGTCAGCGCCGTCCGGGCTATACGTCTTCGAGAAGAGTTCCCTTCGTCTCCGGCATCATAGTCCGTGACCAGATGACCGCGCCGAGCATGCACGCAGCGTAGAAGAGGAATGTGAAGGTCATCGAGGCTTGGAACATCACCGGGAACGTGCCAGAAATGATCGCGGCAGACACCCAGTGGGCGGCCGAACCAACGGCCTGCCCGTTCGCACGGTGGGCCGGCGGGAAGATCTCCGAGATGAAGACCCACAGTACCGAACCAATACCAACCGCGTGCGCGGCGATGAACACGATGATGAGCACCAGCACAATAATGCCGGTGGTAGTGGACAGTTCCGAGCCGTTGAAATAGAAGATTCCGGCGATAGCCAGCAGGGCCACCAGGTCAATGCCCGCACCGAGCGTGACCAGCGGGCGGCGCCCCACCTTATCCACGAGGGAGCGCCCCAGCAGGGTGAAGGCCAGGTTGGTCAGCCCCACCAGGATGGAGGAAGCGAAGGCGGCATCGCCGGCGATACCGGCCGACTGGAGCAGGGACGGTGCGTAGTAGAGCACCGCGTTGGTGCCCGCGAACTGCGAGAAGAAGGCAATGAGGATGGCCATGGTGATGGGGCGGGCGGTGCGCTTGGAGAAGAAGGGCTCCGTTGCCGCGGCGTGCGGAGCAGCATTATGCATATTTTCCATCACCTGAGCGGCCTCGTGCTTGCCCCACAGGTCTTCCATCACACGCAGGGATTCGGCGTCGCGCCCGCGGGTGTAGAGCCAGCGCGGGCTTTCCGGGATGAAGTAGCACACCGCGAGGAAGATGAGTGAGGGTACCGCCTGAATACCGAGCATCCAGCGCCAGCCCAGTTCCACCGGCATCATCTTGACGATGATGTAATTGGAGAAGTAGGACACCACAATGCCGATCACGATATTGAGCTGCACCGTGGCCACCAGTTTTCCGCGCCGGGCCGCTGGGGAAATCTCCGCCGTGTAGAGCGGGGCAATCACCGAGGAAGCCCCCACTGCGATCCCGCCAAGCATGCGGAAGATGAGGAAGAAGACCCAGCTATTGGCCACCGCCACGCACACCGAGGTGATGAGGTAGAGGGCCGCCACGCCTTTGAGCACGGGGCGCCGGCCCCATTTATCGGCCGGAATGCCACCGAAGAGGGCCCCGATAATGGTGCCGATCAAGGCGCAGGACACCGTGAAGCCCAGCTGCCCGGCACTCAAATCCCATTTATCTTGGAGCGCTGCCGTGGTTCCGGAAATCACCGCGGTATCGAAACCGAAGAGGAAGCCACCGAGTGACGCGGCGGTGGCCGAAAATGGTACGAGATGTTTTTTCATGTTCTCTCCTCACCGTTGAGAATGCTAATCGTGGCCGGTGCGGAGACGGTGGGAACGGTGCGCTTCCATTGCGCCTCATCCTCCCCTGCCCCGTACCCCATTCCCCACTCAGGGACGAGGCAGACCGGCCGGTGCATTCACTCTAAGAAGAAGTGCTGGCAACAGATAGGCCCGTCTCCTAAAATTTGCGCAAATTTTAGGAGACGGGCCTAGCTGCGTCGTCGTACCTTTAAAGCCAGTCGCACAACCGCTTGTTCTAGCGAGCCACCTTAGCCGCTTAGCCGCGCGGGTGACAGCGCTCATATTCCGCCGTATACGCGGCGATAAGGGAGCGCAGCCGGGGGTGCTCGCCCAGGTCCTCGGTGAGCACCACATTTTCGGTGCCGTCCGCCAGCGGAATCTTCCAATTCGGGTACTCGGTATCCGTGCCGGGCTGGTTTTGGGTGCGCCGCTCGCCCACCGCATCCACCAGCGCAATGGCCTGCAGCTGGGCGGGGGTGCGGGCAATATAGCAGTGCATCGCCTCAATGAGCTCGCGCTCGGTAGGATCACCATTCTCCAGCAGGCCGCAACCGCACAGGGTCTCGATAAGTACCTGGCGCTCGCGGCGGGCTTCTTCGCGCACCTGCTCCACCGGCTCCACCAAGATATTCAGGGAGGCGCGCAGATCCACGTGTTCGCCGGCTAGGTAACCAGCCAGCGGGGGCAGGTCGTGAGTATCCACCGTGACCAGGGAAGCGCTGCGGTAATGTTCGGGGGCGCGGAAGGATTCCCCTTCCTTTTCGAAAAGCATTACGGAGGTGCCGAAAATCCCGCGTTCGGTGAGGAAATCACGCACCCAGGGCTCCACGTTGCCTAAGTCTTCCCCGATGAGGAAGGTCCCCGAACGCACCGCTTCCAGCATAAGCACCCCGATGAGCGCTTCGTGGTTGTAGTAGACGTAGGTGCCGTCCACCGGCTTATTGCCCGCCGGAATCCACCACAAACGGAAGAATCCCATCACGTGGTCGATGCGCAGCGCGCCGGCATGGCGCATAACGGTGCGGGCCATATCGCGCACCGGGGCGTAATGCTGGCGATCCAGCTCCACCGGGTTGAAGGGCGGCGGGGACCAGTCTTGGCCGAGCTGGTTGTACATATCGGGCGGGGAACCCACGCTCACCCCGCTCGCGAAGGCATCCGGGTTGGCCCAGGCGTCCGCGCCGCAGGCCTGCACCCCTACCGCGAGGTCGTGCACCACGCCGATGCCCATACCGGCATCGCGCGCCACCTTCTGGGCGGCCTCCAGCTGCTGGTCCATCACCCACTGGCACCAGCAGTAGAAATCGATACGTTCGCTCAGCTCAGCGCGTTCGCGGCGCGCCGCCAGGGTATCGGGGCGCTCGCACGCGGCGGGGAAATGCTTGCCGTAGCGTTCATACATGGCGCACCAGAAAGCGAAATCTTCCAGGCCCTGCCCTTCGGCGGCACGGAAAGCATCGAAATCGGCCTGGCGGGCGTGGCTGCGCGGCTCGCGGTAAATCACTTCGAGGGCGCTGCGCTTGGCTTCCCAGCAGGCACTGCGATCCAGCAGCGTATTGTGCAGCGAGGATTCCTTGGGGGCCTGCCCCGCCCACGTGACCATGGAGCGCTTGCCGGAGTCCATATAGGCCACTTCGCGGATATCCTCCGGGCGGATGTAGAGGGGGTTGAAGAAGCGGCGCGACGTCGGCAAATACGGCGAGTTGGTGAGCTGCCCGCACGGTTCGGCGGCGTGCAACGGGTTAATAAGCACGAATTGCGCCCCCAGCCCGCCGAAAAGCGAACCGAGTTCGGCCAGATCCGCGGTGTCCCCCGTCCCCCAGGATTCACGCGAACGCACCGAGTAGAGCTGACTCATCACGCCCCAGCCGGCCACGCCCCTGTCGGCCGGCGCGGGCAGGCGCGCGGGCACCACGATAAGCGCCCCGCTGTGCCAGGTGGCGGCCTCCTCCCCCGCGGCCGGCGGGGTCACCTTAGCGCGCACCGTATGGTAGCCGAGCGGAAGATTGCCCGGGATCACGAAGGCGGCGCGGCCGATCATGGCGCCGTCGATGAGGCGCGGCAGTTCAAAATCTTCAGCCTGGACGGCGGGAAGTTCCCCGCCGTCTTCCAGTTCGTAGGTGAGGGTAACGGCGGCACCGTGCGGCACGTGCACGCGGATGATCTGCTCATTTCCTTCGCGCACCACCGTGGTGGCGGGCAGCACGTGGCGCCATTCGCGGCTATCTACCGTGTCCAGCGCCGCCTGCGCCGCTTCCGGAGTGGAGGTGTCAATCCCCATGGCCGCGAGCACCGCGACGAGCGTATCGGCATCCACCGTCACGTATTCGCCCGCGAAACTCCAATAGTGCGTTGCCACTCCGTATGCATCAGCGATGCGGTTGAGCATATCTTGCGGTGGTGAACCCGCCATGGTTCCCTCCTTGTGTCTCCCCGTGTGTCCCCGGTTGCTCGCCTCCGGTGGCGAGCCCGGTTACTAGAATATCTGCTCTCTTGCCTTTGCGTGGAATCTGGCGCCGTGGCGGGAATGGTGCGACGACGGCGCCAGCTGGCGCCCCTCCCCTGAGCCGCGCACGGACTCGCCATCGCGGTATTTTTCGGGTGTGAAAATTCGGGCCCCGCCTCACGCTGTTCGCGCGGGGTAGGTGCGGCGGAGGTAGCCGAATGCGAAGACGATAGCCACCGCGATGAGCAGCCATGTTAGTGCGTAGGGCAGCGCGAATACCCCCTGATGCGCTGTGAAGGCTGTGGCGACGATAGAGGTGGTGAGCGGTATGAACATGGTGGAGGCGAGGGATTCTACGATCACCGCCGAGCTTGCCATGGTCTCGATGGTGATGCCGTCGGGGACGTCGGGGTCATCGAAGAAAATATTGAGGGTGTCCAGGTACGCAATTCCCATTCCGATCCCGGCAATGGTCCATACGGTGCAGAACACCGCGGTGGGTGATGCGAGGTGCCACCCGGAGAAAATCCAGGCCGCGAAGAAGAGTGCCGCGAGCGCGATGCAACCGAGTCCGCTTATCACGCGGAGTCGATATCCGCGCCGGGTGGTGGCCGGTTTGATGCCGCAGAACACGCCCACGATGGCCCATCCGAGGCCGCCACCCATGATGATGACGCCCAGCGCATCCGGGCCGGCCCGGTAAAGGTCATGCGCCGTGAGAGAGACGAGTTCATTTCCGGCAAAATACCCTCCGGTGAGGAAGAGCATGCCGGCAAGGGCGGCGCGGCGGGGTGTTGCGCGCGTGAAGGTGCCCTGCGGCATGAGGAGCACGGCCACGTAGCCGAGCACCGCTACCCCCGTCACCATGAGCACGATCTTGAGCGCACCCGCCGCGGGGAGCACCGTTATTCCCACCCCCACGATGATGAGGAGGAGCGCTGTAACGGAGAAGGGCGATTTTTTACGTTCCCCTTCGGTTGTGAGATTGAGGGCGATAACGAAGCGGGCTACCAGCAGGAGCGGGAGGTAGAGCAGCATGGCCCAGCGCCAGGACAGCAGGTGTGTCACCCACGCCGCGTAAGCGGGGCCCAGCACGGAAGACACCACCCAACTGGCGGAGGAAAAAGCTAGGGTGAGCCGCCGGGCGCGCCCGGAGAGTCCGAGCGCCACCGCCCCGATGGAGGTCATCGCCAGGGTGGAGCCCGCCAGGCCCCGGATCACCGCCCCGCCAAGGTAGACCGAGATATGCGGTGCCGCCGCACTGGTGCAGGCTCCCACCACCAGGAATACCGTGGCTCCCATGAGGAGGCGCGGTAGCCGAATCCGATTCATGAGCGCCGCCCCGATGGGTAGTCCCGCCATGGAGGACATTGCGGATACCCCCATGATGACGCCGTAGAGGTGTTGCGCGTGCAGGTCCTTCGCCAGGATCGGCAAAATCAGCTGATTGAGGTAGGTCTGCATTCCCCCGATAAGTTCGAGGACGATCACGGCAATGGCAATAACAAGCCCGGCGCTTCGCTTTTTCATGGCCTTACTTTAACGGCGTGAAGAACAAAAAGATACGGGAAGCCGCATCACAATACCGTCTCAAAATATGGACAACTGTGCTATGGTGGCTTCGTTCGACCACACGCATCTTGACGCCCACCCGTGCACCCTCGCACTATTTGAGCGCCAAAATCTCCACATATGCGCGATACGGCCTGTTCAGATGCTGAGATTATGAAAGGTTTCTGAAGGTTTCCGTGCCCGCTATTGTTACGCACCTGCGTTCCCTCCTGCCCTGCGCCGCTGACCTGCGCGCCACGAAAAAATACTGGCGTCAAGATATCGCTGCCGGCATCACGGTGGGGATCGTGGCCCTCCCCCTCGCCTTGGCTTTCGCTATTTCCAGTGGACTCAGCGCGGAGGCCGGCCTCATTACCGCGATTGTGGCGGGGATTATCGCCGCGGTTTTCGGTGGTTCCAACTATCAGATTTCTGGACCCACCGGCGCCATGGCGGTGATCCTTGCCCCCATCGTTGCCGCGCACGGCGCACGGGTGGTGCCGCTCCTATGCCTCATGGCGGGACTCATGATTCTGCTGGCCGGGGTGCTGGGTTTGGGCCGCGCCGTCTCCCTCATCCCCTGGCCGGTGATCGAGGGTTTCACGGTGGGGATTGCCGCTATCCTTTTCTTCCAACAGGTGCCCAATATTATCGGCGTGGAGGCGCGGGCAGGCTTGAGCACCCTACCAGCGGCTTTCGAAGCACTCACCCGAATAACTCCGACAACGGCGCTCACCACGGGGCTGCTCTGCCTGACCGCCGTCATCATTATCGCGGCATGCGCGAAGATCTCGAAGAAGCTGCCCGGTTCCCTTATCGCGGTCGTGATAGTGAGCGTGGGCGCCTGGGGCGCCGGCCTCACGGTGCCGTCCATCGGCACCATCCCCGCTGCTCTCCCCGCCCCAGTCGTCCCCGAAATATCCGTGGGCCTGCTCAGCGCGCTGGCGCCGGGCGCGCTGGCGGTGGCGGCACTGGCGGGTATCGAGTCGCTGATCTCCGCGCGGATCGCGGCGGGGATGGTGCGCGGCGGCAGTTATTCGCCGGACCGGGAACTGGTGGGCCAGGGCCTAGCGTCGGTGGGCTGCGGACTTTTCGGTGGGATGCCGGCGACGGGCGCCATTGTCCGCACCGCTGTGAACGTGCGCTCGGGTGGGCGTTCGCGCCTGGCCGCGATTATTCATTCGGCGGTGCTTCTCGGGGTGGTGTACGTGGCTTCCGCGACTGTTGCGGTTATTCCACTTTCGGTTCTTGCGGGTGTGCTGGCGGTTACCTGCTACCGCATGATTAATCCCGCCACGGTGCGTCAGGTGCTGCGTTCCAACCGCGCGGACGCCGCGGTTTTCGTTATGACGGCGATTATTACGGTGGGCCTGGATATTATTTGGGCGATCACCGTGGGAATTATTATTTCCGGCATTTTGGTGTTGCGGCGCATGGCCAACCGTTCAGGTATTTTCCGTGAAGATCTCCCCTCGGATCCGAAAATCGCTATTTTGCGCATTGACGGCACCATGTTCTTCGGTGTGGGTGACCGTATCGAGCGTGAAATTCCGCGCCTGGCGGGAGTGGATGTGGTGATTTTGCGGCTTTCCCGAGTGGGGATCGTGGACGCAACCGGGGTGCGCGCTCTGGCGCAGGTGGTAGATCGCTTGGTAGATGCCGGAAATACCGTGCTGGTCAAGGGTTTGCCCACGCAGGTGCAGGAGATGGCCCAGCGCATGGAGCTGGGCCAACTCAGCATCGACGATTATCTTTTCGCGGATATGGACAACGCCCTGGCGCAGGCTCGCCAGATCGTGGCCGCGAACGGCGGCGCTGACCCAAGCGGCCGTTTCCGCGCGGTTGCGGAATAGGTACGACGACGCCGCCTACCCCCTACTGCCTAAACGAAGGGTGCACCGTACTCATAAGAATGCCCAGTGCCAGCAGCACCACGCAGACCACAATCGGGAGCCACGGTGCGATGCCGTAGAGCGCCGTGGAGCCAACGGGGGCCAGCACGTAGGCCATCCCGTTATTGGCGTTGATGAGCCCGGCCATGCCGCCCTGTTCATGCGGTTCCATCTTCAGGGTGGGCGCGGTGTTATAGCCCGGCATCGCCAAGCCGGAACCAAAGCCCGCCAGAACGCAGGCCACTACGAAGACCCACAGGTGCGTCGGGTAGAGCAGCAGCGCCACTGCCACGAAGAAAATGATCAGGCCGCGGCGGAAGAGCTGCACCGCGCTCCAGCCGAGCCGCGGCGCCACCCCGGCCTGGGCAATAATCATGACCACTCCCATAATGGACATGCACAAGGCCGTGAACCCTGCGGTGGCCGCAGCCTCCAGTCCCAAGGCATCTTGAAGCAGGAAGCCGAATACGGTGGTCAGGGTGGAAAATACCGTGAACATGAGGAAACCGCAGGCCAGGAAGGCAAATGCCCGCGGGTCAAAATAGCTAACTTTGGCGGGTTTCTCCACTCGCTTTTCACCTCGGGTGGGTGTGAAGGTGAGGAGCAGCACCGCAATTCCCGCCAGAATCATGAGTGGCATAACCACGAGTGGCAGCATGAATCCGCCGAGGGCCGCCAGGCTCCCGCCCACCAGCGCGCCAAGAATGGTGGCGAAGCCTTGTGCGGCACCGAGCATACCCACGCCTTTGACTCGCTGCGCCTCACTGTGGGTATGGGTGATGATGTAGGTCTGCGCGGCTGGTGTAATGGCGGCGATGGATCCGCCGTAGAGGAGCCCCCGGGTAAACACCACCCCGATCACCAAGGCACTTCCAGCAAGCGCACCTTGAAGCCCGAACCAGGCCACTACCACGAAGGCTGCCAGTGCCGTGGCAGCGCCGAGCATGCCCGTCACCAAGATGGGGCGGGTGCCCCGCCGTAGGGATACTCTCCCCCAGGTGGTTGAACTGAGCGAGAGCACGATGGCAGCCAGGGAGATCGTCGCCCCAATATGCCATTCCTGCAAACCGATTTCCCGCGAGAGCGGAGCAATAATCGGGTTGAGAATCATCTGCCCCATATAGGCCAGCAATACAGCCAAAAATAGCGGGAATAGACCCGGTATCTGGTTCTTTTTCGATGCAGATTGAGATGTTGATCCGCGCCCCGTTTCCGGCTTTAGCTCAGATTCTGATCGCGATTCCGATACCGGTTCCGATCCTGATTCCCATGCCGAGTGCGGGTGAGCATTAGCTTCGGTCATAGCAGTTCCCTTTCAGACGTTATGAGTGAACTGCACACACACTAGAACACTGTTCTAGTAGTGTCAATGCCGTGTGGCGATATGCTGGATATATGCACGCTACATCCGTGAATACCGGCAGGCGCGTCGGCCTGAACCAGGATAAAATTCGCCGGGTCGCTCAGTCCCTGACCCGCGAACGCGGCATAGAAAATTGGTCAATTCGCGATTTAGCACTTGAGCTCAAGGTCTCGCCCTCGGTGATCTACCATTACTTCGCGAATCGGGATGCCATTATTGATGCCGTTATCGCGCAGCTCATTGGCTCCATCGCTCTACCCGAAAAAAGCCTGGAGTGGAAAGAGTGGTTTATGGCGCTGGCTACTAACGCCCGGCCCGTGCTGCTGGAGCATCCTGGGGTGACCGAGCGGATGATGCATGGTAATTTCAGTGCGGAGATGCTGCCGCTACTTGAGGCTTCTTTCGAAAAATTGCACGAGGCCGGTTTCCATCACCACGCCCCGCAGGCCTACACGATGATTATCAATACGATTTTGTGGGCGATTACGGCGAGGAATTTGCGCAGCCCTACCCGCCGGGAGCCGCGCCACGACCTGGGCCGCATGGTGGCGCAGGCCCAGCCCCTGGCCGCAGGCTCGGCCGCGCTCACCGATATGCTTGATAACTACCTGCTGCCCCTCACTGATCCTCAGAACGAGAACCAGATGAGCCAGGAGTACTTCACCATCATGGTGAGAGCACTCCTGGTCGGCCTGGAAGAAACGCTACTCCCCCGCGAAAGCAGCAACTAGCGCCAGCGACGCCGAGCTCCTAGTACTCCGCCCATACCGAGGAGCACAAGAAGGGCCGCGAGGAAGGCGGTTTGGGAACCATGAGCGGCCCCGGTTGCAGGCAGTTCCCGCGCCGGCATTCCACTCGCGTGCGGCGTTGGGGTGACCGTGAGCGTAGGAGTCGCGCTCGGCGTCGGAGAAGGCTCTGACGTAGGTCTACCACTTGACTCCGGCGTCGGCGAGGTACGAGGAGTTTCTGTCACGGAAAGCGTCGGAGAAGGCTCGGGATCCTCCGGTTCGCCCTCCTCTTCTTCCTCTCCGGGGCTCGGTTCTGGCTTCGGATCATCATTGTGCGGTTGAGGCGGGCACAGATCGCTCTCAACGAGCGTGAGATTGCTGACGACGTCACTACCGCTCGGTCCTGTTGCGATGACACTGACCGTTTGCCCCGCTTTCGCATCGGGAACGGGAATAGTCATATTCGCATCCCCCGAGGTCACCGGCTTCTCCAACAGCGGCTTGCCCGCTAACGTCACTTGATACTCCGGCATGCGGCTCGTGAGGTGCGGAGCAACCTGTGCGATGAGTTCCCAGGAACCCGATCTCGTTTCCCTACCAAGGACCTCAACACTTACCAGAGAATCGTCCAGCTGCGATGCGCGAGTAATATCCAGCTCACTCGAGCAATCAAAACGCTGAGTTGAACCAAGCGTAACCTTCGGATTACCTTCCTCATCCTTAAAAGTGAAATGTTCTATTGTCGGATTTGCCGGCACCCATCTACAGTTATAACTGTTATTGACACGCACCTTCAAAAACGGAGCTGCGAAATGCGGACGCTTCAATTCTCCCGTAATCTTTACCTTGACTAACAAAGAAAAGTGAAACTTTAACTCCGTTTCCGTCACCGATATCTGCGGCGTGCCCGCCACGCATTGCGAGCTAATAGAAATCTTCGAGGACTTCTCGACGTAGCCGCTACCTTGCTCCGTCTCGATGTCTGCGCCGACCGCGTGCGCGGCCCCGATCCCAAAACCACACAATCCACCAGCTACAACGAGCGTGGTGGCTATTCGTTGCAAAATCTTCTTCATGGCGATTTGTCGGGGAAACTAGCCCAGAATCACCCCCCCCCCCCGCAAGGAAGGCAACCCAAAGGATTACAGGGTTAATAGACAAAAATAGTTGCTAATGACGGCGTGTCGTTAGCTCCCGATCCGGCCTTTACGGATGTTTAGACCGTCTTCCCACGGGCGCTCCATGTTGATATGGGTATCGATCTCGGCGGGCTTATCGCTGGGCACGCTGACGGGTTTCTTCCGTGTCTGGACCTTGTTAGAAGCGAAATCAGACATCGGTTGAGTGTTGATCGACCTTGAATAAAGCCAATAATCAAGCGCGGTCAGCAGGTGGGGCTGGGACCAGCCCCGATGGATGTGTAAGAACTCTTTCAACGGCGCGTTCACCCCTCCCTCAAGCCGGTTCGTCGTCGACTCAAGAACGGTTGACACGTCCAGACTCGGATCAAGGAACGTGAAGAGCACGCCTTGTTTGACGTAGCGGTCAAGAGAGCCCACGATCCGGCGGGTAGTAGTGTGGGTGTACCACCATTTCTTGTTTTTCCGCGCGAAAGAAGGAATATTCTCAAGGCGGGTTTCCTCTCGGTAAGTCTTCTCCGCCAGCCATGTGTCGTAGAGACCGTGGAAAGCGTGCAGCGAGTTTTGCCAGGCAATAGCCCCCTCGCGGGTAGTTATTTTGGTTAAGTCGAGAGCAAGCTTATATAAGGCCTTATGAGCGTGGGTTTGCGGGCGGGTGGTGGTGACTTGGCGGATATTACGTTGCACGTGTACCAGGCAGCGTTGGATGCGTGTGGTGGGCCATTCCTGCTTGATCGCTGCCAGCGCTCCGGCTGCCCCGTCGGTGGTGGCAACGATAGGGGCAGGCAGACGGCGTAGGAGGGCGAGGTAGGCGGATTTGGATTCACGGTCGCATAGTTGGTAGGCGATCACGCCTTCTCGCGTGTAAGCGATCAATACGCACCAGTTGTAGGCGATATAGGTCCCGTCGATGAAGACCTGGTCGTAGACCTGCCCGGTAGGTGTCCAGATAGGGCGGGTTTGCCAGCACCAGGCATGCTTGCGGTCCCAGGTTCGGGTGTTGGGCGTGCTCTGGCGTCGGGGTGTGGTTGTGGTGATGTAGGTGAGGAATTCAGCGAATTCTTGGGCGTGTTTTTGCCGGTCATCGGTCGCGGTGAAACTGTAGCGGCATTCCTTGCAATACCAACGCTGACGGCCGTTTGGGTGGTGGCCGTTTTTCTTCATGGGGGTATCGCATACAGGGCAACGGCGGGCGCGTGTGGAAAGGGTTTTCACTACATGGGGATATCCCGGTGTTTGTCAAGCATGCAAGGTTATTGAGGTCGAAAAGCTCAATAACCCGGACTTTCTGTTGGTATAGCAAGGGAAAGTCCGGGTATTAGCAACCATTTCTGTCTATTTACCCGGATTACATCCTTTTTCTACACTATTGAGAAAGCAATTCTCAATATGTTTCTAAATATCTACACATGTGAACTTATCGACAACGTGCGGCAAATACCAGAAAAATCCAGGTAAACGCCCTAACACTTGCCCCGCCTATGTTTGCCATCTGCGTCACTCGCCCAGCCAGTACCACCAACCACTGAAAACTGAACAAGCCGGCCATAAAAGATGAACCAGTCCGATTGAGAGTCCGGGCCAGGTCGCGATCCCAGGGCCACCCCCTAAAATAGACCCATACCGCCCCGGCCGCTCTCTTGCGCCCGAGCCCGCCGTGAAAGGAGCCGCGCGTGGCATTGACCCTATCCACCATCGAGGAAAGCGTGCGCGCACTGGCCGGCCAGCCCAGCTACACTCGCGATTTCTTCTTTGATCTGCTACGCGCCTACGGCATCTCAAAATCTTCTATCGCCCGCCTGCGCTCCACCACCGCCAGCTCCATCAACGTCGCGGCAAATCCGGAACGCGAGGTCGTGTGGAAAAACAAGCTCTATATCAGCGAAACCACTGGTGACCTCGCCGCCGTGGCCCTTGAACTCAAAACCAGCGAGACCGCGATCCGCTACAACACCCGTTTCGTCATCGCCACCGATTACACCGACCTCGCCGCGTTCGACACGAAAACGGGCGATTCCCTCATTACCCCGCTCGCGCAGATCGACAAAAACGTCACGTTCTTCCTGCCGTGGGCAAATATGGAACGCCTCGACTTCACCTCGGATACCAAGGCGGACCGCCGCGCCGCCGAACACATGAGCAAGCTCTACGACGACCTGCTCGAGGCCAGCCCGGATATGCTCACCGACACCGCCTCCCGCCACGGCCTCAATATTTTCTTCACCCGTCTCCTCTTCTGTTTCTTCGCGGAGGACACCGGCATTTTCGCGCGCGGCCAGTTCACCAGCGCGATCGGCTCCTACACTCAGCGCGACGGCTCGGATACCGCGGAATTCTTGCGCACCCTCTTCCGCGCACTGGACACCCCCAGTCCCGCCGATAAACCCGTTTATTTGCAAGATTTCCCGTACGTCAACGGTCGCCTTTTCCGCATTAATAACGACGACGACGCCTCGCTGGCTGTCCCCCACTTCACCATGGCGGCCCGGGATTCCCTCTTGCGGCTCGGCACCTTGGATTGGTCGGAAATCAACCCGGATATTTTCGGTTCCATGTTCCAGGGGGTGGTCGATAAGCAGCAGCGCGCTAACCTGGGCCAGCACTACACCTCGGTGCCCAATATCTTCAAAACTATCCGCCCGCTCTTCCTGGATGAACTGGACAAAGAATTCGACGCCGCAGCCAACTCGGTCAAGAAACTACGGGCTTTGCTGGCTCGTATCCAAAGCATTAAGGTATTCGATCCCGGGTGCGGCAGCGGTAATTTCCTCGTCATTGCTTATAAGGCACTGCGCCAGCTCGAGCACCGCATCCTCGAACAGATCGACGCGATCTCCACCCGCGGCTCTTTCGGCGCAATCGGCAGTAAAACCGACGAAGAGGTCGGCCAAGGCTCCCTTGGCCTCACTTCTTCGGTCATCAATATCGAGAACTTCTACGGCATTGAGATCGACGACGTTTCTGCCGAGATGGCTGTTTTGGCACTCTGGCTGGCCAAACACCAAATGAATGAGGAATTCGCTGAGAAATTCGGCGTGGATATCCCCCTCATTCCCCTCAAGGAAACCGGGCATATTGTGCACGGCAACGCCACCCGCCTGGATTGGAACGAGGTGTGCCCCAATAACGGCACCGACGAAATTTATTTAATCGGAAACCCACCCTATGTAGGAAGTACCTACCAGACGAAGGATCAGAAGGATGACTTCGCCTATGTTTTCGATAGCGCGAAGTACCCGAAGAAACTCGATTACGTTGCCCTATGGTTCATTAAGGGCGCGAACTATATCCGGGGCACGAATGCCCAGCTCGCTTTCGTGACCACGAATTCCATTACCCAGGGCGAACAGGTCGCCCTCCTCCACCCTCATGTGTTCACTAATGGAATCGAGATCGGCTACGCCTACACCTCCTTCAAGTGGAGTAATAATGCCTCCCATAATGCCGGAGTCACCGTCGCCGTGATCAGCCTGCGCAATGAATCCTCGGAGCCGAAATATCTGTTCACCGGTCCGGTGAAAACCCCTGTCGAGAATATCAACGCCTACCTCATCTCTGGTAGCGATACCTACGTGACCGCACGTACCAAGGCTCTCTCCACTGCGCTTCCAAAGATGAGCTACGGCTCCAAACCCACCGACGGCGGCAACCTCATCCTTTCCGATCAGGAAGCGGAAAATTTACTCACTAGCCATCCCGAACTATCTGAAGTGATTAAGCAATTCGTGGGCGCCGATGATTACATCAATGGGAAAGACCGCTATTGCCTGTGGCTCACGGAGGAAAACCGGCACGAAGCAGCCAAGATTCCAGAAGTGAAGCGGCGCTTGGATCGTGTTTCCGCCATGCGTTCGGCCAGCACGAAGAAGCAGACGCAGGAATTCGGCGCTGTCCCATGGCGCTTCGTAGAGATCCGTTATAAGCCCACGGATTCGATTATCGTGCCTAGTGTCTCCTCCGAACGGCGTGACTATGTTCCTATCGGGTACCTGGGTCCGGACACCGTGATTTCAAACCTAGCGTTTGCGATTTACGACGCCGATCCCTGGCTGTTCAGCCTCCTCACATCAAGAATGCACATGGCTTGGCTACGTGCTGTCGGTGGCTATATGGGGACTTCACTCCGTTACTCGAATACCCTGGTCTATAACACCTTCCCCGTGCCAGAGTTATCGGCGTCGTCGCAAGAAGAACTCACAAAACGCGCGCTACGCGTACTCGATGTACGCGAATATCACTGCGAAAAAACACTCGCGGAACTCTACGACCCCGACCATATGCCACGCAATCTACGCGAAGCACACGAAAAAATTGACGAGGCAGTCGATAGACTTTATCGCAACAAGCCCTTTGCCTCTGACGAGGAGCGGCTGGCCGTGCTATTTGAGAAATATCAGCAGCTAGTCGCGGCGGAGGGAAAGTAAGCGTGGCGCGCGCCGCCGGGAGTGAGGAAGATATGCACCACATTGATATACCGGAAACACACACTGAGCCCTTGGCGTCGATTCTCAATAATTTGCGGCTGGAACGCTGCGGGACGGGCCGGTATCGCGGTCAGAACCTCGTGCAGATCACCGGGAAAGTGTACGGCGGGCAGGTGCTCGGGCAGGCCACCATGGCGGCGGCTGACGATGTGCAGCGCTCGCTCGGCATCGGTGAGGATGAGCGGCTGGCGCATTCCATTACCGCGGCTTTCCAGCGGGCCGGGCACCTGGATGAGCCCATCGAGTTCCAGGTGGAGGAGATCAATGATCTGCGGTCTTTCTCTACCCGGAATGTTACGGCGTATCAGGGTGACCGTTTGATTTTCACGGCGCGGGTCTCCTTCCAGCTGCGCCAGCCCGGGCCTACCTTGGCTTCTCCAATGCCGGATGTTCCCGGGCCGGAGGGGCTGGCCTCCTCGGTGGATTTCTTCGGGGCGATGGATAACGTGTACGCGAAAGTGATGTCTTCCACGAACGGGATTGATATGCGGCGGGTGGAAGGCGATATTTACCTGCGGCCCGATCCTTCCGGTTCCCCGCGCCAGCACCTGTGGCTACGTGCGCGCTCACCCATGCCAGCGGGGACCTCGCGTACTCTCCAGCGGGCGATGCTCGGGTATTCCGCGGATCAGTTCATGTTGGAGCCGGCGCTGCGGGCCCTCGGGCTGGCCTGGCTCTCCCGCGGAATTTCAGTGGCCACCCTCGATCACGCGATTTGGTGGCATCGCAATTTTGACATGTCGGAGTGGATTTTGGCGGAGATGAAATGCGTTTCCGCGCAGAACGGGCGCGCCCTCGTGAACGCGAAGTTCTTCCAGGACGGGCGCCATATTGCCTCTATGAGCCAAGAAGGCATGGTCCGCGTGCCGCTGCCGGCCCTCAACTAAGGAAAGTAGTACACCTGATTCCAGGGTGCCGGTAGTAATCTCGCGCCTTGAGGATGGGGAAACAGGAGGAGTTAGGTACCGGCTAGGCGCGATATTTCGCCATATCCGTATATCCGTATATCCGTAGCGAAAGCACTACGAGTTCCCCTCTTCCCTAGCTGTAAGCAACGGGGGTAGAAGTTATCCACAAAATCGGCTCGCGTTGCACTTTTCCACACGGCGGTAAATAGCTCTTTTTTGTGGCTCTGTGCCATGCAAGAATGGCGGAAAAGGAGAAGTAACTACTTCGCCACTAGGCGATCAGAGGAGTGAGACATATGGATATCGCCGAGGATAGGTTGTGCATTCCGGAGCTTACGTTTAACTCGCTTGAAGATGTTCTCAAGCGCAAGGAAGAGATCTTGCAGGAGGTCAGAATGACCCGCGAAGAATTCGACCTACGCGCTGATAACTACCAGCTCGGGCCACAAGAGTCTGACGCTTATTTCGAGATGATAGGCCTGGATCGCTTCGAGGAGTTGTACCGTGGTGAACGAACGTTTGAATGATTATACCGATAAGTTTGCGGCACACTTACAGCTTGTTGGGGAGCTGATGGACCCCGGATTTTCGCTGCGGAGACAAACGGCTCCAAAGGAAGATCTTCCCACAATAAGATTGCTTGGCGATATTCGCGTCGCTCCTCTGCTCATTGTCCGTTTCGATTACGAAGTTTTCCTTAATCCGGAAACCGGCTCTCTCACGGTCAATGAATCAACATTCTCGGTCATCCGAGGAGCAAAAAACAGTGAGCCTTTGGTGCGCTGGGATTATATTCGCTCACCACGCTCAAATATCCCCTGCGCACATGTCCAGGTACATTCCCACCGCGACGAATGGACGCACGCTTTACTCCTGGGTGGTAATCATTCTCGCCGCTCACGCCGGCGCATCAAGAATGAAGCCCGCACTCCGCGTATTGCTGATGTTCATTTCCCCGTAGGCGGGCGCAGATTCCGGCCCTGCCTGGAAGAAATCATCCTTTTCGTTATTGACGAATTCGGAGCAGCGTGCACGCCGCAAGCACGCAAAGCACTCCAGCATGGTATCCGGGAATGGGAGGAGAACCAGCTGCGAGCCGCGGTACGCAATAACCCCACCATCGCACTCCAAGCCCTCGAAGCATAACCACCCGCACTTAAATCGGTACCCGCCCTATAACAGCGAATGAGGTAGCTGTTCGGCTATCACAATAACCGAACAGCTACCTCATATCCGTATACTTATCGCTGCTAACTGGCGGCACTAATCCGCGCTCCCGCCTGCATCCGGCAGGCTCCGACGCACTAGCGTGGCTCGGAACTCGCCTGCGTCGCACGCTATCTGCGAGCGGGCGGAATAGCAGCTAGCCTTTAGCGCGTCAGCTTACGATGAGCACCGGCACCAGGATTGAGTGCGGCTTCGCCCAGGCGTTCCACCTTGTTCTTCTCATAGCCTTCGAAGTTACCTTCGAACCAGTACCACTTCGAGGGATCCTCATCGGTGCCTTCGTAGGCGAGGATGTGAGTGGCTACGCGGTCGAGGAACCAGCGGTCGTGGGTGATAACCACGGCACAACCCGGGAATTGCAAAAGCGCATTTTCCAGAGAAGACAGCGTTTCCACATCCAAGTCGTTCGTCGGTTCGTCAAGGAGAAGCAGGTTGCCGCCCTGCTTGAGGGTGAGAGCCAGGTTGAGGCGGTTGCGTTCCCCGCCGGAAAGCACCCCGGCTTTCTTCTGCTGATCCGGCCCCTTGAAACCAAAAGCGGAAACGTAGGCACGCGATGGCATTTCCACTTGGCCGACCTGGATGTAATCCAGCCCGTCAGAAACAACTTCCCACAGGCTCTTTTCCGGGTCGATACCGGCACGGTTCTGATCCACGTAGGAGATCTTCACCGTTTCCCCGATCTTCAGCTCTCCACCGTCGAGGGGCTCCAGACCAACGATGGTCTTGAAGAGGGTGGTTTTACCCACGCCGTTCGGACCGATAATACCGACGATGCCGTTACGCGGCAGCGAGAAAGAAAGTCCGTCGATGAGCACGCGGTCCCCGAAGCCCTTCTTGAGGTTCTTCGCTTCGATAACCACATTGCCCAGCCGCGGCCCCGGCGGAATCTGGATTTCTTCGAAGTCAAGCTTGCGGGTCCGTTCGGCTTCCGCCGCCATTTCCTCATAGCGTTCCAGACGTGCCTTCGACTTGGCCTGGCGGCCCTTAGCCGAAGAACGCACCCACTCGAGTTCATCCTTGAGGCGCTTGGCGAGCTTGGCATCCTTCTTGCCCTGGATTTCCAAACGATCTTTCTTCGTTTCCAGGTAGGTGGAGTAGTTACCTTCATAGGGGTAAAGGCGGCCGCGGTCCACTTCCGCGATCCACTGCGCCATATTGTCCAGGAAGTAACGGTCGTGCGTGATGGCAATAACCGCGCCCGCGTAGGACTTCAGGTGCTTTTCGAGCCACAGCACGGATTCGGCATCTAGGTGGTTCGTCGGTTCGTCAAGGAGAAGCAGGTCTGGGGCTTCCAGCAGCAGCCGGCACAGGGCCACACGGCGACGTTCCCCACCGGAAAGTACGGATACCGGTGTATCCCCGGGCGGGCAGCGCAGCGCGGCCATGGCCTGCTCCAGCTGAGAGTCCAGATCCCAGGCGTTAGCGGCATCGATTTCCGTTTGCAGCTTGCCCATTTCTTCCATGAGGGCATCGAAGTCAGCATCCGGATTCGCCATTTCTTCACCGATGGCGTTAAAACGGGAGATCTTGTCAAGAATGTCCTTGCGGCCTAGCTGGACGTTCTCCAGGACAGTCTTATCTTCTTCGAGGGGAGGTTCCTGGAGGAGGATACCCACCGTGTAGCCCGGGGAGAGGCGCGCTTCCCCGTTGGAGGGCTCATCCAGCCCTGCCATGATTTTCAAGATTGTTGATTTACCGGCACCGTTCGGACCGACCATGCCGATCTTGGCTCCGGGGAAAAACGCCATGGTGACGTCGTCAAGGATGGTCTTATCCCCCACACGCTTGGAAGCGTGGATCATCTGGTAAATGTATTCAGCCACTTATCCCGTCCTGATTCGCGATTCAGTGCCGCGCACCGCGCTAGGTGTTGCGCGAGCGGCCCAGACCAGTGTACCGAGCCGCCCGCGAAAAGTCCCCCCGATGTGACTGGAACCGGGGTGGAATTGGAATTTCTCAGGCCGAAGAGCGCTGCGCGGCCAGCGCTTCAAAAACGTTCACGCCGATGGCTTCCTCCGGGGCTTCATCCCCTGGCATCGATTCGGAGGGATCACCATTTTCGGTGAGCCAGCGGCTGTCCCCCGGGGTGCTTTCTCCCGCCGCTGTATCCGCGGAATTCACCGCGCCAGCCGATCCGCCATTTGTTTCCGCACCCGGATCCGGGCGAACCTTAACGAAACTAGCCCGCCCGGTGGTGAGCTCTACTCCCACGGCATCGGCAAAGATGGTGAGCCCACGCATGGTGGAACCGTCCTTACCTGTCCATTCGCGCATGTCAAGCCGCCCGCGCACCAGTAGCGGGGTGCCGGTAGTCACCGATGTTTGGATATTGCGCCCGAGGGTGCCGCGCGCCCGCACCGTGTACCAAATAGTATTGCCGTCCTCAAAGCGGTTAGTTTCACGCGAGAAATAGCGCGGTGTCACCCCGAGATTGACAGTAGTGACATCCCCACTGGTGGCATTCTCATAAACTTTCGGGTTGCCGCCGGCATATCCGCGCACCGCGACGATGGTGTCATTAACCATGATGCTGTCCTTTCCCACCGCCACGGGCGGGCGGTGGACACCATCATGACCCGCTGATACACGGGCGGGGAGACCCCTTCACCTGGCTGTGGATAACCACGGCGTTTCGGCAAGATGTGGATAGTGGAGCTACTCGTCTTGCGTAACGCTATCGACTTTCAACCGAATCCCTGAATCCAGGAGCAATCCCAGGTACAGACAGTCAGCGCAGTAATAGCTCGTAGACCGACATCGAGATGAGAAGAGAGCCTAGCAGCGCTTGCGTCCGCTAGACCCTCTCTCAGACATGATGGGAGACCTTGTTCCCACCTTCTGCGCTATTTATTTTACCCCAGCGCTCATATAGAACCCGACGCCGCGAATTATCGGCGGATTATCGATTGTTTTGCCCATATAGATAGTTCTTTTCCGGGGAGTCCACAACACTCGACACATCACGGGCTTAGCTAAACCCGCCGCAGTCGCTACTCCCCGCGCACCACCTGGCGCACCCGTGCGTACTGCTCCAGTACCTCCCGCGCCGGGGCAGCGCAGTGCTTCTCTACCACTGCGATAAGCTGCTCGTTCACCGCGCGTTGGTAGCGGCGTGCCCGGGTGGCCGCGCTGCGGCGTCGTGCCCACCATCCCAGGGCGAAACCGCACAGCACCGCGAGCACCGCTCCGATACCCGCAGCCCACCACGGCACCGCCGCCGCGATACCGGCAGCAACGCATGCCGCCGCAAGCGCCACCCCGGCCAGCACGCCACCCAGCAGCGCCCCGCGCCCGGCGGGCCGCACCGGCACGGCGCGCAACGCCCCACCAATGGCGCGGCGCAAGGAAGCTGCGTCACTCACCTGTTCGTCCAGGCGGCGCGCCCACAGCCGCGGCAAACCGCTACTCGCGTGCGCGAGCCAGGCTTCGCGGTGCGCATCAACCACCGCGGCGGCGGGTTGTTCGGGCGGCGCCACGGCCCGCGAATGCCACCCCACCCCGGCAATAGCCTCGGCCACGGCGGGCACCCCGGAAGCCACCGAGAGCCCGCGCGCGATCTCCTCGGCCTTCTCCGCCTCCAGACGCACCGGCGGCTCCTCCAGCCCCTCCCCCAGGCGCGCCCCGATCTCATCAAGATACGCACCGGTGGTTTCCAACGCGGCATTCGTCAGCCCGGCCGCCTTTTCCAGGGCGTCGCGCAGCGGCTCCAGCCCGCGCCGGTGCAGCGCGGACACCGGGAAAATCGGAACAGAATCAGCGATGCCGTCCGCGCGCAGCAGCTTGCGGATATCCGCGGTAATGGCCTCCGTGCCACCCGCGGGGAGGGTATCGATCTGGTTGAGCACCACGATCATGCGGTCAGCACGTTCGCGCATCGCCGCGATATACGAATCGTGGATGAGGTGATCGGCGTATTTTTGCGGGTCGAGCACCCACACCAACACGTCCACGAGCGGCAAAATGCGATTGACAAGCGCGGAATTACCCAGGCTCACCGAATCGTGGTCGGGCAGGTCAAGGAACACCAGGGAATCAAGCTCGCGCTTCGAGCTGCTCAGCAGCGAATTATGGGAAATGGTGCGGTCCTTTTTCACGCCGAGGGCTTCGAGCACGGGGCGGGCCGCCGGGGACCACACGCACGCGGTGATATCCATGGTGGTGGGCCGCACGTCCCCCGCGTCCGCGAAATTGAGCTCGGTAAGCGCATTGAACAGCGTGGATTTCCCCGAACCGGTACCCCCCGCGAGCGCCGCCACCGTTAGGCCGAGCCCGGCCTCCAGGCGCCCGGAAATTTCCTCCAGTTCCCGCTCGGCACGCTGAAGCACATACGGATCGAACAGATCTTTTCCTGTTGCGACGACGCCGCGCAGCTGCTCCAACCGCTCGGTCACGGTGCCTGTGTCCATGAGCTTCTTTCCTTCCTCCACTAGAACCTGTCTTTAAATTCGACGGCGCGCAGCCGGAGCGTGCGCCCCGAACCGAGCTCCACATCGCCAAGCTGGCTGCGGAACACCTCCGTGACCTCGGTGATTGCCCCGTCGAGGAGCCGCGCGAGTTCTTCGCGTGCCTCGCGCACGGCCGCGCCCCGGTAGAGCCCGTCGGCTAGGGCGCGCGCCCCGTTCACTCCCCCGGCCGCAGCCCCGAGCACCGCGGCCATCCCGGCGATGCCGAACCAGCGGGTAGGCGGTGCGGCGTGGGCGGCACTTTTCAGGTAGCTCATCCACGCGGAGAAAGCGCGGAAACGGATGGCATCCAGGTCGAGGGCGGCGCGAGCGCTCGCTGCGAGTTCGCGGGTGTCAATGACCCCGCCGGCCCAGGCGGTAAGGATAGCTTCGCTGGCATCGCTGAGCTGCTGGGTGAGGGTGACATCCGCGGCGGTGCGCACCGCTTCAAAAACAGTGGTCATGGCAGCGTCACGCGCCCCGCTACGCCTGCGGGCCCCCAGGCCGGGGGCGGCGGCCGGGTTAATGCCGGCCAGCGGCCCGCCGCTCGATGCGGCGGAAAGCCAGGCGGTGGTGGGAGCCCCGGCCCCGAAACGCCCGCTGAGCGCGGCTTTACGCAAGGCACCGCGCGGCGCGGCAGCGGATTTCTCCACCACGGTGCGCAGGTGCTCCACCGCTTCGGCCTGCATTTCCACCGCCGCAGCGATATGTTCTAGGCGCTCACCCATATGCGGGAACATAGCGGCATCCGCCCGGGTGATGAGCGCCCTACCGAAGCCGGTTTCCGACATGGATGCAAGCCACTGGCGCAGCTCGGCCACGCTGGCGGGGGGCAGTAGCCCGGCGGTGGGCCCGTTATCGGCCACAATGAGGAGCGGGGAGTCCCCCAGCCCTGAGCTTTCCATGCGGCGCGCCAAGTCCGCGCGCACCGTGGGGGCGGCGCTCGCGGGGACCCGGTTGAGCACCACCGCGGTGGTCACTCCGCGCCCGTGCGCATCGGTGAGCACCGACCAGGCGGTGGCATCCCCGTAGCGGGAGGCGGTGGTCACAAAGATCCACAGGTCCGCGCTATTGAGAAGCGTGCGGGCCAGGGCGCGGTTATCGGCATCCACGGAGTCCAGATCGGGAGCGTCCACGAGCACGAGTCCGGGAATCGCACCCGCGCTTTCCCGCACGTCCGCCAGAGTGGTGAGCACGTGGCCTTCCAGCAGCGGAGCATCATCCGGGTGCACGGCGATAACCGGGGTGCGGGTGGTGGGGCGCAGCACCGAGGCGGCGGAAAGTTCTTCCCCGAAAAGCGAGTTGAAGAGAGTGGATTTCCCGGCCCCCGAGGAGCCACCGAGTACCACCACCGCCGGGGTGGCCTCGCGTTCCATCCGTGGGAGCACCCGGTTTTTCAGCTGAGTGATGAGCTGGGTGCGCTCCGCTTCGATATCGCGCGAGCCGGGCAAGGCAAGGGGGAAACGCGCTTTATCGAGCGCGTCGATAGTGCGAGCGATAAGACGAGGAACATCACGATATTGAGCCACCCCTCTATTGTTCACTATTTTGACGCGGGCGCGTAGTTTTAACCCCGCCGCCGATTCGGGTACATTAAGAGCGCTACTTGCAGATTTGGTACGTTCTTGCATATTTGCACGTTCTTACCGATTTTGCAGATTTTGCGCATTTGTGCAACTCGTGCATAATCTGCATGTTATGCCCCTGTAGCTCAGTGGATAGAGCACCGGACTTCTAATCCGTCGGTCGAAGGTTCGAATCCTTTCGGGGGCGCTCTTGTTTCGAGCCACTGCGCGGCGGCTGTTTCGAGCCACTGCGCGGCGTCGTCGTACCTTCCTTTCCCCACGCGGACCGCAGCCACCCGCCCGCGTGCGTGTGCTTAGAATGGAGGGGTGAGTTACCACGATCTAAACGATCCGATTGTCTGGATCGATTGCGAAATGACAGGTTTGGATCCCCAGCGTGATGAGCTGGTGGAAATTTCCGTTGTCGTGACGGACGGCAACCTCCACCCGGTAGACGCAGGCATCGATATTATTATTAAGCCCTCCGCCGCGGCGGCCGCGCAGATGAACGATTTTGTGCGCGATATGCACACGTCCTCCGGCCTCATCGAGGAGTGGGAGAACGGGGTAAGCGTGGCGCAGGCGCAGGAGCAGGTGCTCGCCTACCTCAAGGAGCGGGTGCCGGAAGGCAAGGCGCCGCTAGGGGGTAATTCGGTGGGCACCGATAAGACCTTCCTCACCGCATACATGCCTGAGCTGGTCGATTACCTCCACTATCGCATTATTGACGTCTCCTCCATTAAGGAGCTGACGAAGCGCTGGTACCCCAAGGCGTATTTTGTGTCCCCGGAGAAGTTCGGGCACCACCGGGCCCTCGGTGATATTTACGATTCCATCGACGAGCTGCGCTATTACCGCGCGGTGCTCTTCCCGGAAAGCGTGGACACCGAGGTCGCCCAGCAGGCCGCACGCCAGGTAGAAGGCGAAACGAAGCGGCTGGCCGCAGCCGGCGAATAACTACGCCTCTACGCCCTCCCCGATGAAGCCGCCAATGGCGCGCAATTCGGGCAGGTGCGGATTCCGGCACGAGTGCGCCGGGCACAGATCGAACCACGGGCCCATCTCGGTGAGGTGGGCCCGCTGCGCGCGCGGACGCCCCTCCAGGCGCTCCTCCACCAGATCGGCCAGGCCGGCCACGAAAGCCGGATGCGTTTCCGGGGTGGAGACCCGCGCGAAAGCCAGGCCGCACTGCTGCGCGGTGGCCCGGGCTTCGTTGTCCAGATCCCACAGCACTTCCATGTGATCGGATACAAAACCGATAGGAACGACGACGACAGCCCGCCGCCCGCGCCCCGGCAAAGTTTCGATCACGTCATTAATATCGGGTTCCAGCCACGGAATATGAGGCGGGCCGGAGCGGGACTGGAAGACCATCTGCCAGCTCAGGCGGGCCCCCACCCGCTCCTCTACCGCGCTACGGATAGCATCGCGCACCGCTTCGTGCTGGCGCAGGTAGAGTCCGCCACCCAGTTCGGGCGGGCCGGATAGCTCATTGGCCCGGTTGGGGATGGAATGCGTGGTGAAGAGGACTTCGACCTCGTCCGCCGCGAAACCACGCTCGCGCATCTGGGTATAGGCAGCCGCGAGCCCCTCGATAAAGGGGGTCACGAAACCGGGGTGATCGAAGAATTCCCGGAGTTTATCCACCCGCATATCCTCGGGGATCTGCGCGTATTCGAGCGCGTCCGCGAAATCCTCCCGGTACTGCCGGCAGGAAGAATATCCCGAATACGCCGAGGTGGGAACGGCCAGGAGCGTGCGGTGGCCGTCCTCGTAGGCATCGCGCACCACTTCCCAAATATAGGGTTCCCAATTGCGGTTGCCCCAGTAGACGGGGATAGCGTGGCCGCGCCGGGCCAGCTCGCTTTCCAGGCGGGAGCGCAGCGCCGCGTTTTGCCCGTTGATGGGCGAGCTGCCCCCGTTGAGGCGGTAGTGCACCGCCACTTCTTCGAGGCGGTCATCGGGGATGCCGCGCCCGGCCGTGACATTGCGTAGGAAGGGCAGCACATCTTCCTGGCCGTTGGGCCCGCCGAAGGAGGCGAGCACGATGGCGTCATAGGCGGTCGGTTCACTCACCCAGTGTTCCCCGCGCGCGGCGGCGTGCTGCACGGCGGGGCTTCCCGCCAGAATATGCTCGCCCGGGGCGCGGGTGATGCGCGTGGCACGCGGAGCTTTCCGTTCGGCCACCAGGGCGGCGCTGGTCTGTTGGCTGGCTTGGTAGTCCATGAGTCTCCTGTGTCAGCGCTGTTTAGGCTTCGTACCGCAGAATCTTGGCTAGTTCGCTCGTTTCGCAACGGCGCCCGAAGAAGAAGGGAGTTTCGTGCTTCATCCACCGGCGCGCCTGGGTGTAACGCATGGCGCGCATGAGGTCCACGATCTGGGTGGGATCTTCGGCTTCAAAAGCGAGCATCCACTCGTAATTCGACATCCCGAAGCACGCGACGGTATTGGCGAGGATCCCCTCAAATTTCGAGGCGGCCATCCCGTGTTCACGCAGGTGCACGGCGCGTTCCTTGCCGTCCATGAGGTACCAATCCGCGTGGCGCACGAAGGGGTAGGTGCACAGCCAGGTCAGCGGCTTATCACCGACCAGGAAAGCCGGGGCGTGCATGCGGTTAAATTCCGCGGCCACGTGCACCCCGGGAACCTGCCAGGTCACGTCAAGATTCTCGAAAAGCGGGGTGGTACGCAGGTCACGCATGAAATCTTGGAGCGGGGCAAGCTCTTTTCCGTGCACCCACACCATGAGATCGGCATGCTCATGCAAATTGGATAGATCGTAGAAGCCACGCAGGGTGACCTCCGGGTGCGCGGCAATAACGTCATCGATGCGCGCCGTGGCACCGGAAAGATCCGCGGGGGCCGGGCTGCCGGCCGGGCGATGAACAACAGTGTAAATCGTGTATTCGGTATCAGGATGGTGGTCGCCGCCGGAGACGCTCCAGTTCGGTTCCACATCTGCGGGTCGTTGAGTCATGTTCCCCATCGTACTGTCTCCTAAGTCTTTCGTCACTTGACACGCGCAGAAAAACTGTATCAGATTTCGGAGACTGCCGATTTTCGCCCGGTCCGGCGCGGGTGGTACCCCTCCAGTATGGCCGAATTTCTATGCACGGGGCGATTATTTTGCAGGGCGCCGCACGCGCGGGTGTCGCCATCTTGGTACGACGACGCCGCCCCGCCGCCACGCCCCCGCCGCGCAGCGCTGTTCACCCGGCGCGGGGCTCAGGCTCGGCTACCGCTCCGCACCTCGTACTGGCGCACCCCGGAGCTGACCCCGGCGAAGCGGAAGGGGGCGGTGGTCTGCGGCGGCGTCGAAAAATCGGCGGCGTCGGTGCGCAGGGAGCCGTGCAGGACGCGGTAGGTGGGGAAATCGATGGTTTCGCGCGCGGCGAGCAGCGCGGCCACGCCCTCGGCATCGGCCCCGGTTTCCCGCAGCCGCTCGCGGTAGCCGGCCACCGGAATACCGGTGAAGAATTCCGCCACCGCTCCCGAGCCGTAGGAGAACAGCCCGATAGCAGTATCGGTGAGGTCGGCCGGGTCGGTGCCGAGCAGAGAAAGAATGCCAATGTAGAGGGCGGCCGTATAGGAGTTGCCGATCTGGCGCCCGTAAGCAAGGCCGCTTTCGATTACCTCATCCCCGCGCGAGTCACCCGTGTGAGCCATGAGGCGAGCGTGAGCCTTGCGAGCCATTTTCCCGAAGGGCTGGTGATGCACAAAACGAGCCAGTTGAGCTGCGGGAATGCCGCCCTGTTCCAGGTAGTCATCGTAGGCCCCGGTAAGGGCATCCATATAGGCGTCCATGGAAAGGTGGCCGTCCACCAGCGGGGTGCTGGAATCATTCGGGCGCCAAAAATCATTAATATCCGCGGTGTATACGCCGCTTACCGCGGGGATGCGCAGCAGGCGCGGCTCCGCGCTGACGAGGAAAGCCACGGCACCGGCTCCCTGGGTGGGCTCCCCGGATCCGCCCGCCGCGTAGCGGGCGATATCCGCGGCGATGACCAGCACCTTTTCCTTCGGGTGGCGCGCCACGATACCCAGGGCGCTTTGCAGCGCCGCGGTGCCCCCGTAACAGGCTTCTTTCATTTCCACGGTGCGCACATGGCGCGGCAGCTCAAGGAGAGCATGGAGGAAAACCCCGGCGGATTTCGATTGATCCACCCCGGATTCGGTAGCGAAAATGACGGTGCGGATTCCCGCGGTACCGGTGGCGGCCAGGAGGCGTGCCCCGGCCTGGGCCCCCAGGGTGACGGCGTCCTCATCGAGGGCCGGGATGCTCATATGTTCTTGGCCGAGCCCCACGTGGTACTTACCCACGGGCACATCCAGGGCCTCCGCCATATCCGCGAGCGGCAGGCAGTAATGCGAAGTAGCGCAAGCGAGTGCGTCAATGCCGATATTCACTTAGTCCTCCTTAGCGCGTGAGTGCTGCTCCGCTGCGCGGGCACCGGATTCACCCGCGGGAACACTGTTCACCGAAGCACTGTTCACCGGTGCGGGCGCTCCGCCGCGTTCAAATTTACGGTGCGCGTGCATAAGCTCACCCGGATTCGTTTGCGCGGCCAACAAGGACAGCTCCCCGCACAGCACGGTAGCCGCGATCATGGCCGCCAGGCGCCGGGAGTTTTCCCCGGCCGGCCGGCTCCGGTCCGCCAGGTCCATGCGCTCCATGACCGCTTCAATGCCGGGGAGGTCCTTACCGTTCCCCACGGTTCCCACAATGAGATTCGGGAGGGTGCAGGACACGTAAAGCCCGCCTTCGCGTTCTTCCACGTGGGTGAAGCCCTGGGAGCCCTCCACAATATTGGCGGCATCCTGCCCGGTGGCCAGGTAGACAGCCAGCAGCATATTGGCGTAGTGGGCATTGGCCGAGCGCACCGCCCCGGCGAGCGTGGAGCCCACCCAATTTTTGCGGTAATTCAGTTCGGCGATCCGGTGCGCATCACTGCGCAGGCGCCGGGCGATCACCTCGTCCGGAATGAAAATATCAGCGATGGTGCGCCGCCCGCGCCCCAGAATCCCGTTGACGGCGGAGGGCTTTTTATCGATGCAGTAATTCCCGGAAATGGATCCGTACTCCAGCTCCGGGCATACCGCTGCTATCGCGCTCATCAGCGCCTCGGCGGCCTGGGTGGCCATATTGTGGCCCGAGGCATCCCCGGTGGAGAATTCGAAACGCACAAAAAGCAAATTCCCCACCACTTCGGGGTGGATATCCAGCAGGCGCGCGAAGCGCGACTGCCCGGCCACCACCCGCTCCCACTCGGAGCGCCGCGCCGCGATGGCGGTGACCGCGCGGAGAGCCGCCGCGGCGTCGTCGGCAATAAAAAGCACCGAGCGGGACATGCGCTCATCGGCCACGCAGACGCGGATACCCCCCTCCACCATGCGCGAGACATCCGCGCCGCGGTTGCACGAAGGCCACAGCGGCGTTTCATACGTGGCGAGCGGGACTTCCACGGCGCCGCTCAGCACGGGGCCGGAGATGTGAATGGGGCCCACCCATTTGGTGGGGATGGGGGTCTGCGAGTCCGGGGTGATTCTCGAGTCAGTCACGCCGCTCAGTCTACCGGCTCAAAAACGAATGTCTTGAGGAAGGCGCGGGCGCGCGCCGAGGCAGGACTGGTGAAGAAGCGCTCGGGGCTATCGATTTCCACGATCTTCCCGGCATCCATAAAGACCACGCGGTCGGCAATGGCCCGCGCAAAACTCATTTCGTGGGTGACGAGCAGCATCGTCATCCCACCGCCGGCTAGCTCCAGCACCACATCCAACACTTCGCGCACCATCTCCGGATCCAGCGAGGCGGTGATTTCGTCCAGGAGCAGCACCTCCGGCTCCATCATGAGGGCACGCACAATCGCCACCCGCTGCTTCTGCCCGCCGGAAAGCTGGCTGGGGCGCGCATCGGCGCGGCTCGCCAAGCCGACGCGGTCGAGCAACGCGAGGGCGCGTGCGCGGGTGGGGCCGGTGGGTGCCTTGCGTACCACGCGCGGGGCGAGGAGCAGATTCTCGAGGACCGACAGGTGCGGGAAGAGCTCGTAGTTCTGGAAAACCATACCGATGCGGGCCCGCGCCGCGGTCCAGTCCGTGCCCGGTTCCGCGAGGTTCTGTTCACCGTAGGAGATGCTGCCGGATTGGATATCCTCCAGTCCGTTGATGGTGCGCAGCAGCGTGGATTTGCCGCATCCAGATGGGCCGACGACGACAACAACTTCGGAGGGCGCCACTTCCAGCGAAATACCTTGGAGGGCATGCACGCCATTTGGGTAGGTTTTGTCGACGTCGACCAAACGCAGCGTTTGTACATGCCAGGCCGCGCCACGCAAAGCGAGCGGGCTGGGTGCGAGGGCAGGGTCAAGGGGCTGCGAATATGCCGGGCTTGTCATAGTGCCAGTTTCCTTTCCAAGTGGCGCGAATAAGCGGAAATCGTGTAGCAAACCACGAAGTAGATGAGGAAGACCGCGCCGTAAATCCACAGTGCGGCATCCGGGTAGTCGAAGCGTTCCCGGTCGATAATCGACTGGGCAACTTTGAGGATTTCGATGACGCCGATGAGGGAGACGAGCGCCGTCGTTTTAATCATGCGGGTTGTGAGATTGACCGTGAGGGGGATGAGCTGGCGGATCGCCTGCGGGAGAATCACGTGGCGTTGCAGCTGGCGGGTGGAGAGCCCGAGCGCACGGGCGGATTCGTATTGGTGGGCGGGTACGGCGGCAATGGCGCCGCGCACCAGGTCCCCCATCTCCGCCGTCCCCCACAGGGTGAAAACGATAATCGCGGCGAGCTCGCCGGACATATCGAGGTGGAAGGTGCGGGTGGAATCGAAGTAGACGATGAAGAGGAGAACCACTTGCGGGATGATGCGTAGCACCTCCACGTAAGCGCGGGTGAGGAAACGGACCAGGCGCGAGCGCACGTCCATGACCAGGCCCAGGAGGGTGCCGAAAACGAGGGAGAGCGCCATTGCGATGAGGGCGATGCGCACTGAAACCCACAGCCCTTGGAAGAGGAGGGAGATATTTTCCGGGTCGAGGAGCGGGCGCCAGCCTTCCCCGCCGGTGGTGGAGGTGGTGGGCGTGAGGGCGTCGGGCGGCGTCGTTACATACGCGGATACGGAAGCGAAGGTGGCGTTAGCGAACGGCAGCATAGCGGCGCATCCTCCCTTCCAGCCAGCGTGCCCCGAGGGCCACGGGAAGCAAAATAATTGTGTAGCACACCGTCAGGAGCAGGAGGGATTCCTGCGTGGTGGATTGCAGGCCCATGTGTTCGCGGGCCAGGTACATGAGGTCCGGAACGGCGACGACGTACACCACCGACGTCTCTTTGACGAGGAAAATAATATTCGCGGTGAGCGCCGGCATCGCTACCGCAACCGCCTGCGGGAGCAGTATCCGGGTGAGAACCTGGCGGCGGGTAAGCCCGAGGGCAAGGGCAGATTCACGCTGGATACGCGGCACCGAGTCCAGGCCGGAACGGAAAGCTTCCGCCATATAGGAGCCACCCAGGAAGGTCAGCCCGATAATCGCACAGGTTTCCCCGGTGAGGGTAAGTCCAATTTTCGGGAGGCCGAAATAGAGAAAGAAAAGCTGGACAAGGAGCGGGGTATTGCGCGATAGCTCGATGTAGACAGCCACGAGCTGGCGTGCAATAGGAACCCGGAAATGCACGAGCGCGGCGCACACCCATCCGAGGAGGAGGGAGGCGGCCACGCCGATGGCGCCGATGCGGAGCGTGACAAGCATGGCCTGCATATACAGGGGCCACGCTTCGCTCAGTACTGATAGATCCATGAAATATCCTCGCTGGGGTTTGGCTGTGCTAGAAGTTCTCTCCGCGGCGCGGGCCGCCCGCTCGGTTCACGGCGGGCGGCCGGTTGAGGCCATTAGGACGGCCCGCGCCTGCGGGAGGAGGGAACTCTTAGCGAGCCCCGCCTTCGATCACGAGTTCATCGGGCGAGATCGCGGTGCCGTAGACCGGGGCGAGGGTCTGCTCGAAGTTCTTGTGGAAGAAATTCTCTTTGCCCAGCTCCACAAGGTTGTTATTGATCCAGTCGCGCAGCTGGGTATTCCCCTGCTGGACAGCCGCCGCGATGGTGGATTCTTCTCCGAAAGAGGAAATACCTGTCACGAAATCCTTGTTTTGTTCGGTGAAAGCAAGGGCCTCGGTGTTGTCTGTGATCCACACGTCCCCGCGCCCATCGGTGAGGGCATTCGTGGCTTCGGTGTACTGCTCGTACTTCGTCACCTTCCACTCCGGATGGTTGGCGGTAATCCACGCGTCCTGACTGGTGCCCTTGACGATAATAATATTTTTATTCGCGAGTTCCGTTTCCGAACGCACCGGGTTCTTCGCGCTGGAAACAGCACCGAAAGATACCTTCATGTACGGGTTGGCGAAGTCCACCTGCGCGGCACGTTCCGGAGTCACCGTGAAGTTCGCGAGGATAATATCAACCTTCCCGGATTTGAGGAATTCCACCCGCGAGGAGGCATCCACCGGGACCCATTCAACCTTGACACCCAGGTCTTTACCGATGCGTTCCCCGTAAACGATGTCGTAGCCTTCGTAGGTGTTTTTCCCAACGAGAGAGCCAAAAGGTGCCTTATCAGCAAAGGTGCCGATCTTGATGGTTCCGGCTTCTTTGATCTGTTCGGGGGTGCGGGCCCCCACGGTGGCGCTTTCTGCGCCGGCCCCGGAACCGGAGGCAGTACCGGCGGCGGAGTCACCCGAGCCGGATATATCCGGGCTAGAGCACCCGGTAAGGGCCATGGTGAGCGCCGCCAGGGCGGAAAGCCCGCCCAGGACGCGACGACGAATACGTGAGGTTTGTGCAGATGCCACGGTTCTTCCTTACTTGGTGTTGGGTTGACCGTGGATAATGCGGGATTTTGGGAACGAGACGCAAGGCCGTGCCACCGCGGACATCGCATTATCCACAATTGTGCTAATCCCCGGGAATCGAGCGCCGGGGTGCCGCTTGTCCGCGCTGGCTATCCGAAAATGCCCGGCCGTTAGGTATGAGGGCAGCTAATTTTCGGGTTCCGCTGGCGAACTAGCGACAGCAACACATGCAACACATGGGGCACATGCAGGTACGCACGCAGGCACCGCGCATCGCGGTGTGCATCTGAGTGGTCCTGTTCGCCATGGGAATTACGTTAGGCGCTCGCCGCCCAGAAATCCAGTTGAGGAAAGAACCACCTCTGTGGGACATATCATAAGCCGGTGTGGGAGTGGGGTTATTAGGGCAGGTCAGATACGGTGTCGGTGCGGCGTCGTTTTACAGGGACGCAACGCTGAGATGCGGCAACCTCACGTACCTCAGCAGTCACATGAGCCTCGGCGGGAGACGGTATGTTTTTCACAGCTGTACTTCGCATGTCGTACGAGCGCAGTACAGTTCCCGAGAACTACCACACGAAAAGAGCGAGTAATACCATCCGCTACGTCGCGTCAAAGAGAAGAGGATTTGACGGTCATCACATTACCTTTTGATCTGAATGGATTACGCGCAATGCGTATCCGCAGATCTCGGCCTTTACTACTTTTTACATCTTATACATCTTAGGAAGACGGATCGTTGGGTGCGGCATCGCTATCGCGTGCGCCCGGCAACAGCACTGCGTGAGCGCGCCCCCAAGAGTCGAAACTTTGCAATGACGGCAAATACGCTCACGAATCCACCCACTAGCCAACCAGGGCCTGCAGTTTTGGTTACACTAGGCGTGCAGATTCAACTCGCGCCTAACAGTAAATTAGGCAACAAGCGGATTAATACTCTCGACTTCAGATGCATCAAAAGAGAGAACGTCAAAATCGCGCTGCAAATTCACCCAAAATTGCGGGGTTGTCCCGAGAGCCTTCGATAACCTAAACGCCATAGGAACACTGATAGAACGCTTACCGGAAATAATCTCCCCAATGGCCGTTTGAGATGCCCCAATAGTCTTGGCGAGGCGGTAAGGAGTGATTCCCAGAGGTTCAAGAAATTCTTCTTTCAGAATCTCGCCCGGGGTCGAAAGATACTGGTTAGTGGTAGTCGCAGAAATAGACATCATAAGCCTCCTGTGTTTCATTATCCCAGCGGAACACAACCCGCCATTGATTATTCACGCGGATACTCCAATACCCGCGAAGATTACCCGAAAGTGCCTCAAGTCGGTTTCCCGGCGGCTGGCGAAGATCGTGCACACTTCTCGCAGCGTTCAACATCTGCAATCGCCGGGTAAGTTGTTTTTGCAAACCGGCCGGATAACGCCTCGGGTAGGGACCTCCTCGGAAGAAAGCGTACAGATCAGGATCGCGCACTCTCATTTCTCAATACTAACGTGGTGCGAGAGTATTAGCAATGCTATATATCTGTTGCATGACACAAACTCGTGTGCGCCGCACCACGCCGCGCGTACGACTCAAGATCGACGCCGCGCAGCCGGGCCCGTTCGGCCAGCTCCCCGGTAATGAACACCTGGCACTGCCGCGCCGCACTGACCGTCCGCACCCCGAGCAGCGCCAGCAGCGCGCGCACCTGATCGCGCCAGGAACGCAGCCCAGCCACCGCAGCGGCCTCCCCCTGGATAGCCAGCTCGAGGAATTGGCGAGCCACGCCAGCCGCCCGGGCACCCAAAATAAGCGCACGGACGACGTCGAAAGGAGTGCGCACCCCGCCCGAGGCCAGCAGGTCAAGCCCGCTTTCGGCCTCCGCTTCGAGGAGGCAGAGCGGGGCGGATTGGCCAAATCCATCCAGGTAGGAGTACTCGCGCGCTTCCCGCCGGGAGTTTTCAATACGGGCGAAGTCCGTGCCGCCCACTCCCCCGACGTCGACCACCTGCACACCTAGATCCGCGAGAACACGTTGCGTTTCCCGCGAGATCCCGAATCCCACTTCTTTGACGATCACCGGCACTCCGGCCTGCGCCACGATTTCTTCCACCGAGGCACGCCAGCCGGAAAATTCGCGTTCCCCTTCGGGCATAACAATTTCTTGCCCGGCATTGAGATGGAGCTGGAGTGCGTCCGCTTCCAGAAGTTCAACCACGCGCCGGGCATCCGCGCCGCTGCGCCCCACCCCAATATTTCCCATGACGAAACCGCGCGGATTTTCTTCCCGAATCACGGTAAAAGAAGAAGCCGTGCTCGGATCATCAAGGGCCACCGAGGCGGACCCACTTGCCATCGGCACGCCTACCTCCCGCGCCGCGATGGCCAACACTCGGTTAATCTTCCCGGTTGCCTCCGTGCCCCCGGTCATCCCGTTGATATAAAAGGGCACCGGCCAGCTAAACGTCCCGACCCGGGTAGACAGGTCCACCGCCGCCACATCACAAGCGGCCAAAGCGTGGTGAACAGGGTTCACACAGTCGAAATCATTGCGACGGATTTCCTGCGCACGCGCCAGGGCTACGTGCTCGTCTTTGCGCGCCGCCCGGGAAGTATCCTGCCGCGCACCAACCCCATCGCCCGCACCGCGCGAATCTCTAGCCCCAGCCGCGCCGGCAGCATTCGCCGGGCTCATCCTTCCACCACCGTAAGGTCGAGCGGTTCGACGCCACCTGCGCGCCAGCCCCGATATACCGCGTCTTTATCCACATCGCTTCCTACCAGGGCGATCCCGCAATCACCCCCGCCAGCTCCGGATGATTTGGCAGCTCCCCCCAGCCCGGCGGCGACGTCGCACAAATGAGTCAGGCTCTCGGTTTCGATAGTGATACCCGAGCTGGCGCCCAGCTGGCGCAGAAGCCGGCGCGCGGCGGTAACCTCGGCACCGATGCGGCCACCAGTGCGCAACTGGGTGGCCAGGCGCTCCACTACATCCTCGTATTCGTCTAGGAAACCGGGGAAGTAGGCGCCGCGAGAACGAGCCTGTACCCCGGAAACCAGATGCTCGGTGGAGGCAGGCAAGCCGGTCCACCCCACCAGGAGTTCTTCGTGGACGGGAGCGGGCAGCGATTCCACCGCCCAGCAATCCCACGCCGGGGCGTTCAACGTTTCGGTCACGCTGTGGCTGCGCGCGTATTCGCTCAGGCCCGCGCGGTCCGGGGAACGGTAGTAGACCCAACCGCGGTAGGTGGAGGCGGCAATATCCCCACCCGAGGCCCGCGGGGCCCGCTCCAAAACGGAAAGCAGCGCGATCTTATAGCGTTCCTCCAGGGTGAGTTTGAGATGGTAAAAACGGTTGAGCACATCCACGATTGCTACCGTTACCGCGGCCGAGGAACCCAGGCCGTATTTGCGGCCGTCCTCTTCGACCAAACCGGAGGTGATATCAAGGTTGTAGTGGCGGGCCTCGAGGCCGCGTTCACTGCGCAGCGCCTCAACAGTGCGGATCGCATTGGCAGCGTAATCGGAGCCAATATCATCAAAAACAGGGAGCGCGTTTTCGTGGCGCCAGTAGAGAGGTGCGAAACCGTTGCCGTGCGAACGTACCAGCCCGGAGCCTTCCGCCGGGGTAAGAACGACGTCGATAAAACGGTTCACCGCGATAAGAATCGCTGGCCGGCCGGCCTCCACCACGGCGTACTCCCCCGCGATATAAAGCTTGCCCGGCGCATTGGCATGGATGCGTACGGGAGCCTCCTGCATCTCTGTTTCGCTCACAACACCTCCCGGTGAGACTCCGGCTCCTCCACGAGGTAAGCACCGTTCCCCGCGTGAGCAATGCTTACTTTGCCGAGGGCTTCAGCGTGGCGTGCCACTTCGGCGGCGAGCTCCGGGCGGGTTAGGAGCACCACGTTCGGCCCGGCATCCGCGGTGGCATACACATCCAAACCCACCCCGCGCAGAGTGCGGGCCAGCTCAAATACTCGCCAGGACGCGGAAGTGAGGTAATGAATCGGCGGTTCGGAGCTCATAATGAGAGCGTGCATACGCAGCGCGGAGAGCTCGGTGAGCTCACCAATCCGCTGCATATCCCCCGCCTTGCAGGCATCCACCATCTGAGCGGCCATATCGCGAGTGGATTCCACCCAGCCGCAGTAATACGGCGAGGTAGCGCGGGTGGTAACCATCGCTTCCCGGGAGGTAATTTTCTTGTGAGCAGTGTTTAATACCACCGAGACCATGGCCAGCGGCGGAGCCGAGATTTCTTCGGCAAAAGATTCTTCATCCGTACCGGCGTGCCAGAGCGCCACCCCGCTAATAACCGAACGCGCGGCAGATCCCGAACCGCGCCGGGCCAGGCGAGAGAGCTGAGCGGTGTTCACATCCATTCCGTATTCGGTGGCAGCCGCGAGCGCCAGGGCCGCGAACCCGGAGGCCGAGGAGGCCATTCCGGCGCCCGTCGGTGCTTCATTATCGCTGATGACCAGCAGTTTTTCGCTACGCCCGGCCTGGTCGCGTATCACATCGAGAACCCGCTCGACTCGGGCAAGCGCTTTTTCACTCGCTTCCTGGCCGTTGAGAATGAGTCGATCACGGTGGGAAGTGGGGGCGAGGCGGGCTGTCGTCGTCGTCGGAAAAATATCGAGTGTAAGGGAAACGGAAGGTGCGGCAGGGAGCATGAGCTCGTCATCCGCTTTGCCCCAGTATTTGATGAGGGCGATATTCGGGTGGGCGCGCGCGGTGCTCATTTGCTGGCCTCCACCCAGGTAGACCAGGCGTTAGCTGCGCCGGCTGCACTCAGCGCCGCGGCGATGTCTTTCGCGTGAGCACTGTTCTCCGCCAGGGCGATAACGCACCCGCCGATCCCACCGCCGGTCATCTTCGCGCCGAGCGCGCCAGCACCGTGAGCAGCGTTTACAAGAGTATCGAGTTCCGCGGAGGAAACGCCCAGCTGCGCGAGGGTAGCATGGGCGCGCCACATATTCTCCCCCATGCTCGCCCAGTCCCCCGTTGCGAGCTGCATTTCCGCATCCGCCGCGTATCCGGCCAGGCGCGCCACCAGGGTCTCCACTTTCGCCGGGAACTGTTCGCGCAGCTCACGGACCGAGCCGACGGCTTGCCGTGTAGCTCCGGGAACCCCGGAATCACCGATAACCACGTGGAGGGGGCGCGCCACGATCAACGGAGTGACGTCTGGGCGCTGGAATTTAATAACGGTATCGGCGACGACGCCATGCGCATCCATCCCCGAGGGGCGCCCGTGGGCCACCCGTTCGGCCACCTGGATGAGGAGGAAACGCTCGGCTGGTGAGAGGCGCACCCCCGCGGCATCGGCAATGGCCGAAACAATCGCGGCAGCGACCGCCGCTGAGGAGCCGAGTCCGCGCTCATAAGGAATATCGGAATAAATGGTGACGTGGGCGGAGCTGCCCGGGGCCACGAAATCAAGCCCGGCGTCGATAGCCGCGACCACGGGGCTCAGGCGCTCCGGTGCGGAAGCGGCCGGGCCACGATAAAGTTCGGAACTAATCGTTGATTCGCCAGTGGTGATGGTGGCGTTGGCGATAACGGGAAGCACATGAACGGGAAGAGAAATTGCCGGGGCACCGTAGACCACGGCGTGTTCGCCGAATAGGATCGCCTTGCCGTGCGCGCGGCCGACCCCGATACGTACCTTGGGGATACGGGTTTGGGTATCGAACGCGAAGGATTGCGATTGGCTCAACTGTGCGGCTCCTTGTCACGGCCGCGAGCGGCCTACCTGTACTTGCCCTGCTGCGCGGGGCAGGGCTCCGCGCTGGTCATTCCCCTATCGTACCGAGAATTTGGTGACGTGACGGTGAGGATAGCGCGCGCCACGTTATGCCGAGCGCGTTGCCCCTGCCTCAAGCACGGCCCGCCGCGCACAATATTCACGCCGCGGGCGAAATGGTCCAACAAGCAAAAGAGGCGCAGACGAGATGCGTAACTATCATCTACCCCGTTGATCACCTGTTTTCCCTCCGCGCTCCTCGCTCCGCCCCAGCCAGGCAAAACACCCGATGCCGAGGAACCACAGCGGGAGGGTGTAGAGGATATATCGGGAGCCATCATCAAAGAAAAACAGCACAAAATCCGCGATGCTCGCGAGCGCGATAGCGAGGATTCCCACCCAGGTCAGCACACCGCCGCGGTCTTTCTTCTTACGCTTCGCCATCGAGGCTCCTCTCCCGGGCTATAGGACAAAATGTGTTGGTTACGGTTTAGTAGGTTGGGTTCCATTTAGTCCCGTTGTGTAGATCGGTCCATTCAATACCCGTCCCCCACATCTCGGCCTCGGCCTGTGCTTGGTGACGCTCACGGGCCCGAGCGAAAAGGGCAGCGATCTGCTCATCACTGACCGTCTCGCGTAAGACCTGCCCAGCACTGCCCGGGTTCTCGGTATGGCGTTGACACCACCACAACACTGCCTTGACCTGGTGGAGCAGGCTCATACCCCGATGACGGCGCAGCATCGCCCGTAGCGCCGAGTTAATCTTTCCCTCGATTAGATTCGAGGTAGCAGGAATCGGGTCGTCTTCCACGACCAGTGCGGGCTCTAGGTAGGTGAATAGTGTCTGGTTACCTACCAGTGTGTTCAGCGAGTTACGCGCCTTCAGGAGGCGGGCGTGCGTGTCAACGATCCGGCCATCACTAAGCCGTGTTTTCTCTGCCAGTAGTGTTTTCCAGGTCTGGTTCCACACTCTTAGACGCTCGATCCATTCGAGTGCTTCCTTGCGGGTGGAAATGCTAAGCAAGTCTTTAGCTAGGCCGTAGAGCTCGACACCGGCCTGGGTACGCGCCCTGGTCGTGGTATGGCGTTTCACGGTACAAAAAGCATGGTACGTGCAGCGTTGGACACGGGTGGTGGGCCAGGCATGCTTGACAGCACTGGCGATCCCGCTTCCTCCGTCACATACCACTACGTCCGGGGCTGCGATACGGGAGAAAAGCGCCGTCCAGGCAGCGGTGGTCTCGTTTCTAGCCACGTACCAGCCCAGTACGTGTGTTTTTGTGCAGGCTATTAACACGGCCAGGCGGTGGGCAAGGTAGATCCCGTCAACGAAGATGACGTGGTGGTGTTCTTTCACGGTGGTATGGACCGGCCAGAGTTTCCATAGCGGAGCGAAACGGCGTCGCAAGGAGCGTCCCTGGCCTGGGTGGTGGCGGTAGGTGTATTCGCCTAGCAGGTAGTCCCAGAAGGCTGTGAGGTCGCGTGCTGTGGTGGTGTTATGTCGGGTCTGTGTGGTTTTGCAGTGCGGGCAGTAATAGCGCGGTTTCCCGGTCGGGGTTGTTCCCCATTTCTGGGTGGGGTGTGTGCATGTTTTGCATTTCGGATTCGGCATTTACTTATTTAAGCCGAGTCCGAGTCCTGGTTTGTGGTGGTGTGGTGCGGGAAAGTCGGGGTTAAACCAACACGTTTTGTCCATCCAAAAACTCGAGTCAAA